>NZ_CAWMPM010000034.1:0-148547 GCF_963869435.1 Nocardia violaceofusca NBRC 14427
CCCGACCGGCCGATGTTGGGCCGAGGCCAAATCCCGAACGCGCCCATGCCGCGGCTCTGCTGGCGTTCTCGGCCTAACACCGAGGCGATGGAGTGCTGGCCTCGACCGCGCTAGACGCGGCATCGACCTCCGACCCCCAGCATCGTTTCACCAAGCCCTCGACACCACACCGCGTGCGGGAACGTCTCCACTCCAATTTCAGCCTGTCGTCGATTACACACACGACCGCCCGCACCTTCGGTGTCGATCTCCACTGTTGACCAGTACCGCTCTCGTTTTGTCTTCTCGTCTTCGGTCCCCTATCGGAAAGGTTTGTGTTCATGCCGTCTGCGAACTCTGTTCCTACCGTGTCCCGCCCGGAATTCGATCGCCTCGAACAACGCGGCGCTGCGGGCACCACCCGCGTCCTCGACGAGATGGGCTCCACCGTCGCCGATCGCTGGCGTGGTGAGCACGCCGGGTGGCGGGGCCGTCACTGGGCCTACCTCGACGACCAGCACGGGGTGCTGCGCCTGCACCCGATCAACGTGACCCGCGTGTCGAGCCAGGCAGCCGCCTGAACTAGCCGATTCCGTTTCACCGTCCAGATCACCGCGGCCCCCCACCATTCATAGCGGTGGGTCGCGCCGTTCGTCTCCTTGTAGGAGGTCTTCTGTGAGTTCGACCGCCCTTTCCGTTGTCCCCGACATCGAACCCGACACCGACTCGACCACGTCCACCGCGGCTGGCGATCCCGCCGACGGTGAGCGCACTGGCTTCCAGCCCGAGTCCTCTCCCACCGGTGACGACGCCTCCGACGGCCAGTCAGTTCCGCCGGATGCGACTGCGGCGTATATGGATCCGCGGGAGTTGGTGATCGCGGAGAATGTGCGCAAAGACTTCGATGTCGCCGAACACCCGAAACAGGCCGACTCGATCCGCGAGTTCGGCGTCGGTGCGCCGGTGCTGGCCGAACGCGAACCCGACGGCACCGTGCATGTGATCGATGGCCAGGTGCGGGTGTTAATCGCCCAAGCCGTCGGCGTCGCCCGAGTTCCGGTGTGGATCACCGACGCACCCACCACCGTCGATGCCAAGCAGCGTCGCATCGACCGCACGATGGCCCAGATCAACCTCAACGAGCGCCGGATCCCGTTGACCCAGGCCGACTACGCCGCCGGTGTCGCGCTCATGCTGGATCTGGGTGCCTCACCGACACGGGTGGCGAAAGGGCTGCAACAGACCAAGCGCGCCGACGTGCGCAAGCTCGCCGCGGTGGGCCGGTCCGCGACCGGACGCAAGCTCGCCGACAACGGACAGTTCAGTCTCGATCAGCTCGCGGTCATCGCCGAGTACGACAACCTCGGCGACACTGACGCGGTGGAGAAGCTAACCTCCGCGTCCCGCTACAACTTCGGCTACACGGCCAAGGCGATCGCCGCCGACCGTGAGGAAACCCGACGACGCCTGCACGCCTCACTTCCCCACGCCGCCTGCGGATTCGGGATCCTCACCGACGAACTCGGGACCGACGACGGCTACCTACCTGCCGCCGATCTCGCCCGCGCCGATGGCGAACCGGTCACCGACGCCGACGTGTATGCCGACCCGGCGCGGTGGGTGGTGTGGGTCGATGTCGAGGAAAACGGTGAGCTGATCGATACCGCCACCGGCGCGCTCGTCGATCCCGACACCGTCGACTGGGACACCCAGCACGACCCCGACATCGAACCCGGTGACGGGTTGCGTCGCGCCGACGGGCTCGCCTGGCGCGACCGCTGGATCCCGACCTACTACCTGCCCGCAGACCAACTCGACACCACCGGACTACGGCTGCCTGTCCCGCAGGCCACCGACCCGCAGGAGGCCCTGGCCGCCGCCGAACGCGCTGCGGCGGCGCGGGAGGAATCACGATTGGCGCGGCGCCGGGTACGGGAGCTGAACAAGCGCGGTGTCGCCGCAGCCGAGCGGCGCGAGGAATTCCTCGCCAAATACTTCCAACGCACCAAACCACCCACCCAGGCCGCGCATTTCGTCGCCGAGTACCTGGCACGGAACGTGGCGCCGGGAGCGGCGCAGCTGGTGACCAAGCTGCTCGGAATCGGGTGGTCTACGGAAGAACTGGTGAAAGTCATCCGATCGGCGTCGGCCAACCGTGCCTGGGTGCTCGCGCTGGGCATGGTGCTGGCCAACCGGGAAGTTACCCTGGACAAGAGCCTGTGGCGAACCCGGTCCGAGTCCACCACCCGATATCTGCACCTGCTCGCTGACATCGCCGCTGGCGACGACGATTTCGCGTTGGTCGACGTCGAACAGGCCGCCGCCGGCGACATCGACTACCACGACATCCCCATCGACAAATAACCACACCGGCCCTGCCACTCCGCGGCCGGGCCGGTCCGCATGCAATCCGATCCTGCTTGCTGATGAATGAGGAGTACGCCCATGGCCGGTGACACGGTCTTGACCGTCATAGGAAATCTGACTGACTCGCCAGAGCTCAGATTTACCCCCGCCGGCGCGGCGGTCGTCAATTTCACCGTCGCCTCGACGCCGCGGTATTTCGACCGCAACGCCGGTGAGTGGAAAGACGGCGATCCGTTGTTCCTGCGGTGCAACCTGTGGCGACAGGCAGCGGAGAATCTCGCCGAATCCCTCTCGCGCGGCGCGCGGGTGATCGTGACCGGGCGACTCAAGCAGCGCTCGTTCACCACCCGCGAGGGCGACAAACGCACCGTCGTCGAACTTGACGTCGACGAGGTCGGCGCCTCGTTGCGCTACGCCACCGCGACCGTCACCCGCGCCTCCACCGGCGCTTCCGGTGGGCCACGTACCCGCCGTGCCGTGACAACGCATCGCGACGGGTTCGGCAACCCCGACACGGACACCAGCACGGGGTTCGATCAGCCAGCGGCGGCCCCGTCGGGTGGTGAGGATCCGTGGCGGGAGCCGGCGATGGCCGGCGCCGGCGCGGGGTTCGGCGACGACGCACCCCCGTTCTAACGCACTGTCTCTCTGTTCCATTTGCTCGGCTCGCTCACCCCGCCCGGAACCGTCTCCCGGTTCCGGGCGGGGTGAGTGCGTTGTGGGGCGGGCGGCTGGCCGGTCGGTGTGACCAGCCGTCCGAGGGCTACCAGGGCGGGCCGCGCCGCGCGTGACGGCCCGCGCCCGGCGCCCACGAATTCCCCGGCGCGCCGCCCACACGCCCCAGCCAGTCCGGTTGGTGTGCGCGGGAATTCGCCCGCGCACGCCCCGGCGCGTTCCGCCATATCCCGCGCGTCGTGTCCCTCCCTGGTTCTTGCGCCCTCGGCTGGTCACCACGACCGGCCCGACACCCGCCTGTTCGATCGGGGCCGTGACGGTCCCAGCGGGTGCTCGCACATCTTCGATTGACGATAGGACGAACTCGTGACCGAAACCAGCACCTTCCTCGATGCCATCGCCGAACTCGACTACCGCATCACCAGTGACCGCCGCGCCGCGCGCCGCACCTTCACCATCGCACTGACCCTCGCCACCCCGGCTGAGCGGGAGGTGCTCGACGCGATGGTCGAGACCTTCACCCTCTACCCGTACCGCACCGCGCTGCTGCGCCTGGACGCCTCGTTCCGCGACGACGAACCCCAACGCGCACTGCTGGCGCGGCTGCTGCCCGGCACCGACCCCGGTCTGTATGTGCGTGAGCGTGCCGGGCGGATCGCGCTCTTGGAACAGCGCGCCCGCACAGGCGGCGGCAGCGTCGATGACGAAGCCTTCCGCGACTACGCCCCCCTCACCGCCGTCGAAACCGAGCGCACCTCGATCCGGTTGTGGCGCAACCCGCCCGCCCGCGTCTACCTCGCGCCGTCACGGCAGACCGACAAGTCACGCATGACCCCCGAGCAGATCACCGCGCGGGTCCGTGCCCGCGGCAAACGCCGACCCGCGCTCGTCGAACCCGATGCGGTCGCCGCCTACGTCGCCGACACTCTGCACCGCGACACCATGGCCGGTGAGCTCTCCCGGACCCGCGCCAGCGAGCAGCGCTTCCGCGACCTCGGCCTGCTCGCCGAACCCACCCCCTCCTCGTCGGAGCGCGTGCAGGGCGCGCAGCCGCGCAGCGACGAGGACGTGCGGGCACGCTGGGATTTCGAGTTCGTCCACCACGTCGCCGACCAGCACACCCACGACGCCGCGACCGCCGAGCCCAGTCGCCGAATCTCGCACGACAACGCGCTCGCCTACGCCGATGCCCGCACCGGTGTGCGCGGAGATCTGCGGCCCGAGTTGCCGTTCCAAGGCGACAGTGTCGACTACACCCGCGAAGCCATGACCCCGATCTCCGGGTGGCGCTGCGTCGCCTGCTTCATCGAACGCTCCACCCACGACCAGCACCTGATCCACTCCGACAACGGGCGGCGGCGCAGCGACGACGGGCTGTGCGACCACTGCCGCAGCGACGAGCGCACCCCGCGCCTGCCCGAACTCCCCACCGGATTCACCGCCCCCGACCTCGCCTGCACCTACTGCCGATTCCTCACCACCAGCTACCCGGGCGCCGCGCCCGCCCTGCTCGCGGAGACACGGCGCCGCGCGCCGCGCTGGCTGACCACCATCATCGACGAACACCTTCCCCAGCCCGAACGCACCGAGCAGGCCGCCGATCGCGGCGCCGACGTCGAACCCGGTGCGGCACAGGCGAAGCCTGCGACCCGTCGCCGTCAAGGCCCGGTGACCGGTGCCGGGCAGCGCCAGGCCCGCTGCGAGGGATGCACCCGCATCCGCGCCATCCACGACGACGGGTTCTGCACCGAATGCCGCGTCTGGCTCGGACTCGTCACCCCACCCACACGCCAGACCGTCGCCGCCTGACACAGACGACGCTCGCGCTCCGGTCCGTCGCGGTGACGCCTCCCCCGCGACGGACCGGCCACCACCCCCTCTGTGAGGAGTTTCGCGTGCACGACCTGCTCATTTTCATCGTCGGCCTTCCCATCGGTCTTGCACTGTCGGGCCACCCACTCATGACCGTCCCCGACGCCCGCGCACCGCGCGACGACAGGCGCCCGCACGACTAACCCGGCTACGCCACGCCGCCGCGGCGCAGCCGCGCTCGCGTGCGTCAGCGTGGGGCCTGCGAACAGCCGACCCGCAGGCCCCACCATCGTTCCCCCACATTCACTCTCACTCACTCCACACACACTCACCACACCACCCCCACACCACATATTCCACACCCACCCATAACCCCCATTCCCCCATAACCCCTCACCCCCACACACTCACTCACCTTAAGCACACACTCACTCACCTTAAGCAGACCTCATGCATCGAGGAATCTGAGAATTTCCTTACATCGTGGGGAAATGACGCGATTTGATACAAACTACCTCCCTTCGAAACCTGGAAACAATGGGCGCCATGGGCATGTGATGAATAGATGACCGCGACGCTCCACAAAATTCTCGCGGGCGATAGCTACCGGTATTACCTTCGTCAGGTCGCTGCGGCCGATGCCACCGACCGCGGCCCGGGAACCCTATCGGACTACTACTCCGTCCACGGTGAGCAACCCGGCCTGTGGTGGGGTGACGGGCTTGCCGCCCTGGGCCTCTCGCCCGGTGAGGAGGTCGCCGAAGCGCAGATGCGGGCGTTGTTCGGCCACGGCCGCCATCCCGACACCGACGCGATCACCGCACGCATTATCGCTTCCGAGACTGCGAATGGAACCAGCCTCAAAGCCGCGTCCGAAATCGCGGCACGCGCGACACGTTTGGGTAATCCGTATCGCACCTATTCCGATGACAACGAGTTCCGAAAACGCTGCGGCAAGGCGTTCGCTGAACACAATCTCGCTGCCGGAGTCGACGCCCGCGCGGCGATTCCCGACGAGGTTCGCGCACGGATTCGCACCGACGTCGCGACGGAAATGTTCACCGAACATTACGAGCGACCGCCGTTGGATGACCGCGAGTTGTCCGGGTTCGTCGCCAAGATTTCGCGCCCGAAGTCAGCGGCGGTCGCCGGGTTCGACCTCACGTTCTCTCCGGTCAAAAGCGTCTCCGCGCTGTGGGCCATCGCCCCCGTCGAGGTCTCCCGGCGCATCGCCGCAGCGCACGACGCCGCCGTGGACGACGCACTGCGATGGCTGCAAAAGCATGGGATCTTCACCCGAGCGGGCCGCAACGGGGTGCGTCAACTCGATGTCGACGGCATCATCGCCGCACGATTCGTTCACCGCGAATCCCGGTGCGGGGACCCTGATTTGCACACCCACGTCGTCATCGCCAACCGCGTCCGCGTTGCGGACGGGCGCTGGCGGACCCTGGACGCGGCGCAGATCTACCGGCTGAACGTGACGATCAGCGAGATCTACAACACCCGCCTCGAACACCACCTACGCGCCGACCTCGGCGTCGAGTTCGCCGAGGTCGGCGCCGGCACCAACCCGAACAAACGCCCCATCCGCGAGATCGTCGGCATCCCCGCGGTATTGATCCGGTACTGGTCACGCCGCGACGCCGCCATCCGCACACGGCTGGGCGAGCTGACTGTCGAGTTCCACCAGCAACTCGGGCGCGAGCCCACCGCGGCCGAGATGTGGAATCTCTCCCAGGTCGCGACGTTGCAGACCCGCCCCGCCAAACACCTATCGCGGTCGTGGGCCGAGCAACGCCGCGACTGGCGCACCCAAGCCTCCACTGTGCTCGGGAGCCACACCATCCTCGACCGAGTCGTTGCCACCAGCATCAACCGCGCGTCGCCTCCCTCGCCGGTGGTCCATGAGGATCGCGTCGCGGGTATCGCGCGTGAGGTGGTGGAGGTGGTGTCGGCGCAGCGGTCGGTGTGGCAGCACCACCACATCCGCGCCGAAACCGAACGCCGCATCCGGGCCCTCACCGACCGCGATACGTGGGCGGGCGTCGCCGACGCCGTTGTCGTCCAAGCACTCTCGCCCCGCCATTCACTCGCCCGGACCGATCCCGATATCGCTGCCGAACCCGACCTCGCCGCTGTGCCCGCGCCGTTCCAGCGCCGCGACGGCGCCAGCGTCTACACCCGGTCCGGCACCCAGACCTATACCTCCGCCCGCCAACTCGACATCGAATACCGCCTCACGGCGCTGTCGGTCCAGCCCGGCGCCCGCACCATCGATGAGCGTTTCGTGACCGCCGCGATCGCGGCCTACAACACCGATCCCGCCCACGAAGGCAAGAAACTCAACGCCGGCCAAGCCGCCATGGTCACCCACTTCTCCACATCCGCGGCGCGCATCGCGGTCGCCTCCGCCCCGGCGGGCACCGGGAAAACCACCGCCATGCGCGTCCTCGTCGACGCCTGGCACGCCTCCGGCGGAACAGTCCTGGGTCTGGCCCCCGAGGCCGCGCCCGCCGCGATCCTCGCCGAAGCCACCGGCGCCCGCGTCGAAACCGTCGACCGACTCCTCCACATCCTCGACCCACACCGACCACGCAATGACCCCGAAACCGTGCGATCGGCCGACGATTTCCCCGCCTCCGTACCGATGTGGGTCCACCAAATCGACGACCGGACGCTGGTGATCGTCGATGAACACATCAAACTATCGGATCGAAAACGGCTACGGTTGTTCGAATTCCTCACCGCCCGCGGCGCCACCATCCGGTGTGTCGGCGACGACAAACAACTGCCCGCCATCGACGCCGGCGGCGCCGGAATCGACACCACCCACACCCCCGACACGATCACCTTGACCCACGTGGTGCGCTTCGCCGACACCGCAGAAGCCACCGCCGGCCTCGCACTGCGCGACGGCGATCCATCAGGTCTCGGCTTCTACCTCGACCACCAGCGCATCCATTCCGGCAGCGCCGCCACCGTCGCCGACAAAGCCTATGGCGCCTGGTTCGCCGACCGGCACACCGGACGCGACGCGATCATGCTCGCGCCGACCCACGACATCGTCACCGACCTCAACCACCGCGCCCGCGCCGACCGCCTCGCCCGCACCACCGAAAGCGCCTCGGCTATGACGGTATTGGGAGATGGGTTGTCCGCGTCCGCCGGTGACATCGTCTGCACCCGCCGCAACAACCGCCACCTTTCTCTCGGGGAACGCGACTGGGTGCGCAACGGCTACCGCTGGCACATCGACACCGTCCACTCCGACGGCAGCCTCACCGTCACCCACCTGCGCCCCGGCGGCCGGCCCGGTCCGGCCACGGTGCTTCCTCCCGAATACGTCGGCCTGCATGTGCGTCTCGGGTACGCGATGACGATCGATTCCGCCCAAGGCACCACCGCCGACACCTGCCACACCGTGCTCACGGGCAGCGAATCACGCAACCAGCTCTACGTCGCGATCACCCGCGGCATCCACGCCAACCACCTCTACATCCCCACCACCATCGACGGCAGCGAACTCTCTTTCTGGACCGAACCCGCCATACTCCCCCGCACCGCCGTCGAAGTCCTGCAACACATCCTCGCCCGCGAGGCCACCCACACCAGCGCCCACACCTCCCTGCGCGACGCCCTCGACCCCCACCGCCGCCTCGGCCGCGCCGTCGACATCTGCCTCGACGCCATCGGCGTCGCCACCGAACACACCCTCGGACCCGACACCCTCACCCGGCTCGACCACCACGCCGAAACTCTGTTGCCCGGACTCACCGACGCACCCGCCTACCCCACGCTGCGCCAGCACCTCGCCATCCTCGCCCTCGCCGGCCACAACCCCGCTAACGCGCTGCGCGAGGCTATCGACGAACGCGAACTCGACACCGCGAAAGACCCCGCCGCCGTGCTGGATTGGCGCCTCGACACCAGCGGCGCACACTCCACCGGAACCGGACCCCTGCCCTGGCTCAACGGCCTCCCCGACCAGATCACCGACAAAACCATCGCCGACCAACTGTGCGCCCACCAGCGGATCGTCGCCGACCTCGCCGCCCGGATAACCATCGATGCCCGCACGTGGGTCGCTGCTACTGCACCGGGCTGGGCGCGGCCGCTACTTGGCAACCGGGAACTGATCGCGGAGCTGGCGGTGTGGCGCGCCGCCCACCACGTCCCCGACACCGACCTACGCCCTACCGGCCCCACCCGCTTTCCCACCCGCGAACGCGACCACCAAACACGTCTCACCGCCCGGGTGACCGATGCGCTCGGCGACCTCCACACCGCCACCCACACCTGGGAACCGCTGGCCAAACGACTCGACACCCGCATCACCAGCGACCCCTGGTGGCCCGTCCTCGCCGACTATCTCGACACCGCCGCCGCGGCCGGACTCGACGTCGACCCCCTGCTCACCAACGCCGCCGCCACCCGTCCGCTGCCCGACGACATGCCCGCCACCGCACTCTGGTCACGGCTGCGCCTCGATCCCGCGGCGCTGACCACCCCCACCGGACCCCCTCTGCGCCCCGACTGGACACCGCACCTGCACGACATCCTCGGCCCCGACACCGCCGAACACGTCATCAACGACCCGGCATGGCCGCGGCTGGTCGCCGCCATCGACACCGCCCCCACCGACTGGTCACCGCGCGATCTCATCACCGCCGCCCACGAACTTCTACTCGCCGCCACCGACGACAACGCGTCCCCGCCGCGCGCCGATCAACTTGCTACCGCATTGGCCTGGCGCATCGAAATACTCACCCACTCCACCGAAAACGCCACGCCGACAGCCGAAACCGACGGGAACATGACACCAAACCCACCCGATCCCAACGAAAACCCGACCGCCCACCCAGCCCAGGGAAATCCCGATTCCGGACCTGCCGCCATCGTCGGCGAGATCGGCGAACGGGTGTCCACCGGCCGCTTCGACGACGCCCGACAGACCTTCACGCGCCTCACCGCACACCTGCACGACACCGACCGCGACTTGCTGCGACGAGTCATCACAACCCTGTCCACCCGCGCCTATCCCGTCGCGGTCGCCCGCCTGCACTGGGCCGCCGACCACTACCCCGACCACCGCGCCTTCATCCTCGCCGCCATCCCTGCCACCGATCCCCACCTCTATCAACCCCAAGACACCACCCGCCCCATCCGCGACCCGCGCACCGCAGCACGCGATCATCGCGAATGGACCGACCACACACGCCGACGCACGCCCCGACCCGACCCTGGCCGCGACGCCTTCGACGCCTACACACGATTCTTCGCCGATCTCGACGTCGACCCCACCCACCTGTCCGTCCCCGAAGGCACCGGTACCACCCGACATCAACCCACCCGCGAAGCATCAGAACGCGCCGAAACCACCAGCTTCCTGGCCGACACCGGCTACATCGTCGACTACGACCGTTACGCAGTCGCCGACCATCACGGCCTTCCCTGCCTGGCCTGCGGACTCGAACGCGCCCTGCTCGACACCCCCCTACCGCTCGTAAACCACTGCGACGACGGGCTGTGCAGTACCTGCCGCGACGACAACCAACGCGGCATCCCCGACCACAATCCCGTCGACCACATGAACGCTCGCTGCACCTTCATCACCACTCACCACACCCCGGCAGCCGCGCTGTCTCTGCTACGGAAGACATGGCGGCACACCACAAATCCTGCCGACCGCACCACCATCGAAACCTTCGCCCGCACTGTCCACACACCCTCAACAGACACCGCAGACCCGAACCTCGACAGCGGCTTCGATCCAACCAACCCGATTCACCTGCTTACCGACGCGGCACTGCGCGACTCCGCCCACACCGTCGAACTCCGCATCCACCTTGCCGACAACGAGGCCACCATGTACGGGCCCGCGCCCGGTACCTCTGACGACGCCAACCCAACCGATACTCACTGGCTAGAAGAAGAACTCACCGAACTCCAAGCAGAACTCACACGCCGCGCACACCTCACCCCAAAACAAGCGGCCACCGACCACGCAAAACGAACCCCACCCCCGGACGAATCCGACACATGGTCGCCTTTCGAGCCACCAGCACCAGAGTTCAACTCCGGCCGCGACGGCCACGGTCCAGAATTCTGACCGACCCGAGTGGATCGATGTGATCCCCGTCCCATCCCGCCGAGGTTCGGCGCGATCGCGCTGGCCTGCCTCGAAACCTTGGTTTCGAGACAGAGCCCGGTTCGAATACGCGCGGGTGTCGTGTCGACCACCCACCAGCACCTCGAACGCCAGCTGGTCGCGTTGCGCGAGTACGGAATTCCGGAGGACCGGATCTACACCGACCGCAAGACCGGCGCCACCATGGACCGCCCAGGGTGGGGCAAGCTGCAGAAGATGCTGCGTGAGGGCGATCGGATCGTGGCAACCAACCTCGACCGCTACGGGCGCAACCTGCGCGAGTGCCTCAACATCATCCACGACCTGCGCGAGCAGGGGCGTGGGCATCAAGACGTTGAAAGACCCGATCCCGATCGACACCAGTAACGCCTCGCCGATGGCCGAGATCGCCGTCGCGCTGCTGGCGCTGTTCGCGCACATGGAGCGGACTTTCAAGCACGAGCGGGCCGCTCACGCCCGAGAGGTCGCTACCGCCCGCGGCGTGCGCGCTGGCCAGCCACGCAGACTCACCGCCGATTAGCTTGCTGCCGCCCAGGCCGCGCTCGGCGCCGGGCAGAAACCCGAATCGGTCGCGGCCGCTTTCGGCGTCTCCCGCGCTATCCTCTACCCCTATTTCGCCGAGGCCGCCGAGGCTGGATCGGCCGACGGGAAGGCTTCGCAGTGACCACCTCCGTTCCGCTGCCGTGGCTGGCATCTCCAATCCAGTACTACGGCGACAAGGCCCGCCTCGCCGAACAGATCGCGGCTACGCAAGCCCAGTGAAGAGCGATCTGGAGCGGCATGGGAGTTCCGGAATGATCGCGAGACGGTTACAGAACGCCCCACTGCTCCAACGCTTTGTGGGCTTCGACGCCCGTGGTGAGAACCTTCTCCCCAGTCGTCATCGTGAGCGTGACCGCAGCGAGAACCGCCCGGAACCGGTCCATGAAGCCCCGCGTCTTCGGGGTGGGGTTGTTCACCACCATCTGAGGCCCCTTGATGGCCACAGCACCGATGCTGGTCTCGACGGCTTCCTCGAGGGCTTTCGGTCCACGCACAACGCACAGCCGAATCGCGCTTTGAATCCGGGAGAGCTGTTCGAGGATGAACTCCTTGAGCGGGGACGGGACCTCGGTATCGGCAAGGAGATCGGAGTAGAGCGTCGTGATCGACTCGTTCAGCTCAACCAGCTTGTCATTGTCGACACGGGGTTCGACCCCCGCCCGGCTCAGCAGTCCGCTGCACGCGCGGAGGACGGAAATCTCCGGGTCACCGTAGAACTGCGTAACGCCTTGAGTGGTGGAGGTGAGTGACCACATCCGGCCAATGACGCCGTCCACCTTGGGCTTCCAGCTCAGCAGCCACTGAAGGTCGTCGTGGTCCTTGTCTGCGGCAGCCGTGACGAGGGGCTCGATCTTGGCTGGCAGCGCAACGAAGTATCCGAAACTCTGGATGAATTCGGTGTCGTTGCTCGCACCGAAGACGATCTCCAGCGACTGCTTGAGCGGCGCGCCCTGCTCGACCTTCCTCAGTTGATCGAGAAGGTCAGCAAGGCGCTGGGCAGGGTTGTTGGATGGCACTCGAAAATTGTGCCGTCGAGCCCTGCGGGTAACTACGTCACCCCCCTGGTGCCCTCGACCGCTCGCATCCGCGACGGCAAGGTCAAGGCCGCTCCCAAAGAGGGGGCTCCTGCACGGTCGGGTGACAGTTGTCACCTCCCCGTGCAGCAGCCCCGAGTCTTGAGCTGCGTCCAGACTGCGTTACGAAAGTCGGTAGGGCACCACGTACTACTTCCCCTAGCGCCCCTACCTGCGGATCTGTCGAACGGCTCGCTGGCCAATCCCGCAGGGAGAGCTGAAAATTCGGATGTGCTACCCTGTGTGCGAGGGGACAATTGTGTCCTCGATGCCTCAACCTTCAGGGTCTGAGGCATTTTTCGTATCCACAGGAAATCGAAGCCCCAGGTGGCCCGGGGGCTTTTTTTGTGCCCGGAGGCGCCATGTCCACCCCCGTACCGACTCTCCCCGATCTCTTCACAGTGAGCAGCCTGCTGCCTGTGACGGTCTTGACGGCGATGATCGTCGTCGTGACGATCGTTGCCCTGTGCCGTGCAGACAAGAAGGATGTTCCTCAAATCTTCGCTTCGTTCGCCGCAGCGTACGGATTCCGCAAGAGCCAAAGTCGTGACGACCTTTCCGGTACTTCCCGTGGCATCGACGAGGCGCAGAGCACACGGCCGCTCGAGGGCGAGGAGAAAGCGTGAGCCGGCGCAGGGTTGAGCGTGACCCGGTGGCGGAGCAAGCCACCGATGTAGCTGACGCCCCGCGTTTTCACGCGGCGTTGGCCACAGTGCTGGACTCGATCTCCGACAGTGAACGGCAGCTGATCACACGCGTCGCCAACGGAGTGCCGGTGGAGAAGATCGCGGCCGACGACAAAATTCCGGTGCAGGTAGTCCGCGTCCGGCTGCGATCCACGGTGTCACGACTGTGGCACCCGAGCCGATCAGGCCACATCCGGGGATGGATGTACGACACCAGCGACGACGAACTACACGGGATCATGCGACGGCTACAGGAGACCGTCTTGCGGGCGTTCGACATCGGCCAGCCGGAGCTTGTGTGGTGTGACCACCATGGCTGGACCGATCGTCTCGGAGGGCCTGTCTGCCAAGGCTGCCCCTGCGAAACCCGCGTCGACCCCCTCGACCGGATCCGTCAGTCATCGTTGGGCCGTCCCAGCAAGTACTGCTGCAACGCCTGCCGTCAGCGCGCCTACCGCCGACGCCGCGCGGATCAGCAGAAGCCTGAGCGCGGGGAAACCATGTGAGCCGCCCGGGATTCGGGGTTCGGGTAGTAATCGCGCGGTCGAGGCCGAGATCACCGGCCGCGCCATCGGCCGACTCACCCACGCCGCCGCGCGCACACTCATATCGGCTCTCGCGGGCCCACCGGTGCCCCGGTCGTGGATTCTTGATCCGGTTGGCCCCCGGGGTGCCCGACTGTCGCCGTAGTCAGCGTCGGTGAGCGGAACACGGGCCGCGGCGCCGGTCGCGATTCGCGCAACGCTGCCCGTTGCCGACCGGTTGTGATGCCATACGAGCTTGTCGGCTACCGGACTTAGAATGCCGCTGCGCGCTTGGGATATGGGCGCTACCCACTAGGTGGGCAATGGAAAGGATGGCGGGGAGTTGACGCAGGAGCTCATCAAGCTCGGCGATACCGAGTGGGCCATCGTGCGCGAGCTCGGTCGCGGCGGGTTCGGGGTCGTCTACGAGGTAGCCGCCGACGAACGGCGGGCCGCGATCAAGGTCGTACAGAAACACCCGGGCGCAGATCGTGAACTGCTGGCCACCGACCTGGGCGATGCCCGCAACGTGGTGCGAGTCGAAGAGTTCGGCGAGAACGAGACCAGCTACTTGCTGCGCATGCCATTGGCGAAGGACAACCTCCGCGCATGCCTGGAAGCACGCGGCGCGTTCCCCCAGGAGGAGGTCGTCAATATCCTGCGCGACATCGCCACAGCTCTCGATGACCTCGGCAAAGTGATCGTGCACCGTGATGTCAAGCCCGACAACGTGTTGCTGATCGGTGATGCCTGGTGTTTGACCGACTTCGGCATTTCCCGCTATGCCGAGGCCGCCACCGCCGCTCTCACGTGGAAGGGCTCTGCCACCTACGAATACGCACCACCTGAGTGGTGGGAACAGGATCATCTCGAGCCCCGCAGCGACATCTACTCCACCGGAGTGATGGCCTACGAGATGCTCACCGGCGCACTCCCTTTCATCGGCCCCACGCCCGCCGACTTCCGCCATCAACATCTCACGGTCACGCCGGCCCCTATTCGCGGTGTCGACCCGGGTCTGGCTGCACTGGTCCTGTCGATGCTGCACAAAGGTATCGAATCGCGGCCGTCTGCCCGGCGCGTGCTGGAGAGGTTGGAGAAGCTGTCGACAGTGTCCAACTCGCCCGGGGCCCTCAAGATCCGGCGGGCCGGCCTGGAACACACACAGCGCACCGCCGCGGCCACCGCCGCGCGCAATGCCGCCGAACTTCAGAAAGCGCGGCGCCAGAAGCTCAACGACGCCGCTCTCACCGACCTGGAGTCGATCTTCACTAATCTGCTGACCGGATTGCACGACAACGCTGCAGAAGCGCTGCAGCCCTCTGGCGACATCCTGCACCTGCGCATCGGTATGGGCGGGACAGCCACCAGCGAGCCGATTGCAATGCTGACCTTGGCTCTGGAAGACGAAGTCGACTCGGTGCAGCGGCGCAGCGACATGCCATTCGAGGTGATTGCAACCGCCTACATCGAACTCCTGCTGCCAGGCATTCGTAACCACACCTGGCCCGGGCGTCGCCACAGCCTGTGGTACTGCGACGCCAAACACAAAGGCGAATTCGCCTGGTACGAGACAGCATTCACCAAATCAGTAGCCTCACCCGACTACAACAGCGGATTCGAACCGTTCTCGCTGCCCGTCGACGAGGAATCGGCGCGGGCACTGGGGTCCGGCACCGACATCTACTGCGCGTGGCCGTTCACAGAGGTTGCCCCGCACGACATGGACGAATTCAGCGACCGATGGATGGGTTGGTTCGGCGATGCACTCGCAGGCGAGCTACACCGCCCGCCCCAGATCGAGCGAGCCGACGCCAGGGGAAGCTGGCGGCGGGACTGATCCGCCCGCAGCAAGCTTGATATATCCCGCGGACCGTTCTCCCTGCCCCGCGTGCAATTACGCGAGGTTCATTGCCTGCGCGGCCCCACAGTGATCGAACAACCCGTAGCGACGAAATAGCGGGACCCCTCCGAGCTCTGCCGGGGGGTGTTATTCGGAGACGGTAACGTGGTGTTCGAGTCCGACGGCGGCGAGTTCGGCGCTGTGGCGGCACAAACTGGGGTGCTGGTCACCGAGCTCGCCCATCAGATCGGCCAGTGCCTCGGCGACGGCGTTGAGTTTGTGCTGGACCGCGGCGTTGGCGCGGAACTGGGTGTTCTGCAGTAGCGCCACCAGCAGGAAGGTGATGATCGTCGTCACGGTGTTGATCACCAGTTGCCAGGAATCCAGGCTGGGCAGCACGACGAAGCTGGGCACCCATACCAGCACCACCAGCAGCACGCAGAACGCGAAAAACGTTGCCCGCGAAGCGACTCCGCACGCCGCGGTGGCGAAACGGTCGAACCCCGACAACCCACTCGCCACTTGCGAGGGCCGTTTCGGGGGCGGTTCCTGTACTCGGGGTCCGCACCCGTTGTCGATTGTCACGATGAATCCTTCCGCTGGGCCGCGCACCCTCAAGATGAAAGCACTGGCAGCCTTCCGAGGCGCTGCTCGGTGGCTACCGGGGATCGGGTCGGCGCATACTTCTCCCCGGTGTGGTACCCGCTGACATCTCACCGACACGGCGAAACCTCGGCCTGATGGTGGTCGGGTTGCGCCGGCTTACGGGCTGATGAGCGAATCGTCCTGGATCGTGTGAGTGAAATGGGTGCGTCGCCGGGCAGCAGTGGGTATAGGTGAGCCATGGTCAGGCCTCCGAGTTCGGTCGAGCGGCTGTTGTCCGAGCTCACCACCCGCTACGGGTCGGTCGAATCGATGTTCTCCGTGGTGGACCGGTTACGCGCCGACCCGGCCGCCACCAACACGGTGCTGCCGTCGGCGCAGCCACCACACCGCCGCCGCCGAGCATACGATCCGGGGCCGGTCACGCAGGGAGCTGCGCGGCCGCTGCGGCGGCGTCCGGGCGCGCAGCGGCGACGAATCTGGAGGTATGCGCGCCCGTGACATGGATATCGGGCAGACCTATGTAGTGCTGGTCCCTCACCGGCTCCCGGCCGCCCGCTACCCCGAGCGCGAGCGACTGGGAACATCGATGTGGATGGCCAGACTGATGACCGGCACCCGGTTCCGGCTCACCGTCACCAGCATCGATCTCGACACCGATCCGGCCACGGCTGAAGGATGGCGGCTGATCGAACGCGCCCACACCGATATCGAACTCACCGACGGCCAGGCCGCCGTGCTCGGTCTGTCGGGCGGGCAGGGCTACCGCGTCACCCAAGGTGGCCGTCGGATCGGCGTCGACCGTATCGGAGGCCGGATGTCCTGCACCCGTGGCAATGCTTCGGTATCTGCGTCTTCGCTTCTCCATGCCTCCAGTTCGGCAGTGACCGGCTCCGCCCCTTCCGCCCACCCTTCATCCTCAAGGAAGCCCTCGTCCTCATACCCCGCCCCTGATGTGAACCCGTGTCGTCGAGGTAACTGGGTTGTGGCCCAACATCTTCCAGCGCGAAAGCTCAGAATCGCCACGAACAGCACCGAGCTTGGCCAGAGAATCGAGAGGAGCGGTGCGCCCACCTCAGTCAGCCTCGACAGCCAGCAAGTACGCCGCCTCCAAATGCACCAAGCACTCGTCAGGGTGATGGTGCCGGTGGATATGGCGCAGCTCCCGGGCCCGTTCCGATGTAAGTTCGAGCAGATAGACCTGACACATGAATTCAGCCAGCTTGCCGTCTGCGTGCACAAATGTCCTGTGCGGCAGTGCGTCTCGTGGCATCATCGCTCCCACAGTTCGCCGCACGGAAGTGACGGCAACTCATCGGTCACGTGGTCATCGACCGTGATTTGGAACCTGAACTCCGAGCAGGCGCCTCGCATCAGCTCGTCGGCCACGTTCTGCGCTTGTTCTGCCGACGCCTGGTAATCCAGCTTCAACGCGCCGGATTCGATGTGGATGTGACGCTTATCGCCCATGTCCATCATCTCCGTTCCGTTGGGTGGCCAAAATGCCTGGGTAACGAGAGTGGACGGCGCTCGGAACAACATCCATACGCGAACCCATTGGTCGGTATACGGCGGGCGTATAGGGCGGCCGATGGTCGGCGCATAGGCTCAGCCTGCTTTCGCATGGCCGCAAAACCGCAGGTCAACTACCACGGAAGAAGGATTCATATTTATGGCCGAGACTATTGCTCCACACACCACCAGCTCAAAACCCCAGCGTCACAAGGTGACAGGTGACGTGCATCTCGCATTGCGCCGAGGCAGTGGCGTTTTGTTCGGGCAGCGCCAAAATACCGGCTTCGAGGATGGAGCCTGGCACCTGCCCAGCGGACATCTTGAAGCCGACGAGTCCGTTATCGAAGCGCTGATCCGTGAGGCTGAGGAAGAAATTGGAGTCATCATCAAGCCCGAAGACGTCCACTTCGCGCACATTATGCACAACTCATCCTCCGGTGGCCGCATGGCGTTCTTTTTCACAGTGCGAGCCTGGCAGGGCGATCCTGAGAACCGCGAACCAGAAAAGTGTACTGATCTGCAGTGGTTTTCGGCGGACACACTGCCGGAGCACATGATCGACTACTGCCGCGAGGCCATGGCGCACATCGCCGCCAATCGGCCCTTTTCCGTCTACGGCTGGTAGCCATGGGCAATCCGTCAGGGCCGGTAGTGTGCGTCAGTTACTTAGCCTACGCGGAACTCTGGTCCGTTCCCCAGTTCCCACACGCTAATCACGGGGCAGAAATAACGAAGATTGAGTGGTCCGTCGCAGCTGACGGCCCGATGACAGCGGCGGCGCTCGCCGCGATGGAAGCGCCAGTCCAGCTGATTGCCAACCACATTGGCACCGACGAAACTGGCAAGCTCGTCACAGGGTGGCTCCGCGAGCGTCAGGTGCCATCCGGTTCTGCCGCTCACCCAGCGGCCAGAACGCCGCGGATCGTCGTCACTGCCGACGACTACCACACCCGGACGTGGTTCGCCCATCTGCCGGAAGTAGTGGCAAGTCTGGAGCGCGCCGACTTGGCGCCGATCGACGAGGCGTCGTTCCTCTACGTGGATTGCTACGAGTTGATCGAGCAGACCGTAATGCGCGTCATCGAGGCCGGCCGCACCGCCGAGGTGCCGATGCTGCTCAACCTGGGCGGCTCGGAATTTTCTGAGCCCGTCAAACGGGCACTCGATGGATACGGCAATCTCCTTGTTCAAACCAACATCGATGACGTCGACTATGAGCACGCACAGACAATGGCCGCCTCGCTCCTGAACGAAACCAGCGCAGCCTGGGTGATCGTGACAGCTGGTGCATCCGGGTCGGTAGCAGCAAGCCACTCGGAAGAAGTTGCCGTACAGGCTTTTCCGGTAGAAGTGCGCCACACGCACTGCGCGGGCGCGGCCTTCTCGGCGGGATTACTCTACGGCCAGCGGGCAGGGTGGGCGATGGAGCGCAGTATGATGCTGGGATCCGCCAGCGGGGCACTGCGTTGTACACGACACCACAGCGCCCCCCTGCCGGTTCTGGCCGAACTGCTGGCAATGCTCCCAGAGGCGGAACGTTCAGTAGCGAGTTGACCGGCCACAGTCCGCCGCTGCAAATCGCGTCGCCGATCCTGTCGGTAATCAGGCGTACAGTGGGCTCGCGCCCGTCGCGTAGGAGAGTTTGCCCTGATGGGACGCACTAATTGCTGGGTGCTGTTTCGGTCGGAAGGACCAACTATGGCAACGGGTAAGAAGGCCGCCAGCGAGGCTGGCAAGGAATTGGGCAACAAGAAGTCGACCAAGGCGGAGAAGAGTGTCGCGGCCAGCGACCTGGCTCAGGCCAAGAAAGGCAAGGGCAAGAAGAGCTAACTCCGGGACACATCCGCCCTCCTCGACCGCAGACGAGGAGGGCCGATGTTACGCGGAGCGGACTACACCACCTTCCATTCATCGAGCCACCCGGTTACTTCCGCGAACCGTGCCCGGCTCATCTGCTTCTTTTGCGCCTCCTCGTCGGATTCGTTGTGGGCTCCGAACTGCCACCACGCGTCGTTCGTATGGCGATCCATCACCAGGAACTTGTCTTTCACCGCGGGCCCGCGGATCACCAGGCTCGCCGTGAATGGCTCGGCTACCACCGCATGCACCATCGAGTGGTGCAGGGCATAGGTCGCGCCAATCAGTTCTTCGCGGACATGCAGCACCGGCAGCTTGGTCGGCTCCACATGTTCGTCCAGCTCGGCGTTGCCGAACAGGTAGTGGCGATAGTGCCCACGCAGAATTTTGCTCGCATAGCTCCAGCGGTGGTTATGCGGCCGGTCGAAGTACCCTGGCAGGAAGACGTGCAGCCGGACCCGCACAGCCGGATTGTCCTCACTCGCGAGGACGATTTTGTCCAGGATATCGTAGTGCTCACACAGGTTCATCAGCTCGGGCCGGTTCGGCAGGTCATCAAGCCGGCCCCAGATGATGCTCGGGTTCGCCACTAGTTCATCGAAGGCGGCGCGACACATCATCTCGACTTCGTCGATGTCGTCCCAGTCGATCCAGCGCAGCTCTTCGACCACACGGTCCATGTCGTCCATCACGCTCACTCCTCGGACTTTGCGCTGGATTTCCACAGGCGGCAGACAGGCACGATGTCCTCGTAGGCGGCGCAGGACGATTCGCCCATGACGACCTCCTCAGCCGGGCACCCGCCCATGCAGTTGCTCGCTTTGCAGCCGCCGCAGGAACTTTCGTTCAAGACACTGGTGAACAGATCGAACTCATTGACGCCGTGGTTGAGCTGCACCTGTCCGTCCGTCATCTGCGCGAAGTAGAGGTCGGTGTCGAACAGGTAGGAGCAGACGTAGCAACGGCCGTCCGGAAAAATCGAAATTCGATCCAGTGTACGGCCGATGCAGCCTTGATATCCTTCGGCGCCGTAGCGTTTCATCTGGTCACGTCGGGCGTAAGTAGGTTGGTACCAAACCCGCGTGTCATGTTGCGGCGCAACGATATTCAGACGGTCGCAAAAGTCAACCCACTCAGGCGGCGTCATCGCCATGTCGGGATTGCCGTGTCCGGTACCGATGGTCGAGAAGACGTGGAACTTCACCAGACTCACTCCGAGGACATCCGCAACATCGAGCAGCTGCATAACGTCACGCTCATTGGCCTTGTTGACCGTGCAGATGATCCGAATATCGAAGCCGCGCTCGGCCAGCTCCTGTGTGGTCGCCATGGCCTCATCGAAGGTGCCAGCACCACGCACCGCATCATGTGTCGCCCGGCTGCCACCGTCCAAGCTGACCTGCACATAGGCGAAATCATCCGGTACGAGTTGCCGGAAGCGCCGCAGCGCCGGTTTCTGCGCGTTCGTCGTGGTGATGACGTGCTCGTAACCAAGCTTCCGACTGAGTCGGATCACCTCGCAGTAGTGCGGGTGAAGCGTCGGCTCGCCGCCGAGGATGGTCAATTTGCTACCGCCCAGCCGGCGCCAGGTAGTGAGCGTGTCCACAATTTTCGGCAGCGACATTTTGAGTGCCCGATCCAGGCGTTCCCCCATATAGCAGTGCTCACAACGCAATTGGCACGCCTCGGTGATGTACAGGTAGACGTTGCGGAAGCGTCCATACGGCACACGGTCGATCTTCTGCGGCTCTGGCACGTTCGCACCCCGAGGCATCCGGGCATGGCCGTAACCATCACCGTTCAGGTTGAGGCTGGGCATTGGCAGATCAGTACTCGTCATGACACAGTGCTCCGTGAAATAAGCAGGGGCGCAAGCAGGTTGGCTGCACACTCGATGGTGTTGGTGGTGTCAAGCTGGGTGACGGCGATACCAGAATCCGTAAAGCCTGCAACGATGCCCTCCGCCGCTTGGTGGTAGCGCTGGAGGCGGGCCTTGAACAGCCGAGGTGAATCTCCTCGCCGTGGATGGAGCAGGCCGCCGCATCGGCCACAGGTCCAGGCGTCCTCGGATGTCGGGACGGCTGGCAAGCGAGGGTCCCGGATCGGATCGCGTTCGCACTGGTGACAGACTTTGCGGCTTCGGGAACGCTGTTTCAGTGTGCGCGCATCGGTCACGACTTCGATGGGCTCGATGTGAACCCGTGGGATCAGCGGCCAGACGATGGCGAGCAGTTGGCTCACCTGCGAGCCCGATCCGGGAAAGTTATCGAGCAGGACGGTATGCACGGCGGGATCAGCTTGGACGGTGGCGAAGTAGGAGCTGAGCGCATCAGCGACCGTGAACTCGTCAATCCAGCCCAGCCGTGCGCTGTCGGTGGCAGTCGCAGCGAGAACCTCCTTCGGGACATGCTCGCGGAGACGAAAAATTCTTCGACCTGGCGACAAGCCGAGTTGGAGAGTGAGCGTTGTTTTTCCGGCGGCAGGTGGGCCGAATACGGGCACTACCAGGCTCAACGGCATGGCTAAACCCCTTTCGATAGGACCGGGTGTGTCCGGTCCCAAGCGTCGGGTTCGGGCCAGAATGCCACCACGACCCTGACGAATTCGGGGTATACATGAAACGTATATTCGGGCGGGGAATCCAGTGATAGCGTCGTTTGACCAGGGCGAAGGGGCGGTAAGGCGCCCCACGATCAACATCGGAGCGGCCCGTGACACGCGTACCCGACCAGCAACGCTACTGTTGTCGCTGCGGGAGCAGGCTCAATAACTACAACGATGAATCGTTATGCGGCCCTTGCACAGTCGGCGCACGCAGCGAACTCCATGACCCTCCAGCTGTGCCGCTGGCGTTCTGGCAAACCGACCAGATGCGTGATGCCCTTGCGACATGGCACATGGGTCGCGTGATCTTTGCCTATCGCAATCATCCGTACCATCGACAGCCTTTGCCGCAAGAGCGGGTCGCGGACTGGCTTGGTATTACGCAAGCCCAGCTCAGCCGACTGGAGAAGGGCCCAGCGCCGGAACATCTTTCCAAGTTGCGGCGTTGGGCGCAGAGGCTCGCCGTACCGCCCGAGCTGCTCTGGTTCAAGCTGCCAGGCGCTGTGGTCGCTACGCTCGAAGATGTGAAGCGCCAAGATTTCCTTCGTGCGGCCCTTGGCGTCACGGTGACAGGTGCCGCTGCGCCGCTGCTTGAACTGCTGAGTACCCTTGAACCGACGCCGGTGCCGTCCACCGTTGGTCTGACAGAGATCGAGCAGATACGGCAAACAGCCCGCGAGTTCAGCACGTGGGATCATACGTACGGGGGTGGGCTGGTCCGCGAAGCTGTCGGGGCACAACTCCGGTACGCGGTCAACCTACTCAACGCCCGTTGTCCCGAAAAATACCGTTCTCAACTTCAGAGTGCTGTGGGCTTCCTCGGCCACACCGCGGCGTTCATGGCCTTCGATGCCTACGCGCACGCAGACGCTCGAAGCATGTTCCGGCTGGCGTGGACGTGTGCCGAAGAAGCTGGCGATTGGCACCTTCGCGGTAAAGTGCTGTCTTCTATGGCACGCCAAGCCATTTGGTGTGGCAGTGCGGACGACGGGCTGACGTACATCGAACTAGCAATGGTGCGGTCTGACCGGCTGACCGCAACCGAGCGCGCAATGCTGCACTCGGCAAG
The DNA here is from genome assembly GCF_963869435.1 of Nocardia violaceofusca NBRC 14427. NCBI lineage: Bacteria > Bacillati > Actinomycetota > Actinomycetes > Mycobacteriales > Nocardiaceae > Nocardia > Nocardia violaceofusca. The sequence continues at coordinate 23,302 of NZ_CAWMPM010000034.1, forward strand.
GGCTCGGGCTCTTGCGAAACTGCACCGAGTCGAGGAAGCAGTTCAGGCCATCGGGCAAGCGGACGAAGAATTCTCTCATGCTTCGCCACAGAATGACCCACCCTGGATGACGTATTACGACGCCGCCCAACACTCCGGCGATACGGGACACGCATTGTTCGACCTAGCCCTCCAAGGGCAATTCGCTACTGAGGCACGCTCAAGGTTGCGAAGCGCAGTACAAGGCCACACCGAGGCATACGTTCGTTCGAAGGCGATTTCCGGCATCAAGCTCGCGTCGCTCACGATGGCGACGGGTGACCCGAGCGAGGCCGCCCAGTTAGGTAGTGCCGCACTGCTTGACGCCGGGCATATCCGATCACGCCGCGCCGCAGACGATCTGCGCGAGCTGTCGAGTCTTTCCGAGCCACACACCGCCACAACCGAAGTCGAAGAACTTCGCTCCCACATCGGCGCAACCGTGGCGGGCGTATGACCGACCGCGCGGTTCCGGATGAAACGCTGTCCATCTTGAAAGCCGCCTGCGAACAGGTTGGGCGCGATGCCACAGGCGCAGAACTGCTGCATCGAAGCGAGAATGCGATCTACCGCCTCCCAGGCAATACGGTGGCGCGGATCAACCAACCTGGCCAGTTTGCCGCCGCAGAGCGCGAAGTTCGCATTGCGCGGTGGCTGGAGACGCGCGGCGTATCCGCGGTTCAGATTGCTCCTGACGTCGTCCAGCCTGTCGATATCGACGGCCGATCGGTGACGTTCTGGCGCGAGCTTCCACCACACCACCACAGCACGCCCGCACAGGTTGCCGCCGCACTCAAGCAGCTTCACGCCCTGACACCGCCTGCGGACTTCACGCTCGGGGAGGTTGCGCCGTTCGTTCGATTAGAAGAGCGGATCAAGGCGGCTTCTGTCCTCGGCGAGGATGATCGACGTTGGATGTTCGGGCATCTGGCGGAGCTTCGCGAACGGTGGGTGCAGCTGCCGGAGGGGCTGCCATGGTGCGTGATTCATGGTGATGCCTGGGTAGGCAACGTGGTGGCGTCGGACGACGGGCGGGTGTTCCTTCTGGACTTGGAGCGAACGTCGATCGGCCCGCCCGAGTGGGACTTGGTGCACACTGCGATCAAGTGGTCATCGTTCGGCTGGATCAGTGCGAAACAGTACGCCCAGTTCTGTGATGTCTACGGGTACGACGTCACGACGTGGGAGGGCTTCGAACTGCTGCGGGACATCCGGGAGTTCCGGATGACGAGTATGGCGGTACAGATGGCCATAACCGACCAAACATGGAGCAGGCAGGCGGCTCACCGCTTGGCGTGTATTCGCGATAGGGCAAACCACCGACCATGGTCCGGATGGAAAGCAATGGGGTAGGAGCCAAACGGAACGGGCGACCAAGCCCGCCGCACGTGTCTACCGAAAATCTTCGGTGCTGGTTTGCCGTCCTTATTCTCTCTTCAATTCCCCCGATCACTTTCCGACGGCAGCCGCCTCATGGCCACCGGCCGCTATACACCGCAGCAGCTGCTCGACTACACGCCTGTCGACCTCACCGCCGGCGGAGTCGACGAAACCATATACGGCCGAGTCGATTCAACTTCTTGGCCGGCACCCAGCTGTCAGAGGCGCCGATCAGCTACATCCGGGACAAACTGACTTACCTCAGTTGGATCCAATATGCGCGCACCTCCGGTGGAACTACATGACAATGGGCAGGGGGTCCAGCCGTATTCGCTGAACAACGAGGCGTCACCGTCGAGGAAGGCCCGGATCCCTATAGCCGGGTACTCGATGATGTCCTCGGGCAGCTCGTCGAATCTGAACCACGCCACGCCCAGGCACTTGTCCGGTTCCCGGTTCACCGGCTCGCCCTGCCAGCTCGTCGTGTGCAGAAACACGCCGAGACGCGGCTCCGGACCCGAGCCAGCCACATGCGCGACGTGAACAGCGCGTAGATCAGCCGGGTCGATCATGACCCCGACTTCCTCGTACGCCTCACGTGCCGCCGCCGCGGTGATGGCCTCTGCTTTGTCGAGCTTTCCCGAAGGCAGGTGCCATCGACCGGCGAATTCATCGGTGCCGCCGCGACGGGTCAGCAGAAGCCGGTCACTGTGGGTGAGAAGTATGCGGACGTCGATCAGGTGGCGGTCGGCCATCGCAGACAACTCCTGAAGGGGTTCGGTGGTCGCGCAGACACTACGCCGCACCGCCAGGCGGTACCGCATCAGGTACACGTGTGTTGTCGGCCGAGCGAGATCCGTGCACACTCGCGCCGTTGCCCCAGCCCGAGCCACCACATTGTCACAACGACGGCCAAATCCGCCCGCTGCTCCAGCGGTCCCCGCGGCGTCCACCAGCAACCCGGGACCGTCATCGACATGTACGGGTCCGCGTAGGGCACTCATCAGTGTTCTGCGTGGTCCCGGAAGCCTGGTCCGAATCCCAGATCGTCCGTCGGAGCGGGGTTTCCGAGCGTGGCGAACCAATTAGCGGGCACATCTGCGGTGGGTAGTCCGGTCTCGGGTATGTGGTGGTCGGGGGTGCAGCGGTGGAGAGGCCCATTGGCGGCGTCGAGGATATACCGGAGGTGCGGGTCGATATGGGAGACGAACAGTGTCGACATGGCCGAGCCGTCCTCGGCGACGCGGGCGGCTTCGAATACGACGTGCAGGCCAGCGAAGCGCACGGCGACGCTGCGGTGATCCCACCACCGCCGACACCACGTGTATTGGTCTTCGCGGTGGTTGGCGGCGATGCGGACCGCGGTGACCGGCAGCAGCCATCGCTCGACGAAATCGGCATAGTGACCGAACCGATAGGGCTTGGTGTTGCCGGACTCGAGATCGGGCTTGCCCGGGGGTTTGAACCATCCGGGCGGCACGGGTTCGCAGGAAAGTGACGGTAGGGCGACGTGTTTGGTGCGGGTGCAGCGGTGCAGGGGTCCGTTGGCGGCGTCGAGGACGACGTGGAAGTGGGGGTCGACGTGGTGGAGTATGAAGGTCGACAGGCCGGCGGCGTTCTTGTCGGCGCGCATGGCTTCGAAGGCTCGGTGCAGGTGGGCGATGCGCACGCTCACTGCGCGGTGGCGCCACCATTGGCTGCACCAGGTCCAGGCGTGTTCGCGGTTGGCTTCGGCGAGGCGGACGGTGACGAAGGGGAATAGCCATTGCTCGGCGAAGGTGGTGAAGTCGGGATACGCCGGTGGCATGGGCTTCCGCTGTCGTGCAGATCCAGGTGTTGCGGGTGTGGTCATAGCTCGACTCCTGCTGCGTCTCCTGGGTTGTCCGGCCGCGTCGGTGGGGCGGCTGGGGCGGGTGGGTTGTCGTAGCGGGCTAGAGATCGGGTGACCAGTGGTTCGAGGGTGGGGTTGTCCCACCAGAACTGCTTTTCGATCAGGACGGGTTCGTGGCCGGGGAGCCGGACCAGGGCGCGGTCTTTCGGGAGGCGTGCGAGTTTGGCGATGTTGAGGATGGGTTCGGCGCGCCAGCTGGTGCTGCGGTTGGTGCCTCCCGGGCCGGTGGAGCGGGAGTGGTCGGCGACGTCGTGGTCGTCGACCAGTCGAGCCCACTGTTCCAGGTAGGAGGGGGTGGCGATGTTGCCGCCGTAGATTTCGATCGATTGGGCGCGGATGACGGTCAATCCGTTTGCGCCCCAGAGGTCTTCGGCTTGTTCGAGGACTTGCACGATGGTCAGCAGGATCACGCCGCACCCGGCGGCGTAGGTGTAGTAGCTGGGTAAGGCGTCGATGAGGGCGCAGTTGGCTGCTTCGTCGAGGACCGCCAGCAGTGGCACGGCGAGGCGTCCGTCGGGGCGGGCGCGGGCGAACGCCAGTGCTGATTCGAGGATTTGGCCGACGAGGGCGGCGGTGAGGGCTGCGGCGGAGTCGGGTCCGGTCATCGATAGCGCGTACAGGGTGTCGTTGCTGGTGATGAACTCGGCGGGTTTGAATTCGGGCAGGTTGTGCGTCGCCGCTGCGAGGGTGGTGTCGATGACGATCGATTCGCTGGTCTCGTAGACGGTGACGCGTTTGCGGGTGGGTGGGGTGATCATGGTGGCGTAGCCCTCGTCGGAGAGCACGTTCAAGAACCGGCGTGCCATGTCGTACAAACCGTCTCTCTGGCGCGCGTACAAGCCTTGCGCGTCGAGGATGCGTTGCGCCGCCCGGACGTGATTGTGGTGGCGCAGGATCAGGATGGGGGTTTGGTCCTGGTCGCTGGACAGCCATTCGGCGACGTGGAGCAAATCGCCCTCGACAGACGCGGCGGCCAGAAGATACAGCGCCAATAGTTCTTGAGCGCCGCCGTCGAAGTAGGAGTCGACGCGGGCGTTGGCGCGCTCCGAGGCTGATCCCGACGCACCGGATACGAAGAATGACGCCAGCTTTCGTGCGCTCGCGAGGGTGTGGACGCGGGACAGTAGGTCGACCCAGAATCCGCAGACCGGCTGCCCGGTCACTGCCTGGAGGTCGCACAGCCACACTCGGCCGCGTTGTTCACGGCCGAGTACGGTGTGGCGGTAGAGGTCGGGTTTGTTGGAGGTTGCCATCACCGGTCCCCACGCACTGAGCACCGCTGGGATCGCCCATGCCATGGTTTTGCCGGTGCGCTGCCCGGCGGCGATGAATACACCCATCTCGGCCGGCACGTACAACTCCACTCCCCCGACGACGGTGCGGCCCAGCGGCGGCCCCGGCAGGGCCCGCACCTCGGCTGGTGCGTCTTTGAGCAGCCGCTCGCCGGCGGTGGCGTTGTCTTGCTGTCGCGCGGCAGAAATGTGTCGCGGGGACACCATGGTGCGCGCCGCGCGATCGATGTCGTTGCGCCGCATCGAGGCCCACCGCCGGCGGAACATGCTCGCGAGCGCGCCGCTGGCTGCGAGCGTTATAGCGAAGAGCGCGGTGGATTGCCATGGCCACCGATGCTGGCCGGCCATCACCTGCAGCAGTGCCGCTACTGGGTGCGCGGTGATGGGGAGTCCGGCGCACCAGCTCCCGGCTGACAGCGCCCCGTAGGCGAGCAGCACTACAGCGATGACGCCGAGGGCGATGAGAAGCAGCCAGGTTTCCTCGCCGAGCCCGCCGGTGGTGCGGCGCCGCGTCTGCCGCGCCATCACGCCGCCCTCGCTGGGGACAACCCTCTGAACAGCGGTGGGTAACTCTGGCCGAGGGCCCTCACAAGCTCACCTCCCGATCGAGCGGGGAGACAACCTCTTTCGCGGCCACTTCGGTGGCGGGCGGCGACCATTCGCCGAGGTCGGTGCCGGGGAGGGCGATGTCTACGGCGGTGCTGATCGCGGCACCTGCACCGTCACCGAGGGTTAATGCTTCTGCGGCCTCGACCGAGCTACCGTGGGTGCCCGGTATTGCCGGCTCTGCGGTCGTGTCGGGCGCTGAGGTGAGTTGGCTGCGGTAGGACTCCGCGGCGGCGCGGGCGAGGTCGCGGTGTTCGAGGAGTTGGGCGATGCGTCCGAGCTGTGGATCGGATGGTTGTGTGGCCCAGTAGGTTCCGTCGCGTCCGGTGGTGTAGGCGGTCTGTACCTGGTCGTCGGTGAGTCCGACGGCGAGGGCGTCGCGGCGCGCGGCGCTCAGCCCGGCCCGCAACCGGTCGAGGCGGGCGATGCGGGCCTGGTCGTCGGTGCCGTCGAGGTGATCGGCGACATTGCTGTGCTCGGCGGCGAGGTCTTGGACCTCTCGCAGAGCCTCGACATGGCGGCGTTCCCAGGTTTCGGTGTGGCTGTAGTCGGCCGAGATCCGCGCTTCGCGAACGGCGCGGGGCAGCAGCATTTTTCGTGCCTCGCGCCCGTCGTCGAGATCGGCTGCTGATTCCTCGGTTTCGAGCAGGGCGTCGGTGTCGGCGATGACCGCGTCGACCTGCGCGAGGCTCGGCAACGCCACAGCCGGATTTCTCGGTGCGCCCAGGGTCCGTTCGACCGCGGTGCGCCGGTCAACCGTCTGCGCGCGTGGTGCTGGGGCCGGGGTGGCGCCCATGTCGGGTTGCAGGTGCGGGTAGCGGCGGGCGGCGTCTTGGGTGGAGCCGGTGATGGTGCCGGTGCCGTGGCCGGTGATGAGGCGGGCTTGTTGCAGGGTGCGCCAGATGTCGTCGTCGATCGTTACGTCGCCGGTGGCGCGGGCGCGCGCGATCTGGTCGTAGTTGCGGCGCGAGATCTCCGGTTGGGTGCGCCATCCGGCCACGACTCGTTGCAGTCCGGCCCAGGTGCCGCGCCAGTGTTCGGATTCGTGACGTGCCCACCGGATGGCCAGCTCGTCGGCGCGGGAGTTGAATTCGGCGCGCGCTTCGGCGGTGGCGGCCGAGGGCGCGATCTCGCGTAGCTGGTAGTAGCGGGCGAAGTCGGCGCGCAGCTGCCGCTCACTCTGCGAGGCGGCGTCGCGGTAGTACTCGGGGTTGGTGAATCCCAGTGGCTCGTCCAGCGCGGTCACGGCGCCACCTCCGGCCCGTGATCCGACGCGTCGGGTGGTGGCCCGGTGTCGGGGTCGGTGGTGTCGGGCCAGTAGTCGGGCTGGCCGGGCAGTGCGGTGTCGATCGCTGCGCTGATCCCATCGCTGGTGTCGAGCGATGGGGCGTGTTCGAGGGCGTCGATGTGGTTGGCCAAAGCCAGCTCGGCGTTGGATTGCGCCAGCGCGCGGGCGGGCTGCGGGCCAGGTTCGGTGTTGTGGTGGCGGTGTCCGGTGACCCAATCGGCGTCGACCAGTTCTTCGGTCTGGCGGGTGATGGTGTTGCGGGCGTGGGCGAGGTCTTCGGACAGGGTTTCGATGCGCGTGTGGGCGTGGTCGAGCTCGTTTTCGAGTTCCCGGATCCGGGCGCGGTCGTTGCCGGCGCGGGCCTCGGCGAGGGTGAGTTCGTGGGCGAGGTGTTCGAGCCGTCCCAGTAGCGGGTGGGCGGGTTGCTGGTCCCAGCTCACTCCGGCGAGCCCGAGGTCGTGGGCGGTGTCGATCTCGCTGATTGGCACCCCGTTGCGGACGGCGTCGAGGTAGGCGCGACGCAGGTCGTCTTCGATGCCGTTGATCGCGGTCAACCGCCACTCGCCGGGACCGGCAGTAGAGGTGTCGGGGGCGGGGTGGTGTTGCCAGTCGATGTAGCGCTTCACCGAGTCCTGCACCGCGCGTAGCGCGGTCGCGCGCACAGCGTCGGGGTCGTCGGGCCCGAACCGGACCGCCAGCGCAGAAGCAACGGTGCGGGATCGAAACGCCGTCGGCGGCACCGCACGAGAGGCCGATGCCAGTGCGTCGGAGGGCGTTGGGCTCGCGGTCGGGACTGGGGCGCTGGAATCGGGTGAGCGGGTTGGGGGGAATGTGTTGTCGGACATCGTGTTCCGCCTTGTCGGGAAGCGGGCCGCAGCCGGTGGGCCGGGCGTGACGGGATGTCCTCGCGGTGGTTCGAATCGATCTGCAGTGATGGTCGGCGCCAGCGCCATCACCGATGGGTGAACGGTGCGGGGGTCAGGGCTCGGGCCCTACGTCAGGACGCGTAGCGCTCGGCGGCGGTGTTGGGATGGGGTCGGGGTTCCAGTCGCGGGCGGTGGTTTCGGGCAGGGCTATATCGACGGCGGTTGCGTGGTGGATCGGGAGCCGGTCGGTGCGGTCTGGGTCGATCCCGAGCGCGGCGGCGGCGCGGGCGATCAACTCGCCGAGGTCGGGTGGGCGTGCCTGTGCGTGGGTGGTCGGGGTTCCGGTGTCCGGGTCGACGGGGATGTAGGGCGGCAAGACGGGGTCGGTGGCGGGCTGGGTGTAGCGGCGCCATTCGAATTCCAGGTGCAGGTCGTCCCACCGGTTGATCTGCTCGACGGCCTGCCGGCGCGCGGTATGGACTTGCGGGCTGTTCCACAGGGCTTCGACCTCGGGCGCGGACAGTTGCGCGGCATCGGACAGTCCGGCCGCGCGCTCATGGTGCAGATTCATGTTGCGGTGGAACTGCATATCGGCGACGGGGTCGGCGCCCAACCCCAGACGGCCGGCGTTGAGGCGGGCATCGCGGGCCGCGCACAGCAGCGCCATCCGATGCACATGCCACACATCGACGACAGCCATATCGATGAACAACTGCTTCGACGCCGATGCGACCCCGGGCATCCCGGCCTCGGGACTCGAATTCGCGCCGGTATGAGCGATACCTGCAGTGGGTAACGGCATTTGGGCTGCGTCGGTGCCGTTGGTGCGGGCGCGTTCGACCCATTGGGGTGGGATACCGAGCTCGATAGCCAGTTGTTCGATGGTTTCGCGTTCGGCTTCCAACGCGTCCAGATGCGAACGCCACTCCTGCTCCGGCGTGGCGTCACTGCCGTCGTAACCATCGAAACCACGCGCCTGCACCAGCGCGTAGGTGCGTGCCAGCCGGTCGATGCGAGCCAGCAGCTTCGCCTGCCACTGCTCCAGCGATACTCCGGAACCCGGGTTGGTCATGGTTGACACCTCTTTCGGCGGGTGAACCCCCCGTGAGTCGGTGGGCACGGACGTGGGCAGACATGGGTCATGGCTGGGTTCCAGCGTCGAGATCGCGGCGGCCGGGAAGCTGTGGTCGGTCTGCGACCGTGGGTGTGTCCCAGCGGGTGTGGTCGGCCTCGGCGGGCACGGCGCGGTCGATCGCATCGGTAATGGGGGCGGAGCCAGCGGAGGAATGGGACAGGAACGCTGCTGCGGCGGCCGTTTTCATCGCGTGCGGTGTGGGGATGCGTACCGGATGCTCGGACACGGCGACATGCACCCGCAGAGTGATGGCCGTGGCATCGCGTATCACGCTGGTTTCGATGCTGGAGCGGGCGTAGACGCGCCAGCGTTCCTCGACTGCTTCGTCGTCGTAGGTCTGTGTCGTGGCAGCGAGTAGTCGCTGCCAGTCACTGCTGGTCCGCGCCCACATTCCGGCGGCTTCATCGACGCTGAGGCCGATCGCGTCGGCGACGTTGCCCGCCCGGATCCACAACGCGCTCAGGTTGCGCTCGAACTGGGCGACCATCCCTGGTTCGGGCTCGAATCGGGGTGCGTCGGTGACCGCTCGCATCCGGTGGGCGACGTCGATCGCGGCCATGTGCTGGATCTGCCAAACATCGCTGGCCACCCAGCCCATCACGTGCTCGCGCACCGCATCGGCGCCGGGCTCGGGGCTGAGGTCGGATCGGTGGCCACGGCTTCCGGCCGCTCGGGCGGCGGCGATATCGGCGGGCGGGATGCCGATCGCGTGCGCGCGGGCTTCGATCTCGCTGCGGTCGGCTGCCAGCTGCAGCAGCTGAGTGCGCCATGCCAGCATGGACAACTCCCCCGCCCCGGGTGGAGTGTCGTAGCCTGCGCGCAGCAGCCGTCCGCGGTCGTCGGACAAGTCCTGGATCCGGTCGAGCAGTCTTTGCTGCCACACCGGTCTTCGCTGCACGCGTGGTGATTGCGAGTCGGTCATCGGTAGGCTCCTGAATCGAATTTCGTTGCATTGCTGTTGTTTTCGTCTGGCGGGGTTGCTGTCACCGTTCGGGTCCGGTGTCGAGCGCCGGGACAACACCGCGGTGCGGGTCCGATGTGGGGATTTCGGGCGCGAATTCGCGGGCCATCTCCGGTAGCGCGGCGCCGATGTTGGCGTCGATCGCGGCGCCACCGCTAACCGTGTGCTGGGCGCGTAGTGCGGCGTTGATTTGGGTGATCAGCGATTGTGGTGGGGGCACGAGGTCACGGTCGGGGTCCCAGGTGAGATCGCCGTAGTCGGCCAGCGCCGCGTGTGCGGACACGTCGGCGTCCGGGGTGGACAGGTGGGTATGCCATCGCCGCGCCAGGTCGCCGGGGTCGGTGTCGCGTACGGGGTCGGCGAAGGCCGCGATCCACGCGGGGTCCTTGGCGGGGGGCCATATCTGTTCGCGTTCCGTGCCGACGGGTTGCAGGAGCGCTGCGACGGTGCCGATCCGGTCCCAGCGTCGGCCCAGCTTTTCGGCGAGGGCTTCCTGCGCTCGGTCGGATTCGCCGGTGGCACGGAGTTGGTAGGCGGCGTGCATGGCCGCGATCTGCCCGAACTCCCGCGCCTGCTCGGCCACGGCGGCGATCAGTTCCGCACGCGGCGACACACCGGTTTCCGGCCAAGGACCCGGTACCTGCGCGATGCTGTGGCCGCGGGCGTAGCCGAGCCATGGGGCAGGGATACCGCCGGCGCGCCCGAGCGCGGTCAGTGCGTCGGCGCGGTCGTGCATCTCCTCGAGGTAGTCGTGCCACAGTTCGGCGGGAAAGTGACCGAATTCGCCTCCGAGACGGCCGGTTTCCCGCATCCGGCGCAGCCCGTCAGCGACGTCACGCAGACGTCGCAGCAGCGCAGCCTGGGCGGCGTTCGGCCCCCGGACACGGTCGCTGCCCGGCGAACCGGTCGACGCCCGTGCTGCGATGGTGGTTGGATCGGGTATCGGTTCGGGAATCGTCATCCATTTCTCCAGGTCTCGGGCTCGGTGCTCGGCCGCCGGATAGTCAGCGATTCGAGGGCGTCCCCTCCGGTCATGGGCTCGGGCCGCTGTCGCGCTGCATGAACACTCGTGTCCCGCCGACGTGCTGCTCGCCGCCGGTAGTTGGCGCGGGCAATTCGAGGCGGCGGGGTTCGCCCAGCGCGGCGGTCACAGCGCTGTCGGTGGCTGCGCCGAGGGTGAGGTCGGGAATGGCCAGCCCGGGTGGCAGTCGCAGGGCGGCGGCGATGTGTTCGACCATCACCGCGGGGACGGGCGCGATGGCGGAGTCCGGGGTGAAGTCGATGTCGCCGTGGTCGGTCAGCAGCCGGTAGGCCGCCACCGAGTTCGGTTCGTGTTCGGCGTGGGCGCGCCATTGCTGTGTCAGCAGGACAGGGTTGAGGTCTCGCACCGTGGCCGCCAGCGCGCGAGCCCAGATCGGATCCAGGGCCGGCCTGATCCGGTCGCGTTCGGGTCCGATCAGATCCAACAGCGCCGCGATCGAGGTCAGACGCTCGTGACGCACCGCTGCGGTGGCTTCGATGCGTGTGCGCAGCGAGTCGGGTTCGTCGCTGCGGGCACGTACGCGGTAGGCGGCGTGGACGGCCACGACGTCGCTGAGGTCACGGGCTTCGGCGGCGAGGTCCGCGATGAGGCGGTCCCGCTGCACGGGTTGCGGGACGGGCCATCGTTGCGGCGTGCGCCAACCCAACCCCTTTTCGCCCCGAGTACGGGCGAAATCGATCCACCGCTGCGGGATTCCACCGGCATGGCCCAGCTCAGCCAACGCGGCGCCGCGCGCCATCAAGGTGTCCAAGCGCGCGAACCAGGAGGGTTCCGCCAAAACTCCCGCTTCCCAGTGGGTGCGCGCAGTATCGAGCTGCGCCCGTGTCTGGGCCACCACGGCGGACAACCGCCGCAGCAGCGCCTTCTGCGCTGCACTCGGCGCCACCGGGCGCCGACCGCCCGCACCAACAGCGTGTTGTCGCCCCGTCATGGCTCGACCTCGACTCCGAGACCGGTCGGCCGCGGCACCGGCGCAAGATCAGGCACCAGGCCCTGATGGCCGCCGCTGCCTATTCCGGTCGCGGCCACCGCTATCTCGATGCCTTCCCCGGCTGGCGCCACCACGTCGCCGCTCAGGTGCCGGTCCGCGCTCACGGCCACGGGAACACTGGTGTGTCCAAGCTCTTTTCGAAGGACCGCGAGAATCTGATCAGGTGGTGGCAGTGCGGCGCCGGCAGGTGCGGTGATGCCCGCTTTGGTGAGTGCGCGGGCTTGGAGCACGATGCTGGTTTGGTCGCTGCGGGCGTGGGCGCGCCAGCGGGTGTCGAGTTCGTCGACACTCGCGGCGCGGGCACCCTCGGCGGCGGTGGTCCAGTGCTGGGGCGCGTTCCACATTCGGTGGGCTTCGTCGTCGGTGATCGCGAGTAGGCGGGCGAGTTGGACCAGGCGGGTGCGGGATCGGCGTAGGTTGCGCATGACCCAGGTCGCGGTTCCGGGTTCGGCGTGCGCGCCGCGATGTTCGTAGGCGACCGCGACCGCGGCGAGGTCCTGGATCCGGTGCGCCTCACCGGCCAGCCCGACCAGCAGCCTGGTCCGGTCCACCGGTTTCGGGTTGCGCCAGTGCAGGTCGCGTCGCCACGGCTGCGCCAAATGAGCGCGAGTGCGGGCCTGGTTCAGCCACTCCCGCGGCACCCCCGCGGCCAGCCCCGCTTTCCCGAGCTCTTGGCCGAGCAGGACCTCGGTGCGGAAAGCCCTCGACCACGATGGCGGCGGAAGCTCACCGGTCGCCTCCCGCCCGGCCCGGGCCACAGCGGCCATCTCCCTCGCCGCCGACACATGCGCATACACACCCGCGAGCAGCTTCATCTGCCACCGATCGGGAACGACAGCGCCCGAACTGTCGGAGCGAAAGGTATTGCGCGCCATCATGGTTCGACATCCGCCGACGGCGCGGCCCCGAGAGCCTTCACGGGTGGGAGAACCGGTGGCGCGAAGTCCACGCCCACATCGAGGTCGCCGGTGACGCCGGTGACCTCGACCGCGACGTCGATGACCTCTCCGTCGAGAACTTCGAGCTCTTCGCCTGAATCGGCATCAGGCCGGCGGGCCGCGTCGGCGGCGCTGTGGGAGTTGATGTCCCGCAGCTGGGATTCGCCGTAGCTGACAAGGGTGTACTCGGCGCTCAGTGCGCACATCTGGTTGTGGAGCTCATCGACGGCGTCGTCGAGGGCCGCAGCCTCGGCACGAGCATCAGCCAGGCTGGTGCGGGGGTCGTTGCCGGTGTCCTCGCCGTAGCGTTCGGCCCACGCATCGGCGGCGGTGCGATGGTCGTCGGACAGGTCCGCGGTGGCCTCAGCCGCCGCCCAGCCTGCCCTGGCGGTGTGAGTGCGGGCGGTGCCGGGGTCGGTGTCGGTGAGTGTTTCGGTGAGTCCGAGCGCGCGTTTGCGGGCCTCGATCAGCAGCTTCTGGTATTCGACCTTCAGATCGTGCAGGCGCTGGTCCTGGGCGATCTGTTTGTCGTAGCGGCGCAGCTGCTGGGTATGGATGGCGTCTTTGCGGTTGTACTCACCGCGCAGGGCCCACACTTGCAGCCCGTGGACCTTGTCGCGGCGTTCCTCGGTGGCTTTGTCGCTGTCCTTGGCTCGGTCTGCTCTGTCCTGATCTTGGTGCAGGCGTGCGTTTTTGACTTGCATCTCGAGCAGGTGCTCGCGGTAGCGGCCTGCTTTGATCGCCATATCGGCCCAGTGCTCGAGGCGACCGTGCTGGCCCCGGTCGAGGTAGCCCTGGATCTGCGCGGCGTGGAGGTGGCTCTTGCGCTGCTGTTCGGCGATCCGGTCGTCTTGGCGTTGGGCGAATTCTTGCCGCGAGCGCGATTCGCTCCCGCGGCGCTGCAGCAGGTTCATCGTCATCGCCGCGGTTTGCATTGCCTGCACGAACCCGGCCTTGACCGCCTGCCCGCCCTCGTCGACCGGGTCACCGTTGCCGCTGGTCACGACGCCACCTGCACACTCGACAGCAGCCACCGCGCGCCTGCGCTGGTCTGCGCCCGGTGCGCGACAACGAACACCACCAGTCGAATAGCTGGTGTGTTGTCGCTGGGTTGCATGCTCACGGTGACCACACGCGCCGCCCGCGACGAGGTGTCAGCGGGGTGATCATCGGCCGTGACGCGGGCAGTCGCGGTGACCGTGACGTGCTGGTCGCGCCACCGGTCCCACATACCAGGGGTGATCGGTGCCAACGCGATCGCCGCGGGCGCACCGCTGCGCGCGAACTCGGGATCCAGCAGCGGCGTCGCGGCTTCGAACGCGCGGCGCGAGTCAAGCCCCTCGGCTGGTCTGTAGGTCAACATCGTCCGCATCGCTGCGGAGGTGACCGAGTCGGCCGAGCATGGGTCGACCGCAATGAATGGTGGCTCGAATCCTGCATGGGCGCAGGAGTTTTCGTCCGGCGGTCGGCCGCGTGACGGGTGCTCGGTGCACGCGGTCAACAGGCACGCTCCGGCCATGACAGCGAGCAAGGTTGTGAAGGGGCGTGACGTCATTTCTGGTTCCTCGGGTGTTGGATCAGGCAGGTGAGGTCGGCGCGCCGCCAGTCGACCCAGACGCCGAGCTGATGGCCGACAGCCGGGTTGGTGGTGGCGTCGACGACCAGGTCGAGCACCAGGCCTCCGGTGACCGCCGCACGGTGCAGGGCGGCCGGGTCCGCGACGAGAGAGGAGGTGACGATGCGCAGGGTCGCCACGTCGGCGCCACAAAGGTCCTTCCCCTGTGCGGCGAGCCAGATCGCTTGCAGCGCTGCGGTTTCGATGGCAGCGTCGTCGCTGTCGATGATGAGGTCGCGGTGGAAGCGATCGTGGGCCACCGCGCGTCCGTCGGGCCGGCAGATGGTGAAGGTCTGCCGCGTCGCGGCGACCCACGCCAGAAGATGCGGCCCCGCCGCCGCCCGCGAGGCGAGCCGTTGCTCGGCAGTGACGCGGTCGCTACCGGCTGCACTGGTCATAGCGGTATTGCGCCGCTTCGGCGACGGAGGTATAGAACGTCCACGGACGGATCCCGCCTCACGTCGTCGATGCGGATTATTCGGTGTCACAGCTGTTTTCCCTCTTCCACTGTTGGGCTTCGGGGTTGCGGGATGGTGTAGCGGCGGACGTCGAGGTGGTCGGCTCCGGCGACACGGGCAAGGGGGGCGATGGTGACGGTTTGGCCGGTTTGGGGGGCGTGGATGACCAGGTCCGTGCCGTCGGCGTCGCGGCCCGCGTACACGGCGACATGGTGGGAATCGCTCTCGCCGGGGGTTGTGAAGAAGATCAGGTCCCCGGGCTGGCGCTGATCGAACCCGACGATCCGGCCGGCCGGTGAGTCTTGTTGGGCCTGGGTGTAGTGCGGCAACCGGATTCGACCGCCCGATGCCTGGTAGATCGCGTACAACGTCAATCCGGAGCAGTCGAACCCGCCGCCCGTCGGGCCGTTCGCGTCGCCCCCACCCCACACGTACGGGGTACCGAGCCACCGCTGCGCCGCGGCCACGACCGCTTGCCCGAACCCATTGGCCGGCACCGGCGCGCCGGGCGGTGCCGAGCCGGGTCCACATCCGGGAGCCGGTTGCCCTGGCACGGGGGCGGGCAGGGACGCTGGGTCGATGTCGGCGAACGTCGCGTAGAGGCGTTGGGCCAGATCCAGTTGTCCGGCATAGGCGTTCGGTGCGGACACTTCGACTGCTTGGGCGAGTTCGGCCGAGGTCATCGAGGCGGCGCCGGGGATGGTGCCGGCTTGGGTGTAGAACCAGTTGATCTGATAGATCGCATTCATCAGCGTGGCGATCCCGGCGCTTCCCCAGACGCTGACCCGCATCTGGTGCGGGCCCACCGAATCGTGGTCGGCGCCGACGCCGTCGTTGGGGTAGTTCAACGATTCCGGGACGTTGGAGTTCGCGAGGTTCCGCAGCGTCGATTCGGTGATCATCGCCGCCAGTTCGGCGATGATCACCGACTGCGCGGCTCGGCGTTGTTTGCCGATCGCGACACCGTTGCGCGCCAGCTCCAACTGCCGCTCGTTCAACCCCGCCAGCGATTGACCGGTCGGGCCCGCCACTCCCCCAGCGAGCACCTGGGCGGCACATGAGTCTGCGGGTTGTATTCCGACCAGCACCGCCAGGAACAGGATCAACACGATGGGCAGGGACACGATGCCTGTGAGGAGGGTTCTGGAGGACATTATTCATCGCCGTCCTCCCCGACCTCGAAGGCCTCGGCCTCGAACGGAGGCCGCCGCGGGCCGTTGTTGTGTTCTCCTGTGAGGTGGGAGAAGCGGCGGTTGGTGTTGTGGATGTCGTGGGCGCGCTCGGTGGGGGTGAAGGTCATGCGGAACGGGATGCCGGGTGCGTCGGCTTCGCCGGTCTTGAGTAGGAAACATCCTGTGCCGGGCGGTGTTTCGCGCGCGCCGGTGTTGTCGAGGTGATCGTCGGTGGGTGGCCTGGGCGCAGCCCAGGAGGTGACCAGCAGCTTTTCGGTGTCGGTGATGGATACCGCGGCGCGGAGGCGTTCGATCTCTTCCGGCCCGACGGGGCCGATGATCTTGGCGCGGGCGCGTTCGAAGAAGCCGAGGGCTTTGGCTTGCGCGGCCGGCGAGTCGAAGGCGGCGAGGTCTTTGATGGTGTGGCTGCACATGATCAACCCGGTGCCCAGCGGCCGGTTCAACCGGGTCAGGGCGTCTACGCGGTCGACCATGAACTCTCCCGCGCCGAGCACGCGCCAGATCTCGTCCATGACGACCTCGAACGTGCGCGGCGGCGCGAGGCCGGCGTCGGCCAGCGCATGGGCGGCGGCGACCGCGCCGAACCCTTCACTCCAGCACACCATCAGCACCGCCGCCAGCAGTTTCGTGTCACCTTCGGGGATGCGGGACACATCGATGCAGACAGCGGGGCTGTTCAGGTCCAGCGGGGTGCTGGTTTGGCGGTCGAAGATCTGGCCCCACGGGCCTTCGATCACCGCGCGCAGCGAGCGACGTAGCACTTTGGTCGCGGCCCGGAACGCGACGTCGTCGTCTTCCTCGGCGAACTGCCGCAGCCGCTGCGCGCCGCCAGAGATCGTCGCCAAAAGATCCGACAGCCGCGGCGGCCGCGCCGGGCTGAATCCTCCGGCGGGGCTGTAGAGTTCGCGCAGGCCGGCGGCGATGAGTGTTTCTTCGTAGTCGGCGACGCGGGAGCCGCGGACCAACTCGATCAGCCCGGCGACGATGTTGACTTGCCCGGCTTCTACGCGCGCGGCGACCTGGCGGCGTTGGTCGGTGTCGGGGAGCTGGTCGATGATGGTGCCGAGCGCGCCGACGGCGAGCGGATTGATGCTGCCGTGCCCGTAACCCAGGTCGACGACTTGCCCGCCGAGAGCTTCGACGAGGTCGCGGTAGTCGGGTTTGGTGTCGCCCATGCACAGCACGGTTTCTCCAGCGGCGACGGCTCCGGTCGCGAGGCGGCGGATGAGCGAGGATTTGCCGAAACCGTTGAGCGCCAGCACGAACGCGATCGGTGCGGTGATGAATCCGCGGGCGAACCACGACATCGGATCGAAGTGCACCGGCGCGCCGGTCACGAAATGAGAACCTACGGGGCAGCCCACGATCGGCGCCGTCGCGCCGACTGCGAATGGCCACAACCCGGCCACCTGCACCGTGGTCGCCCGCCATTCCGGTGTCGCCGCCACCACCGTCGCCCGCCCGCCGCCGGCACCGCGGTATCCGCGGTCGGTCAAACTGGCCACGGGCACGTCGAACCCGTCGCGGACCGAATCCTCGGCTTTCCGTGCGGCATTGGCGCGGCGATGATCGTCGCTCGACAGCACCCAGCGAGCACGCACGGCGGCCAGGCCGCGCCCGGCCGCGGCCGTTTCGACATCTGCGCGGGCCGGGGGTGTCAGCACGCGAATCCCTGCGACTGCCGTCGTTCGCGGATGGCGAGTCTTGCGGGTCCCGGTATGGATCGTCATGCGCTGAACCGCTTCGAAATCGAGGTGTGTTCGGGCAGGATCAGGCCGATGCCGAGGGAGGCGGCGAAGGCGGCGGCTTGGGAGCCGTAGCAGCGCCGCACCCGCAGCCGCGACGCCGCGCACATGGTGCGCACGGAGGTTTCGATGCCGGGCAGGTCGGCGTCGAGGACGTCGGTGACGGTGACCAGGACCCCGAATCGGGTCAGGCCCGCGCCGCGGGCTTGTTCCTGGCGGGCGGCGCGGGTGTTGTCGACGCGGATGGACGCGGCGGCCGAGGCGATGCCGCGTTCGGTCTGCTCGGCGGCCAGCGCGTCGCGGAAGTCGGCGTCGACGATGTCGGTGGCCTCGGCCGCCGAATGCAGGCGGTACACGATCGCGACCCGCTTGCGCGGCACGTCCGCGCGGGGGCGCAGCAATTCCTCCAGACCGGTTTCCAACACCGCACCCCGGGGCGGGGCGTCCATTTCCCAGGTGATCGAGCGGGCGCCGTCGTGCACCAGATGGTCCCAGCGGTCCTCGTGGGCGATCGGGCCCACCGAATCCCACGACTGCGTGTCGGTGATCTCCGGGCCCGCGGCTTCGATGTCACGCTGGGCAGCCAGGTCGTAGCGAGAACGCACCAGCCCCAGCACTTCCCATGCCTGCAAGGGCGTGGCCGGAAGTCCCGCGCGGGCCAGTTGTGACAGCACCCCTTGCAGGCGTTGCCCGATCTCGCGGGCCTGCTCGGGCAGGTCTCGACGGGTTTTGCGGGAGGTTCCGATGGCGCGGTAGGTGATGGCGATGCGGGCCTCGATCCGCACGCCCACTCCGCCGATGTCGGCGGCGGCCTCGCGCATCACCGCCCGCGCGAACTCCGGCGACTGCGGCCGGACCAGGCGTGCGACTTCGCGGCGTTGCTTGAGGTGTGTTTCGGCGACGGTGTCGAGGACCGCGGTGACCGCGACAACCTCGCCACCGCGCGACTGCAAGGCCAGGAAGTGCCCGTATTCGGCCACCCAGGCATCGATTTGGGCTTGATCGACCAGTTCCTTGCCGCGCGGCAGCACCCGCAGCACCACCGTGCAGTGATCGGTGCGGCGAATATGAACGATTGCGAACCGCTTCCCGCCAGGTGTCTCCCACTCCCCCAGACGCGAATCAGCCAGCAGGCCAGGCAATCTCGCCACACCCGGTATCCGGGAGAACCGACCGGACCGATACACCAGTTCACCGCGCGCTTTCGCCGTCGCGAACTGGGCCCGCAAGACCGCCGTCTCCCACCCGGTCCGGCCATCGATCGTGATCACCAGCGGCGCGAAAACCACTGCGACGCAGGCGAGAACGGCCAGTGTCGGGGGAATGGACCGGGTGATCATGAACGTGGCCATCACGGTGATCAGCAACGCCAGCGCGAGCATGCTTACACCCCAGGTCATGCCGAAGAACCCGGCCGAGCGTGGCTTCTCCCATCTTCCGTACATGCGGGGACTGGTCATCGCCGCACCTCCAACGGGCCGGGAGCGTCGATATCCCAGCCGTCACCGGCTTGGGATTCGACCGCCGAACTCGCCGACTGCACACCCTGACCGGCCAGTTGCGCACCCATGACGGCCGAGCCCGCCATGCCAGCGCCTGCGGCCGCGCCGCCCGCCGCACCGGAGCCGCCACCGGCTTGTCCCGCGGCGCCCGCCGACCGGCTACGGGCTCCGGCGGAGGCCGACCCACCGGATGAGGAACCACCGCCCGCGGACCCGCCGCCGGGCGAAGCACCACTGCCACCTGTTCCGCCCGAGAGCGGACGGCCCCCACTGGGGCCTGCCGAGAGGCCACTCGGCGGTGGATTGGACCCGCCACCGCCTCCGCTGGTGGTGGCGTTTTCACCTTCGGTCATCTTGCGGGCCGCGGAACGGTCGCCGCCGGCCGAGCCCATTGCGATGCCGAGGGCGCCACCGGCGAGGGCGGCACCCGCTCCTCCCCCGCCGCCGAGGGTCGCCACCGCGGGAGTAACCAGCCGCATCAAGGCCGGTAGCACGATCGTCACCGACAGCAGCAGGATCATTCCCAGCAGCACCAGTTGCGGATCCTGTTGCTGCCCGGTCGTTTTCGTGCCCGCTGCGCTGAAAGCGATCGCGTAGACGAGGGCGCCGACCGGTTTCCACAGCACGAACGCCAGCGACCACGACAGCATCCGCTTGTATGCCTGCGATCCGGGTCCGGTTCCGGCGGCGGCCGCGGCCAGCGGGATCGCGGCGACGACCAAGATCAGCACGGCTTGGCGGACGACAAGCATCGCGAGCTGGACGAGCATGCTGATCAGGCCGAGGATGGCCAGCACGAACAGGATGCCGGATCCGAGGTTGCTGTGTTCGCGCAGGTTGTTGTCGACCAGCCGCTCGACCGCGCCGCGCAGGTCGCCGCCGGTGGCGTCGTTGATCACCCAGTTGCTGAACGCGTCACCGGCTTTCGTACCGGTAGTGATGAGCGCGGAGAACATCATCGACGCGAACACCGCCCGCGCGAACATGAGAAAGCTCTCCTGCGCCTCCCCCGCGACCCCCCCGCGTTTGGCCATCGCCAGCCGGGCAGCGGCGAACAAAATCCCCGCGATCATCAGCAGAACTTGCAAACCGGAGGTGTATCCGCGGATCGATGCCAAGGCAGGCCCCGGCTCCCCGGTAGACGCCGCGAGCTGTGGAGACGGCAGGTTGACCCACCACGTCATCACGAATCTGATTCCGGATGTCATGCCGTTGACCAAAGAGTCGACAAGACTGTCAAATGCGGAGTTGGCGGCGGAGTTGGCGGCTTTGCCGCCGAGTTGTTTCAAGGCGCACACCGCGCCGGGCCCGGTGGGCAGGTCGCACACGATGTCCGGCAACTGAGCGTGTGCGGCAGTAGCGGAAGATATCGTCATGGGGTGGTCCTCCATTGCCCGAAGCCGGCGAGGGAAGAGCGGGGATCGCCGGACTGCCAGAGCGTTTCGATGTCCCCAGGCAGGCGCACTCGCCAGTCGCCGTCGTAGGCCATCGGCCAGGACGCGTAGGTGTATCCCTCGCCGGTTCGGGTGGCGATGTCGATGACGGCGAAGTCCGGCCGATAGCCGTCGCGGACGCGGATGCCGTCGGGGACGGTGACATAGCGAGCGGCGTCCGGTGTGCGAGTGCGGCTGCGCGTCACCCTGGCGATGAACGCGTCGGTGTCACCAACGAAGCGCGCACGAACCGCGTTCTGCCACAGACCTTCTGGTGCCGCGAGGGCGCGGGCGAGGGCGTCGCAGGCGGCGAGCGCGGCGCCCTGTGGAGTGTCGGCGAACCCGGAGGCGATCCCGTGGTCGATAAGGGCAGGGCCGTCACTACCGGACGCCGGTAACGCGGCACCGCCCCATCCGCGTTGCCACGTCATCCGTGCTGGGGCCGCGGTGAGGTAGTCGATTGACGATGGGTTGGGGCGCGTGGCTGGGTCTTGGGGAAGGACGCGGCCTTCGTCGCCGACGACGGCGAGACGGTTTCCGAACAGGTCTGTGGTCGGTGGCTGGGCCGGCGACGCGCTGAGCGAGGGCCGTGTGGTGTGGATCGTTGTGGATGGATCAGCGGATGGAGGTTGAGGTGCGTCGGTACCGCATCCGCCCAGCGGGACGCCCAGAGCTATCGCGAGGCCGAGCCACCGGTGGCGCCTCTGCGGTGCGGTCTTAGCGGTGGTGGTGTTCATCGGATCGGGAGCAGGATCGCGTCGGTGGGCAGCGCGTTGAGTGCGGTGACCAGTGCGGGGTGGTTCCCGTCGGGGAGCAGAAGTTTCCAGTCACCGTCGGCCCAGATAACGGTGGCGGTGTTGCAGGTCAGCGACGTGTCGGGTTGCTGGGTGTAGATCGCGGCCTCAGCGCCGGTCGGGGTGTAGCCGGTGATGCGGTAGCCGAGGATCTTCGGTGGCGGGCCGGTAACCGAAGTGGTGACCGATATTTGAGCCCGCGCCACGGCCCAGTCGTCGCGCCCGGCTCCGGGGGCGAGCATTTGTTGCCCCACGGTGGCCCATTGATCGTCGGGTGCTACGGAGATCCGGACGAGGGCGTGGATGGCGGCCAGCGCCGCCCCGGCCGGGGAGTGTGCGAACCCCGCGGCGACCGCGCCGGTCACGGTGTGGGGGCCTTGGTCGGCCACGGGGAGCGAGATGCCTTGGTAGGTCGTGGTTGTCAGGTCGGTGGGTGCGGCGTGGATGTCTGCGGGCAGTGATGAGGCGGCGGGCGGGGTGGTGTGGTCGCCGGGTGCGGTGCAGCCGGCGAGGGTTGCGATGCCGAGCAGTCCGATCAGCGCGGTGAGGCTGGCATGGTGAGTGGTAGCCGGGTCCATTGGTGTCTCCGATCGGCTGGGTTCAGTGGGTGGGGAACAGGGCTGCGGCGATGCCGCTGGCGGAGCCGACGAGGACGGCGGCGAGCAGGGCGCCGGCGAGTCCTTCGATCGCTTCGTCGCGATGTAATCGCCAGGCCAGCTGCCAGCCGATCCAGATGGTGCGGGCGATTGCGAGCAGCAGGACGAGCCAGGCGAGCCAGGCGAGCATCTGGGTCAGCGGGGCGAGGACTTTCGGGTCCAGGCGGGTGGTGGTCATGGCGCGCCGTCGGTGTCGGTGGCCAGTTCGCCGTCCTGATCGAGCAGGAGCTGGTCGACGTCGGCGTGGTAGGCGACGTCGAGCGCGGCGACGATGGTCTCGGCGGCGATGTCGGGATCGGTGCGCGGCAGCGAGTGCCCGGCGTCGGGCACTACCTGCTGGTCGGCCCAGATCTTTTCGGCGAACCGTGTCGATTGGGCGGCGGGGACTACCCGATCGCGGTCGCCGGTGATCACGAACGAGGGCACCGACCGCAGCGCGGCGGCGATGTCGGGGGCGAGGTAGAAGTGGCGGTAGGCGTGCATGAGGTCGGTCAGCACGCGCGGATCTCCGGGCCGTGCGCCGGTCGCCAGCGGTGCCTTGGAGCCGAGCCGGCGCGCGGTGCGGCGGAATCGTCGTTCGGCCAGCGATGCGGCCGCGGCCGCGACGTGGTCGAGCCGTCCGCAGCGCAGCCCCTTGATCCGTGCCGCGGCGGTGGTGAAATGCCTGGGCAGAGCGGGGAATTCCGGGAATTCACCGGCGGGGTTGAACAGCACCAAACCTGCCAGTGCGGCGGCGCGAGCCGGGTAACGCTGCGCGTAGGCGGCAGCGATCATCGACCCGGCCGAGTGTGTGACGAGCACGACGGCTCCGGTGGCCTGGGTGAGCACCGTATCGAGGTCGTCGGCCAGATGGTCGAGGGTGGTCTCGATGCTGCGGTGGGGGCGTCCGGAGCGGCCGTGTCCGCGCTGGTCCCAGACGATCTGGGCGATCTGCCCGTCGAGGCGGTCGTGCACCTGCTCGGTCAGCGGCTGCCACCAGCTGCCGTCGCACAGCAACCCGTGCACATAGACAACGGTCGCGGCGGCGAACGACGGCCCGCAACGATTTCCGGCCAGCACGAGCCCGTCGCTGGTGGGCATGGTCAACGAGGAGGTGTCGGTGACGGACATGCGTATGAATTCCTTTGCCTGAGAACGACTTACGTAGTTGCGAGAGTTGATTCCGCCCATTCCGCCGGGCACGGATGCCCGCAGGCGCCGGACGTCGAATGTGGTTGGCGCTACTGCTATTTGGCGACAATCTGGGTCATGATGGATCCGGCGCTGGTGGCGATGATTCCGCCGACGAGGGCGCCGAGCACGATCTTGGGGCTTTCGACCGCGCCGCCGTGCCAGCGTTCCCATCCGAATTT
Source organism: Nocardia violaceofusca NBRC 14427 (assembly GCF_963869435.1). Lineage (NCBI taxonomy): Bacteria > Bacillati > Actinomycetota > Actinomycetes > Mycobacteriales > Nocardiaceae > Nocardia > Nocardia violaceofusca. The sequence continues at coordinate 46,458 of NZ_CAWMPM010000034.1, forward strand.
GCCGCCGGCGTAGATGAGAGCGGCGATTCCGGCGAGCATGACTGCCCAGGCGAGCCAGTTCACGACCTTGGTCAGCCCCTCCGAGCCCGGAGGCGGCTGCGGCGTGATCGGAATCTGTTGCGCTAGAACAGCGATACTGTCGACGACGATCGAGGTCATGACGATCTCCTAGGTGTGGAATCGGGTTGCAACAGCCGGGCGGCGGCGATGCGCGCGGTGATCGCGGCCCCGGCCCGGTAGACGTCGACGGGGACCGCGTCGACCAGGTGGGCGCGCCGCGGTGGCGGCGGATCATTCGGTGTGTACGTGGCGAGGTCGTCGAGTTCGTGGGTGAGCAGTTCGTCGTGCCAGCGGATCTTCCACACCGCGCCCCCGACCAGCGCCGCAACGGTGCTGCGATAGCGCCGCACCGACAGTGGGACACGACCGGGCCGCGACGGAACCAGCACCAGGCCGACCACGATCACTCCCGGGGGTGTGAGCCCCGCGTGCCATTCGCGCAGTCGGTCCGCGGCCGCGACCAGGCCTGGCAGGCAGTCGCGAGCCGCGACCACTACTCGCTGGGTTGTCACGGTGGCGGCCGGCCATGCGAGCCCGGTGTCGGCGGCGTGCGCCCACCACCGAGCCAGCGTCGAGGCGCCGGCACCGCCGTGGGCGCCGAGCACCGCGAACAGCGGAGGGTACGGTCCGGTCACCGGCAACGCTGAATTCTTCACAGGCGCCCGTCGTTCCGGGTCCGGTCCTGAGACAGTGGTCGGATCGAGCCGTCCGTCGGGGGGCGTGTCCTCGGCGTGCGCGGCGAGGGCGGCGGTCATGGTCCGGCCTGCTTTTGAATGTTGGTGATCAGCAGGCCAGCACCGTCGGGGCGGGTGTTGATCACCTGCAGGTAGTCGGTACGGCTACGGTCGGGATGTTGCTCGACCACATGCACGTTCGCGCTTCCGGCGGCGATCGGCGTGATCGCCACGCAGTAGGTGCTCCCCTCCGGGATCGAGGCGATCCCGGCGGCGAGCGCATCGGCCGCGAGACCGGCCTCCGGCGCCACGACCCGCAAGGCCGCGTCCGCACTTCGGAGCCGGTAGTAGGCGTTTTCGAACGACGCCACTGTCCCGGCGACCGTCCGTGGGTCACCGTCTCGATCGGTGACCGTGGCGCCGGTCAGTCCGGCGCAGGCCCCGCCGTCGGCTGCGGCGTTGGTCGAGGGCGGGGCCGCGGTCGGGGTCGGAACTGCGGTGTGTCCGCTCGGATCAGCAACGACCAGTGCACCGATCAGCACCAGGACCGCGGCCGCAGTCACTGCCGCACCCACGACTATCCACACCCGCGCGGACGGCAACCCGAGGTGCAGATGCTCCTCTCCTTCTATCTCCGGTGCGAGATGGGTGTCCTCACGCCCCGGACGCAGTTGCGTGGGCTCCGACTGCTGTTGTTCCGAAGAGTCGGGCTCGAGCCACCGCCATTCGTCACCCGGAACGGCAGTAGTTTCCGCAGATGCGTTGTGCGGCACGGTGATTCACCTCCTCAACGTGGATGGGTGTGTGAATGGGCCCTTCGGCGGAGGCGGCCCGCGAGGAACGAACCGATCTCTCTGGCGCAGAGAAACCGTCTCCGCCGAAGGGGTTCAAGGACTCGGCACGGCAGGGGGAGGGGTTGCCGTGCCGGTCCGCTCAGGGACGGAGCCGGACGTCGCCGGGACGGTGGGCTCCGTCGTAGTGGTGGTCGGTAGTGGTGTTTCGGTGGCTGGGTGGGTGGCGGCGAGGTCGTGGGCCAGGGCGGTGAACCAGTCGGCGACCGCGGCGAGGGCTGGTGTTCCGGTCGGGGTGGTGGGGGTGCTGGTGTAGGCGGCCTGGTGGCCCGTGGTGTCGCTGTATTGGGTGTAGGTGGCCAGCTGGTAGAGCTGGTTGCCGTCGGTGACGGTGGAGGTGATGGCGTCGAATGCCTGGTTCACCCAGCCCAGCGCGGTGTGCGGCGGTACGAGGTCGGCGACAGCGCCGGCGAGTTTCGCGCCGAGGACCCCGAGCGCGGCGGCGGGGTTGGCCATCCCGACAGTGGCCAGCTCGGCGATCGTTGCTGGGGTGAACACCTTCTGCGCAACCGACGCCACGGTGTTGAGCCCGATCGTGCCGATCCGGAACAATGCGGCCAGCGCGTCGTCGGGGCCGGGCATCGGGGTGTTCGGGTCCGACGCCTCCGCCAAGCGCTGCCCCAAGGGTTTGGCTGGTTGGTAGCTCAGTTCGTCCAGGCTGTTACCGGCGATATCGTCGGTGACGACGCCGATCGCGGTCTTCCACGTCGTGGCAGCCAAGGCTTGCGCGATGGTCGAAATCGCCGCAACCGGATCACCGAGGTTCGACTGAGCGGCAATGTTTCTCACCGTTTGCGTCAATGGCGAACCGGCGGGGGCGTCGCACGCCAGATCACCCGGTGTGCAGAGGTCGGCGACTCGACCGGCCAACGCTCCGAATCCTGCGCCTCCGGTGGCACTGGAATCGATTCCTCTACCGCCGCCTGGTGTGTTGGCGAAGTGGATCGACGTGACCGCTGCTCCCGTGGTGCCTGGTGCCGGTGCCGGGGTGGTCTGTCCCGGGCGGCCGGGAAGAACCTCGCTACCCGCTCGGGATGGGTTGGCCAGCAACGCGATCCCGGCGATGGAATCGGCTTCCACGGTGGCGGTGTTGTCGCCGACACGGTGGGCGAAATCGGTGACCGCCGCCGCGCCCTGACCCCAACCGGCGACGGCGATCTTCGTTGCCGGGCAACGATGTACGACCTCGGCGGCCTCGGATTCGAGTCGATGCGCGGCGCTCGTGGTGGCCTGGTCGTAGGTTTCGGGTTCGCCCGTGTCGTCATACCCGTAGGTGATGTAGAGCCGCCGGATCAAATCGCCGGCGTGCGCCGCCAAGGGTGTGAACAGTTGGCCCAGAGCGCCGGAATCCAGGGTTGGTGCGGTGTCGGGCGCCGACTCATCCGGTCCCTGCACCCCGAACACGAACAACGCCGGGCACCGGTCCCCGATCGGGACCGCCGCGTCAGCGGTCCCGACCTGGGCGCTGCCACCGGCGATGAGCAGACCTCCGATGGCGGCAGCGGTGCACCTCCGCAGCGCGCTAGCGCGAGCGATTCGGCGCATATGCCGGTTGCTGTTGCACCGCATCGCTTTTCACTCCTCACTCGATCGTGCGAGGTAGTCGGTCAGGTGGGCGACAGTTTCGGTGATGGCGTCGTGGGCGGTGTCGAGGTGGCCGCGGTCGTAGTTGCGCCAGCTCACCTCGACCCCGGCCTCGCGGTAGGCCGACAGCAGGCGGGTGCTCTGTCCGATCGGCACCAGCGCGTCGCGAGCGCCGTGGTAGAGGTGCACCGGCACGCTGGGTATCTGGTCGATGGGGATGGCTTCGCGGGCCAGGACGTAATGCCACATGGGATCGGTCCACGGCTGTCCCCGGTCGCACCACTGCTCGATCGGCCGCCGATACTGCGCGAGCAGCATGGGGGCACTGCGGGTTTCGGCTTCGGCGATGATCTGTCGGCCGTCGGCAGAGAGCACGTGCCGCAGGGGAAGATGGTGGTAGGCGCGCGACAAGCCGATGAGCCCGGCCAGCACGAGCGCGGAAAACGGACTGGTGTTCAGCAGGGCCGCCAGCGCGCCGGGAACGGTGATGGTCGCGCCGGCGGCGATGCCGCGCAGGTCCACTTCGGGTGCGTAGGCGCGGTGCAGCTGTGCCGCGATCGTGACCGCGCGGGCGCCGTCGGCGTAGCCCCACGCCACCACTGGTGATTCCTGCGTGTTCAGTTCTTGGATCGAGGCGGTGGCGCGGGCGAGGTCGAGGGTGTGGTGTGCTGCGGCGCGGCCGGCGAGGAAGGTGTGCGGGCCTTGGCCGGTGATGCCGAGGTTTTCCCCGTCCGGGACAGCGACGATCCAGCCGCGTTCAAGCGCCGCGGTGATCGGTGCGGTGTCGGGTTCGGCGCCGATGGCCAGCAGCCGAGACGGTGCGCAGGAGCCGCCGAGTCCGTGAAAGCTCGGGCAGTACACCAGGATCGGGCCTGGCCCGAGTTCGGGATCGGTGTCGGGGGTGATCACGATGCCGGAGGCGGCGGTGAGTTCGCCGTGGGTATCGGTGGAGGTGTAGAGCAGCTGCCACGCGGCGCCTGCCCCCATCAACGCGGGTGTGTCGGTGGGGCGCATGCGCAGGATGCGGCCGGGCTCGAAGGAGTCGTGGAGGGTGGGCGGGGCGTAGAAGGCGGTGCCGGTGTCGTTCATGACTGGTTTCCTGCGGCGTCGTGGGCGAGAGCGGTCATCCAGGCGATGCCCGAGGCGAGATGGCCGCTGACGAGGTAGCCGTTGTGGCGGGCGACGGTGTCGCCGTAGTGCATCCACACCGCCGGGTTGATCAGGTCGGCGTTGTCGGCGACCAGCTGGCCCCAGGCGGCGGCGAGTTGGCCGGCCAGCTTCGCCACGACGCCGAGCGGGTTCGCCGTCGCCGCGGCGGTGATCTGATCCCATCGCTGGGCGGCTGCCTGCACCTGATCCGGGCCCGGTGCGGGGATTCGGGGGTCGGCGGCGTCGATAAGCCTCTGCACCAATGGTTTTCCTGGAACGTAATCGGCGTTGCCGGGGTCGGTGTGGAAGTCCTCGGCGAGGACGGTGGTCCACGCTCGCCCCAGCGCCGTCGAGAACAGTCCGTTGATCGACGTCAGGGCAGCGATCGGGTCGCGCAGGTCGGCTTGGGCGGCGATTTCCGCGCCGACGCGCAGCAAGGCCGCGTGGTCGGGCGCCGAGCACGCCAGGTCACCGTCGGTGCAAATATCAGCGACACGACCGGTCAGCGCGCCGTAGCCGCTGCCGTCGGTAGCGATGCCGCTACCGGCCGCGGGCGGGTTGAGGATCTGCACTGTCGCGACCGCGGCGCCCGATGTACCCGGGGCGGGATCCGGCACCGTCTGTCCCGGCCGACCGGGAATGACCGGAGAGTTCGGGAGCCGATAGGGGTTGGCGTAGAGCGCGATCCCGGCGATCTTGTCCGGCCCGACGGGCCCATTGCCCGCGCCGACCTGTTGAGCGAACTGCGCCATCGCCTGCGCACCCTGGCTGTAAGCGACGCCAGCGAGCAGCGTGTCGGGGCACGCGTTGGTGATGTCGGTAGCGGCGGCATCGAGGCCGGCCAGTGCCTCGGTCGCCGATTCCGCATACGGTGTCGGTCCGCCGCCGGGCACGATCCCTCCGAACCCGGCTGGATACGGAATGGTGCTGTGTTGCACCAGGTCCGGGGCTCCGGCCTGGACCTGGCCCAGCAGTGCGCCGATGACTCCGGTGTCGGCGGTCGGGTCGGGGTTCGATTGCCCGGTGCCCTGGATCCCGATCACGTACAGGGCTGGGCAGCCGGGACCGATCGGCACAGCACCCGCCGTGGCACTCCCCAGACCGCTCACCATCGCCGCGCATGCCGTGCTCACCGCTATCGTGGTCAGCGCTTTCACAGTCAGAGTCGTGTCGGTCACGGCTGGCCCACCCCGACTCCGGCGCCGAATCCAGCACCGACGGTTCCGCCCGCCAGCGCGCCCGCCACCGCCACGGGGACGCCCGCGATGGCAGCGCCTGCTGCCGCACCGGCCGCGGCACCGAGCGCCGTTCCCGCGACGCCGGAGGTAACAGTGCCGACCACTGGCACCGGGACCACGGTTCCTACTGCGGCACCGGCGATTCCGCCGATGGTGCCGCCGATCAGCCCGCCCACGACCGCGCCCGCGGCGGCCACCGGTGCGCCGGCTGCGACCGCTCCGGCCGCGCCGCCGATCCCGGCGCCGGCAAGAGTTGCGCCGCTGACCCGGTCCGAGCGCCCTGCCGGGAGACCGATCGAATCCAGAGCGGTGGCGACCTGCGCTTCCGCCCCGGCCGCGGTGTTGTTGATGCAGTCACGTGCCTGGGGTGGAAGCCAATCCGGTGCCGGGGCCTGCCATTGACCGATACGAATCGTGTTGTCCGGCGGCGCAATCGGTGCGACCGGTGCCACCGGTTCGGGCAGATGCAGGTCTTGCACCTGCACCGGCGGTGCGGGGTCGTCGGCGGGTTCGGGGCGCGGGGTGGGTCCGTTGCGGACCTCGGGTGGCTGCTCGACGTAGGCAGGCTGCGGCTCGGGTGCCGGTTCCGGTTGGGGTTCCGGCGCCGGCGGCGGTGTCGCAGGTGGGGGCGGCGGTGTCGCGGTGCCGGGTTGGGAAGGGCTGGTCACGCCAGGCTGGTCCGCGATCGAAGCCGTCGACGCACCCGCCGGGCCGGCGCACGCGAGCGCGATCAGCAGCGGAACAGTACCGGCCACCACGAGCGACGCGGGTCGGGGCTTGCCTGCCTGTGACCGCTCCCGCCTTTTATAGGGTGCCGCGGTTCTTCTCTTGACGTTTCTGAAGCCTGTTTTCGGCATGCCGAATAAACCCTTCGAATGGAGGGAGGGAAAGAGGAAAAGAATGAATGGTGTGGCGTTTCGGGGGTCAGCGCCCCGGCGTCGTCAACGCTGACTGACCGGGGCGCTGATCCGCCGTTTCAGCAGCTCAGAGGAACGGTAGGACGAGCGAGAGCACTTGGGCGGCGATCGTCAGTCCGTTCGAGACTGCCGCAGAGCCGGTATCGATCCAGGAAAGAACGACCATCGGATCCACAATCAATTTCCCTTCGAAGCAGGAGCAGTTGCCCTACCATCAAAACGCGGAAAAATATGGTTCACCAGGTGTCGAAGGGATGGAGTTTTTATATATACCCGCACCACCCCCACAAAGAGGTGTGTTTACCTGCGACAGCGGCGAAAATTGATACTCCCAGTATCCCTCGAAATTTTTCCCGCCCGCCGCCGATTGGTGGACACCACGCAATGAACACAGCCGTCAGGCCGAGCTCGGGCGGGCCTGTTCGCCAGTGAGACCGCTGGTTATTCGTTGCCGCCATCGAGGGATTCTGGTAGGAACAAAAGCGTCCGGGGGAGACAGCTTTTCACCAATTCCTGCATTCGCTGGCACGAAAGTGCCAGCGGTCGAGGGGGTTTCATGACCACCACCACACCCGATTCACCTGACGCTCGACAGCCACCGGATGTCCCCCGTTTGGCCGGTAATGTGCCGGTTGGAATTCCGGCACTCGGGCCCTGGCTACGGGTGATGCGCGAACACCGCGACCTGACCCGCGAGCTGGCCGGTCAGTACACACACATCAGTGCCACCTATCTCAAGTCGGTCGAGACCGGTGCCGCAACCCCGCGCCGGGACACACTCGACAAGATCATCACCGGCTACGAACTCTCACCCACCCAGCGTCGCCACACCATCGACTTGTGGGAACCCGCCACAGTCCTGGCTCCACTGGACGAACTGCGTGAGCGCATAGCGACTCGTGGTCGCCGAGGGGAGTTGGCGACATGGGACGCCCGGGCGATCGCCTGCGGCTTCTGCGATGCCCTGTGGAACGTCGTCGCAGCCAACCGCCAGTTCCACAGCCTGTTTCCCGGCCTGGACCAGGCGGAGGACAACCTCGCCATCTGGCGATTCTCCTCGCCCGGCGAACCGTCCCGCCCGAGGGCCGGCGACGAGGATGCGCGGTTTTTCGTCGCGACGCTGCGCGCAGCGCTGGGCCGCTTCCGCGACGCGCCGCAGGGAGCCCGACTCCTTCAACGACTCGCCGCTAGTACGCACTTCGCCGCACTGTGGCGTAGCGGTGTCGAGGTCGCCTACGACGGCGGTCCGTCTCCGCGCCGCTCGGGCGACCACGATGCGCCGGTCACCGTGCAGGTCACCGAACTCATCGAAGAACCCGGGGTTCGCTTGTTCTTAGCGTATCGATCCCACGCTGCCGGGCATAAGGGCGCGGACGGCGCTGGGGCACAGCCTGTTTCATAACGCGAGGGAGGTGCTGGTGTGTCGACTGATGAGCAGCCAGACACCAAGAGTTTTGACGATGCCGCGAATGCGGTGACGGCCCCGCACGAGCCGACCTACCCGGTTTCTGTCGGCGCTCGCGCCCTGCACAAGTCCGAAGCGTGGTACCTACGGCAGCTGAAAGCCGGCACGCTGCCGGGACATCGGCCGGGCGAACATGGTTTCTCACCGCCGCCGACATCGCCGCCGCCATCGAACACACCGCGACCAAAGCCGCCGCCACGCCGCCACAGCGGTCCACCTTGTCGCCGCCGCCGCAGCAGCAGCGGCAGCGGCGTCGACGGCGCCGCCCTGGACCCCCGTGACGGTGTGCGTCACGGGCGGGCGTGGCCCGGAGGGGAGACCGCCAGGCAGCCGCCTGTCCCCTCCTGGGCCACGTTCATGCACTCACCGGCGCCGGATCTCGATCCGCGCGGGTGAGCTGCCCCTGCCACCATCCGACCCGCGGCGGAAACCGCAGCTCCGTCGCGGTGAACGCGTAGTCATGGGTGTCTGCCGTGCCTGGCCGGGTCATGCGCGCACCGTAGATGAAATCGGCGGTGGCCGGGCGGGTGGTCCACAACGTCTCCCATTCCGGTACCCGGCTGCACACTTCGAGCAGCCGCTCCCGCTCACCGTCGGGCATCACACACTCGATCAGCGGGGCGGCACCCCAGAGCACTCCGTGGGCGATCGTGTACCAGTCCTGCCCGAGCAGCTGCCGCGTCCACGGATCGGCCACCAGCCACTCGTAGATGCTCACGCCCGCTCGTAAGTGCATCAGAGACTCGCACGCGCGGTTGGCGGCCACGATCCGGCCCATCACGGTGTTGAGGATGAACACCGGCGCGGTGATCGCCTCGATCGCACGCAACTCCTGTTCACAGGGGGCACTGTCGTCGGAGCGTAGCCGCCCCTCCCGCGCCGAGAGCAAGAGCCGGACGTTGTTTTCCTGGACCTCGAGCGCGACCAACACTTTTCGCAGATTTGCATCGACGAGCCGGCGCTCTTCGAGCTCTATCTTCTTGATCGTCCCTCCTGCCAGCCCGACCCGCCGGCCCAGCTCGTGTCGGTCCAAATCCAGCTGTTTCCTGCGCTTTTCCACGAACGCACCCAGGTTGCTGAACCTCGCCGGTACTGTCAATGTCTTCCCTCCCCGCCTGTCGTGTCGGGCCACCGGACACAAGTTGTGGCCGCTGCAACCGTTGACCCCCTTCATGGTTCACACAATGCTAGAACCAGATCGCAAGCGCATACAGGCCGCAACCGCACAATCTGATGTGACGCCGGTCATGAAATACAAAGGGGTTTAAGCGCGTCGGCTGCCTCGTCGTCGAGGCATGACATTTCGCAATACGTTTGGTTCGAAAGCGTCCACGGGTGCGATGCGGGAGGGAATCGAATAATGAGTCCAGAGCGCCGAGAGTTGTTGTCGTCCGACCTCGACCGCGGGTTTCGGATCGCGACGCAGGTCAGCGATGCCGCCGATCTCATCAAGACCTACGCCGACACAGCAGATGACCTCGAATTGGCCGAATTCGCGCGACAATTCGCCACCGAACTGCGGACCGAATGCATGCTGCGCGAAAGGGCGCAACTGCTGGCCGCCGAGAAACCCCGTATGTCCTGGGTGGAATTCAGTGCCCGCCATCGCACCGGCACCAGCACACAGCGCTGACGCGGAGTGATTGGTCACGAATCAGTGCATGCGAAAATTGAGACTATTCATATTTCGGATCCGGTCGGGTCGGTGTCGGGGAGAAACGGAGACAGGCGGGTGAACCGAGCACGCGGCCATACAGACGGCAGGCATCCACCCAGACGTACTCGACGCGCCTGCGTCGCTGCCCGGGTGGAGATGCCGGACCTGCACCTGTGGTTGGATCAGTTGCGCCAGGAGCGGGGCTGGTCACGCGAGATTGCCGCAGCTCGTGCCCGGATCAGTGGCGCCTACCTCTTCAAGATCGAGCACGGCCGGTCCGTTCCCACCATCGACACCCTGGCCAGGATCGTGCGCGGCTACGACCTCGATCCCGCTCAGCGTCGCCACACCTACGACTTGTGGAACCCTCCGTTGCAGCTTGCGGCCGACGACGAACTACGGCACCAGATCTCGACACCGGAAGTCAACGCCCATCTCGCACATTTGGATGCTGCACACATCATCTGCGTCTACACCACTCCCCTATCGACCGTGCTCGCCGCCAGCGACCGTCTGTATGACGCGCTGCCCGGACTTCGTCAGGCCGGTAACAACCTGGCGCTGTGGTTCTTCCAGCCGCCCGCGCGTGAGCTGGTCGTCGACTGGGATGACGAAGCACCTCACGTGGTCGCTGCGCTGCGCGCTGCCATCGGCCCATACCGCGGCAGCCTCGATGCTCGCACCCTGGTCCGCACCCTGGCCGCCAATCCGCGCTTCGCCGAGCTCTGGACAACACACCCCACCGCCGTCAGCTACGGCGGCCCATCGGGCAGACCGGTCCTCCTGCGTCACACCGGTTCTCCCACTCCGGCCGCTATCTCGCTGCAGATCAGCGAATTCCACAGCCCGCACGCCATCCTCGTCGCCTACGGCATCAGCAACGCCAGCTCAGGATGCAAGTAACCGTCGTGTCACAGCACTTTCCAAGGTGAAACATCATGCGCGTTTTCATGACCGGAGTCGCTCACACCGTCGGCGACCCGCGACCGATCGCAGGAATAGGACCTATTGCCGCAGAGCCAGGACTGGTCGATGCCATGCACGAGGTCGGACTCTCCTACTACCGGCACGCCCGCGACTCTCCTATCGAGATGGCCGCCGTCTGTATCGCGAAGACATTAAACCAAGCGCGGATGCCGGCATCGGGGATCGACATCCTGATGCTCGCCTCCTCCACCATCGGGTTCGGCCAGATCGAAAATACCGAACTTTTGCAGCTGAGTGAGCGTTTCGGCCTCACCCACGCCACGCCGATCGGTGTCTCGGCCGCCGAATGCGCCAACTTCGGCACTGCCCTGCATCTCGCCCGCACACTCGTCGCCTCCGGTGAAGCCCGCACCGTCCTGCTGGTCACCACCGACGCCTGCACCGCCCCCGAGCAGCGTCTGCTCCGTCAAGTCAACTCCGTCGTCAGCGACGGCGCCGCATCCTGCCTCGTCACCAACGAACCCGCCCGGATCGAAATCCTCGCTACCGCGACCGCCACCAACCAGCTGATCCGCGCCGCCACCAACCCCGACGCCATCGCCGCCCTCACCCGCCGCACCCTCATCGGCCTCGTCGACGAGGTGCTATTGCGCGCGAAGACCGACCGCGACCAGATCCGGCAGGTCATTACCAACAACATCAACACCGAAGCACTGCGCTTCATGACCCTGTCCGCAGGCCTCGACCACAACCTTTCCTACGCCGACAACGTCGCGGACTTCGCGCACGTACACTCCGCGGATAACCTGCTCAACCTCCAGAGTTATCTCGAAGACGGCGCCGCACCGGACCAGATCGTCCTCACCATCAGCCACGCCTTCGGCACATGGGCAGTGGCTCCCCTCCGGATCCAGTGACGACCACCACCACGACCGGCTGCACCGCGCGCCCTCGACAGGAAGCGCAGACGGCATCCGAGGTCGGGCGCCTCTACCCGGCGCTATGGCCGGCGGCCTACTTCCAATCCGGAGGTCGGATTCGGTCGGGATCGATGTCTCGCAATCCACGCCACGACGGATGCCGCAATATGCCCGCGTGAGTCCACTCGGTGAAGGCCACTACTCCGACCAACCGAGGGTGCACCCACGTCGCCTCCGGCGCGACGGCGCTGTTGACGACCGGTGGCGTATCACGTTGCAGGGCAGTCAGTCTCGTATGCAAATCAGCCAGAGCCTTTCGGGTGAAGCCGGTTCCGACGTTGCCCGCCCAGATAAGATTCCCGTCCGGGTCGGGTACGGCCACCAGTAGCGAACCGATCCGCCCGGACCGGGCGCCGGCACCGGGCCGCCAGCCGACCACGATCACCTCCGAGACCCGCGAATTCTTGATCTTGGTCCAGGACCGACTGCGCCGCCCGGGCAGGTAGCGACCGTCCAGGCGCTTGGCGATCGGCCCCTCCAAACCGAGCTCTTGCGAACGCGCCAGCAACGCAGGGCCGCGACCGGCCAGGCGGGGCGATATCTGCCACCGCGGCCCCGACAACGCCAACTGCTCGAGCAGCTCACGACGCCGCACGTAAGGCAGCTCGATCAGCGACCGGCCCCCGACATGCAGCAAGTCGAACGCGACGAACGTCGCCGGAGCCACCGCAGCCATCGCGCCGATCGTCGCCGCGCCGCGCCGATGCATGCGCGGTTGCAGCGCTTCGAATGACGGATGCCCCTCCACGAAGGCGACGATTTCACCGTCGAGCACGAACGGCGGCCGGGCCGCCAAATCCGCCAGCTCGGGCGAGGCGGCCGTGACGTCGTTGCCGTTCCGCGAGATGAGCTGCACGCGGTCAGTGACGTAAGCGCCCGCCCGGATACCGTCGTATTTGATCTCGAATGCCCAGCCCTCATCGTCACTGGGCAACTCCCCCGCCGCCGCCAGCATCGCCGCATATCGCGGCAGCGTGATCACCGCTGCTTCGCCGCCATCAGCGGCCCCTTCGCCGACAATAACCCCAACAGCAAACTTACAGCATTCAACCGGGCGGTCTCACAGCGCCGAACAACCGAAAGCCTGCTCGACGCAGCGGCTGTGGGACCGCGTGCAGGGATGGGGCCGTGGAAATGGGGGCGAGTCGTGTGCGATGGCGCCAGCACTTGCGGTTTGACGGGATGGGGTCACATGGGTTTTTCGTCGGTGTCGACGAACTCGCGGTCGGTTTCGCGTTCCCATGTCCAGTGGTCGCCTGGCCACCACACCACGACCCACTCCGTCCCGCCGGTGGGCGGAGTTTTCGACCACACCTGAACGAGTTCGCCCGAGGCGTGGTCGAAGTCGATGCGGACCACGGCCGCGTGCCCGGCGGGGGCGACGTATCCGATGCGATCCGCGGTCGCCAGGCCGGCGCGCGACTTCAACCGGATCCGGGTACGCGGCGGAATTGGCATCGGTTGAGCTTGTCACCCGCGCTGCGCTGAGGCCTGGACGGGGTGGACGGATCGGTAAGTGATCGCGTCGAGAGGTGCAGCGACCTCCACGGCCCGCACGCCGGAAACATGCACCCCGCTCACGGCGGACTTCTGCGTGAGCGGGGTACGGGCCGAGCGTCTACTTGTGACGGTGCATCTCGAAGACCGCGGTCAGGATGGCTTGTCTGCTCGCCGGTGGCAGGCCGGCGAGCATGTCGCTGGCCGTGGTCGGTTCCATCGTGGTGAGCAGTTCGGCCGCGGCCCGGGGATCGTTGCGTAGCCCGGGCGGCAGGAGCGCCGATTCCTGGCATCGGTGGTACTCGGCCCGGCTCTTCAGGCCAGCAGCCATTCGCACTCCTGCCGCCAGCTGCGCTGAGCCTCTTCCAAGGAGGAGTGAACGGTGGTGGCTTTCACCAGCATCGTCTGGATCAGCGGCCGATACAGACCAATCCGCGGATACCGGCGCCCGGCGAAGACGTCGGCGAACGTGGCCGCAGAGTAGACGTCGCCACCGCGCAGTATCGCGATCTGTTCCACCGCTCGGTGCAAAGTACGCAGCGACGGATTCCCGATCGCAGCCCGAACCGGCGCAGCTCGGCGTTGAGCTGCGTGTAGTCCACGACCAGGTCCGGACGTGGCCGCCACTCGTTGTAGACATCGCGGGAGGGCTCGATCGACGGTGCCTGAATACTGTTGTGGCCCAACTGTTCACCGACGAGGTCTGCCGGGAACTGCTGCATCCGCAGCCGGGTTTCCTCCCAGAGCTCGCGCCAGCGTTCGATATCGTCGTCACGTTGTCCGCAGCCTTTCAGTAGTGCCTCGGTCACCGGCCACGACGGGAGCTTCTTGCCGGTCGTGGCGTCGTTGAGGGTCGAGTGCGAGTAGTTGACGGTATCTGCGATCTTGCGGAAGGTCAGCCGCGGATCCGCGTCCAGCAGCGAACGCAGCTGGTACGCGAATTCGGTGACCCGGTGACCGTCCCGCTCGATCGGTCTCCAGGCATGTCGACGAATGCCCGCAACCGACAGGGCGGCCACCCCTTCCGCTCGTGGCGTATCGCTGCGGGTCAGGCCCCGGTAATAGTAGCGTCCATCACTCGATCGATCAGCGGCGTGAGTCGGTAGTCGATGAGGCTGCGCATCACGAGGGCGGTCGTGGTTCGTTTGACACCTTTGATACTCAGAATCTGACCCGCCACGCGGTAGAGGTCGTCGGCGTCGCGAGCTACGACTTGGACCAGCAAATCCGCCATTCCGGAGAGCCCGTGCACTTCCACGACTTCGGGCACCTCATCGAGCGATTCGGCAACCTCGCTCAGCCGTTTCTGCTTGACGTTGGTCAGGACGAAGGCTCGCAAGGGGTAGCCCAGGAAACTGGGATCGATCCGGTGGTCGAAGGACTTCAGTGTGCTCGCGTCGTGCCACCGGGTGAGTCGAGCTTGAACAGTGTTGCGGGAGACCCCGATCCGATCGGCGAGTGCGATGGTGGCTGCCCGCGGGTCCTCCCTTAGTGCGAGCAGCAACCGGGCGTCGATCGCATCGGCCGCGGTTCTGCTTGTCATATCGCCAACCTTTCGAAGGTACGGAGAGGACATGCGCGTGCACTTTGTCCAATGTACACAGCCATGCTTGCTCAAATATTGCGTCCATGGTGCACTTCATTGACGGTTCTGCACAAACTGGCAGTTGTCGCGGTGGATCGCAATCCGATCGCCACTCACCCGGCCACCACGGGTTTCACCACAGCCATCCCCGAGATGGACCTGGTCCATTCGGAAGATATGCGCGTGAGGCCGGGCCAGCACCCGCGCCGTATCGCGCCACAACCCACCGATTTCAGGAAGTCGTCATGACCGCAACCATTCCCGCACCGCCGGCCATTCCGGAGCAGCGTCTCGACCCGCTCGACGAGGTCCAGCGTCGAGTTCTGTGGTTGTCGACCGCGATCATTCATCACGCCAACCGCGTTCGTCCCAATCCCTCCGGTCTCAAGGTCGGCGGTCACCAGGCCTCGTGCGCGTCGATGGTGTCGATCATGACATTGCTGTGGTTCGAGCAGTTGCAGCCCGGCGATCGTGTGTCGGTCAAACCGCATGCCTCGCCGGTGCTGCACGCCATCAACTATCTCCTGGGCGAACTCGACGAGAAGTACTTGACGACGCTGCGCGAATTCGGTGGCCTGCAGTCCTATCCGAGCCGCTCGAAGGATCCGGATCCGGTCGACTATTCCACCGGATCGGTGGGGATCGGCGCCACTGCGCCGATTTGGGGCGCGGTGGCCCGGCGTTACGTCGATGCCGCGATCGGCCCCACCGGCTCCGGTCGTCAGTACTCGCTGGTCGGTGACGCGGAACTGGACGAAGGCGCGGTCTGGGAGGCGATCCTGGATACGTCGGTGGCCGAACTCGGTGAGGTCGTCTGGATCGTCGATTTGAACCGGCAGTCTCTGGACCGAGTCGTGCCCAATATCGCCGCCGGACGCCTCGCCAAGATGTTCGACGCCGCCGGCTGGCAGGTCATCACCGTTGTCTTCGGCAAATTGCTGGAAGAACTGTTCCAACGCCCGGGCGGCGACGCGCTGCGAAGTCGCATCCTGGAGATGCCAAATGCCGAGTATCAGCGGTTGCTGCGCTGCAACGCCGACGAGGTGCGTACCCGACTGCCCGGCGACGGGCCGCAGTCAGCGGCGATCACGGACCTGATCGCCGCGCTGGACGACGGCACCCTGGTCCGCGCCATCCGAAACCTGGGCGGTCACGACCTGGACGCACTACGCGCCGCGTACGCCCAGATCGATGACACCCGGCCCACCGTGATCATCGCCTACACCATCAAGGGGTACGGCCTGCCAACGCAGGGACATCCTCAGAACCATTCGTCGCTGCTGACGGTCGAGCAATTCGACGCCCTGGCACACGATCTCGGCATGAGCGCGACGCACCCGTGGACCGGATTCGACGCATCCAGCGATGCGGGGCGACTCTGCCAGGCCGCGGCGGCGCGACTGCACCGGGACAAGATCGACTATCTGACTCCGCCGACGGTTCCCACCGATATCGGCCGGACACCGTCGGGCACCTCGAGCACCCAGGCCGCGCTCGGGCGAGCACTGCTGGACCTCAACCGGGAAGCACCGCAGGCGGCCAAGCGCGTCATCACCGTCAGCCCCGACGTCACCTCCAGCACCAACCTGGCCGGTTGGCTGAACAAGGTCGGCGTGTGGTCTCCCAACGAGCGCCACGACTGGTTCGCCGATGACGCCGAAACCATCATGCACTGGCGAGAACGACCGACCGGCCAGCACATGGAATTGGGCATCGCCGAGACCAACCTGGTCGGTTTGATGGGTGAACTCGGTGCGACCTGGAGCCGTTGGGGACAGCCACTGTTCCCGATCGGCGTCATGTACGACCCGTTCGTCGAGCGAGCCCTGGAGCCGTGGTCCTACGGCATCTACGCGGGCGGGCAATCGATACTGGTCGGCACCCCCTCCGGGGTCAGCCTGGCCGCCGAAGGCGGGGCACACCAATCGATCAAAACGCCCTCGATCGGCCTGGAACAACCGGGATGTGTCGGATTCGAACCGGCCTTCGCGATCGAGGTCGAATGGACTCTACTGGACGCGATTTCCCGACTCGGGCGACCTGACGGCAGTTCCTCGTATCTGCGGTTGTCGACCCGTCCGGTCAATCAGGCACTGGCCGCGGTCCCGAGCGATCCCGCGGCGCGCGAGCGTCGGCGCCGGCAGGTCATCGCCGGCGGCTATGTCCTGCGCCGCGCGAGCAACCCAGCGGTCACGCTCGTCGGAATGGGAGCGATGATCACCGAAACCCTCGCTGCCGCAGAGCGTTTGGCCCAGCTCGGCATCGAGGCGGAAGTAGTCTGCGTGACCAGCCCGGGCCGACTGTTCGAGGCGCTGCAGGCCCGTAAGGGACTCGGCGACGCGCCCTCGTGGATTCTGGACCAAGTCTTTCCCGCCGACCGGACCGTGCCGATGGTGACCGTGGCCGACGGCCACCCGCACACGCTGTCGTTCCTCGCGGGAATCAACCACGTGCCCAGCGCATCGCTGGGTGTCACGAAATTCGGCCAGGCCGGATCGCTCGGGGACGTCTACCGATACCACGGCATCGACACCGACAGCGTCGTCCGGGCGGCGCTGGACCTCCTCGACTGACCGGGCTCGTGCGTATGACTGCCGACGACCTGATCAAGTTCGTCGTGAAGTGGGAACCCTTCGGCGGGGGTGACGAATACATCCTCCCCGAATTCGGCATCGTGCCGGCGGTGTTCTACGACGCGTTCACGCCTTACTCCGCGATGGCATCGTGCGGGTCGATCCACGCTTGCGGCGCCGACTGGAGACACTGTGCGACAACAAGATTCGACTCTATCAGTGATAGGAACCTAGCCGGGGCTCGCGCCACGTCCGTGCCACCGCCTGCGGGCTCACCGACTGATCAAGAAAGCGAACAATGATGACTACGGACCAAGCCGTCGGGGACCCCGTGACGCTGCAGTCTCTCGGAGACAACATCAGCGAGGCAACGGTGACCCGATGGCTGAAAAGCCCCGGCGATCGGGTCGAGGTCGACGAGCCGCTACTCGAGGTCGCCACCGACAAGGTGGATACCGAAATCCTCGCTCCGGTCGCCGGGACCCTCATCGAGATTCTGGCGGCAGAAGATGAAGTAGTCGCAGTGGGCGGCAATCTGGCGATCATCGGCCGAGCACACACCGAGGCCTCATCGGCCGCGAACCAGGTCGCCGCGCCGGAGCAACCGCCCACCTCACACGGCGAAGTTGTGGACGCGAACATCGAGGTGGGTGAACAGAGCGCACCGTCGGCCCCGGATCCCACGCCCGGCACGATCAACCTCGGCGCCGACACACAACGGGAGCCACACGAAGCATCGGACGCTGACTCGCAACCCGCGCCATCAGCGAAATCCGCCGGCCCAATGACTGCGTCGGACATCGGTGCACAGGACCGCGTCGAGCGATTGCCCCGCATCCGGCAGACGATCGCGCGGCGCATGCTCGAATCTCTGCAGACCTCGGCGCAACTGACCACCGTGGTCGAGGCGGACGTCACGAGGATCGCCAACCTGCGGGCAAGCCAGAAGGACGAATTCCACCGGCGGACGGAGGCGAAGCTGTCGTTTCTTCCGTTCTTCACCAAAGCCGCGGTGGAAGCCCTGGCCGACCATCCGGTGATCAACGCGTCGGTGAACGCCGATTGCACCGAGGTCACGTATCACGCCGCAGTTCACCTGGGAATGGCTGTCGACAGTCCGAACGGGCTCATGGTGCCGGTCATCCGGAACGCCCAGAAGCTCACAGTTTCCGCACTCGCGCGCACGATCGCCGAGAACGCTGATCTCGTCCGCTCAGGAAAGATCAGCCCGGATGCCTTGTCCGGCGGCACCTTCACCATCACCAATACCGGAAGCCGTGGGGCGTTGTTCGACACCCCGATCATCAACCAGCCGCAGTCGGCCATTCTGGGCATCGGATCTGTCGTGGAGCGCGTTGTGCCGCAGCGTGACCCAAGTGGTGCCATGACTTTTGGCGCCCGATCCATGGCCTATCTGTCGATCTCCTACGACCACCGGATCATCGACGGCGCCGATGCCGCGCGGTTCCTCGCGACGGTCCGACGCCGGCTCGAAACAGGCTTCACGGCCGAAGAGCTGTCCTGACCAGTACGCGGGTGCCCGCCCCAGCTCGTCACCGCGGGCGGGCAACTGGGAAGCCCCGCAATGTCGAAAGAAGGAAAATGAAGCTCTCCTGATCCTCAGTCGCGTTCTGACCGGGTTCCACCTACGTCATACCGGGCTTCGACGCCGCACGTACCCCCTGGCGCGCGCGTCCCCATGGCAGCGGGCACCCTTGTCGGCCATCCGCAAATTCCTTCCCCTGCCGGGCAGCGCCGAGCAAATTGTCAAGGCCAATGGGGCGGTCCAGGCAGTCGGCGGAGCATTGCTGACGATCGGCGTAGCGCCGCGCCTCTCGGCCGCGTCTTTGGTGCCGACGACCATCGCCGGGCACAACTTCTGGGCGATCGAAGACCCGGCAGCACGAAAGCTGCAGCAGGTTCAGCACCACAAAAAAATGGCGATGCTCGGAAGCTTGCTCTTTGCAGTCGCCGGCGACGACGCCTGAACCTTCGTTCGGAGTGTCGCGCCTCCGACCAGCTCGCTCATAGCGTTGCGTCAGACGCGCCCCGCGGCGCTGATCGCCGCCGAGCACCGATGCGCGCGACCAGACATTAAACGGAGACGTTTGGTTAGCTGCTGGAAGCTGAGGTCGGGTCGAGTTCGGCCCAGACGGTTTTGCCGTCGTCGCGGTAGCCGACGCCCCAGCGGGTACTGAGGTTATTGATCAGCAGCAGCCCGTGGCCACCGCCGCCATCGGGGCGGCGAGCGCGAGGAGGTGTGGGAGAGCCGTCGTCGACCTCGATATGGAACCGGCCGGAGGTTTGCACGCTCATGCGGCTGCGGCACCGGCGCGGTGGAGGGGCGTGGCGATAGGCGTCGCTTCTGCGGCGACGCATCCCCGACCGGATCGCTGCGGCCGCCGGAGTCCGGATCCTGCCGTGCGCATGGGACCTCGTACCTTTGTAGAAGAGTTTTGGTGGCACCCTCCGACCGCGCACCTCCATGGCTGCGATCGGCGCTGCAGGCACAGTCGCTCGCCGCGACAGACGGACAGGTTAACCGCCCTTATCGCGGTCGCGGGGCTGCCCCCAAGACACGGGAGACTCCGTGGGCGGCGGCCAGCAAAGCCGGGACCGCCGACCCCGCAGCGTTCTCGTTCGGCAGGAGCACCGACAGCGCGGCGGGAACCCGGCCCCCGGCGGTGCGCACGGCGGCGGCGATCGATGTCGTGGTCTCATCCAGGAACCCGGGACAGTACGCGACGCCGGTGCGGCGGATCTCACCGAGCAAGGCGCGCAAGGCTTTCGGGTCAACCGGGGTATCAGGCGTGAACGCCGTCAGCGGACTGGTCAAGATTTCGTCCTGGCATTCCGCCGGTGCGTGCGCGAGCAGCACGAGACCGGGGGCGGTCGCGTGCAAGGGCAGTCTGCCTGCGAAGCGGCTGAGGTTGCGGACCGCGCCCGGTGCGGACAACCGTTCGACGTAGAGGACTTCGCGGTGTTGCAGGACGGCAAGTTGGACATGCTGGCCGACCACGGCGTGCAGGTCCTGCATGAACGGCATCGCCGCTTCCCGCAACCCGAGCGTGGGAGAAGCACGAGAAGCCAACTCCCACAATCGGACTCCGATGCGGATTCGGTTGGCGTCGTCGCGCCGCAGCCAGCCGTAGGAGATCAACTCCTTGACCAGGCGGGAGGTCGTGGCCTGCGGCAGGTCGGCGCGGCGAGCCAGTTCGGTCAGCGTGATCGCGGGAGTATCGGCGTCGAACGACTCGACTATCCGCACGATGCGCGTGAGCACCGACTCACCGCTGGTCGACCTGGCCATGCCACCAGTCTGCCAAGTACGCGCAACGACAGATCCGCCCACCCATCCATTGAATGGAAGTTGCGTAGTGGTGCGGACCACTCGATCACGATGCTGAACTCACCGGCGAGGCCCGGCTCTCGAGTCCGCCGACGATGATTGAGGAGTCCCCGCAGATGCGAACCCGAGTAGCGATCATCGGTGCGGGTCCATCCGGGTTGTTGCTCGCGCAGCTGCTCGGACTGGCCGGCATCGATTCCGTGCTGATCGAGCGACAGAGCGCCGAGCATGTGCAATCCCGTATCCGCGCCGGGATCCTCGAATCGGCAACTGTCGACCTGCTGCACCGCGCCGGTGTCGGAGAACGACTGGCGCGCGAAGGTACCGAGCATCGCGGAATCTACCTGCAGTGGCCCGGCGAGCGCCACCACCTCGATTTCACCGAACTCGCAGGCCGCTCGGTATGGGTCTACGGGCAGACCGAAGTCACCAAAGATCTCATGGACGCCCGCGAAAGGGCCGGACAGATCGCGTTCTACGACGTCACCGATGTCGCCCTGCACGGTCTCGACACCGACGAGCCCAGTGTCACCTTCGTCGACGGATCGGGGCGGCAGCAGCGGATCAGCGCCGAGATCATCGTCGGCTGCGATGGCTATCACGGCGCCAGCAGGCGAGCGATACCCGCGGTCGGACGCGAAGCCCTCGAACGCGCATATCCTTTCGCATGGCTGGGTGTGCTCGCCGATGTCGCTCCGTCCACCGATGAGCTCATCTACGCCTGGCATCCGGAAGGTTTCGCGCTGCACAGTATGCGTTCGCAGTCGGTGAGCCGCTTCTATTTGCAGGTCTCTCCCGACGAGAACATCGCCGAGTGGAGCGATGATCGGATTTGGGACGGTCTGGCCAACCGGCTCGGGCATTCGGGGTGGACGTTGAACACCGGCCCGATCACCGAGAAGAGCGTGCTGCCGATGCGAAGCTTCGTCAGCTCGCCGATGCGCTACGGGCGGCTGTTCCTGGCCGGCGATGCCGCCCATATCGTGCCGCCGACCGGCGCCAAGGGCTTGAATCTCGCGGTGGCCGATGTCGCGTTGCTGTCGCGAGCCATTCGCAGTTGGTTGTGTGACGGCGATCCCCGCCTGGCCGATTCCTATGCGCAGACCGCGCCGCAGCGGGTGTGGCGATGCACGCACTTCTCCTGGTGGATGACCAGCATGCTGCATCGCCACGGCGACGATTTCGATGCCCGGCTGCAACTGGCGCAGTTGCAGCGCACTGTCGGATCACGTTGGGCAGCAACCGAACTCGCTGAAAATTATGCCGGCATCCCGATGGAAGGAGCGGAGTTGTGAGTGAGCTCATCCTGACTGGTTATCGGCCGGACCCGCCGCGGACGCATCCGCCGCTGAACTACCCCGACTACCGCTCGACCGCACTGCGTCACCCGAAACAACCCCTCGTCTTGCTGCCGCACACCCTCACAGAGATCACCGGCCCGATACTCGGCTCCGACCGCGTTCGGCCGGGCGATCACGACCTCACCTTCGGTCACCGCGGCGAACCGCTCGGCCAGCGGATCGTGGTATTCGGGCGGCTGCTCGACAGCACGGGACGCCCGATACCGGACGCTTTGATCGAGATCTGGCAGGCCAATGCGGGTGGACGCTATCGGCATATCGGCGACCGCTGGCCCGCCCCCCTGGACCCCCACTTCGTCGGCGTAGGCCGGACCCTGACCGACAGCCGCGGCGGCTACGAGTTCGTCACCGTCAAACCCGGTGCCTACCCGTGGGGCAACCACCACAACGCGTGGCGGCCCGCGCACATCCATTTCTCGGTGTTCGGCCGCGCCTTCACCCAGCGACTGGTCACCCAGATGTATTTTCCCGACGACCCGCTGTTCGGTCAGGACCCGATCTACAACTCGGTGCCCGACGCCGCCCGGCGGAGGCTGGTATCGCGCTTCAGTCTGGAGCGCACCCGCCCGAACTGGGCACTGGCGTTCGAATTCGACATCGTGGTCCGCGGCCGCGACGCCACCCCGTTCGAGGAGCCCCACGATGACTGACCTGCCCACCACCCCGTCACAAACGGTAGGACCTTATCTGCACATCGGACTGGACTGGGGTGAAACCGGACGGCGAGTCGTACCCGCCGGAACGCCCGGCGCATTCTGGATCCGCGGACAGGTCCTCGATGGTGCCGGCGAACCCATCCCGGATGCGATGGTCGAAACCTGGCAGGCCGATCCCGACGGCCGATTCGACCATTCCGACGATCCGCGCGGAAGGGCCGGCGGCTGGCACGGCCTCGCACGCAGCGACACCCGCCTCGGCGAATACGCCATCTACACGGTCACGCCGGGCCCCGTGCCCCACCACACCGGGCCACAGGCTCCGCACATCGATGTGTCGGTGTTCGCACGGGGGATGCTGAACCGGGTCGTCACCCGAATCTATTTCCCGGACCACACCATCGCACACGACTCCGATCCGGTGCTGCGATCCGTTCCCGCGCAGCGACGTGCGGCGCTGATCGCGACCCCGTCGCGCGACGGCTATCGATTCGACATCCGACTCCAAGGCGAGGAAGAAACGGTGTTCTTCGATGTCTGAGTTGTTCGATCCGGTCCTGGCCGCCGGCCCGGTCACGGCCGCCACCTCCGATGCCGCCTGGCTACAAGCCATGCTCGACACCGAAGCGGCACTCGCCCGGGCCCACGCCGACGTCGGGACGATCCCGCCCGCCCATGCCGCGGCCATCGCGGGTGTGTGCCGTGCGGAGTATTTCGACCTCGGCGAGATCGGTAGTGCCGCAACCGGAATCGGCAACCCGGTCGGCCTGCTGGTCCGGGCACTCACCGCCCGCGTCGCAGCCGTCGACCCGGCCGCGGCGCGTGACGTGCATCGGGGCGCGACAAGTCAGGACATCCTCGACACCGCTGCCATGCTGGTCGCCCGGCGCGCAACCGGAGAAGTGCTCACCCAATCGGCCTCGATCACAGATCAGCTGGCGTCGCTGGCGTCGCAGCACGCGTGCACGCCGCAAGTGGGTCGCTCACTCATGCAGCAAGCACTGCCGATCACCTTCGGGCTCACCGTCTCGGTATGGCTGACCGCGCTCGACTCCGCCATCTCTCAGACGGAAGCAACGATTCCGCTCTTCACGGCCCAATTAGGCGGAGCAGCAGGCTCTCTCGCCTCCCTCGGCGATTCCGGCACGGCCGTACTCGCCGCCTTCGCACGCCGCGTCGGCCTTGCCGAGCCGGTCCTACCGTGGCATACCGATCGCACCCGCATCACCGCGATCGCCGCGGCATCGGGCACCCTCAGCGGCGTCGTCGCCAAGATCGCGCGCGATATCACCCTGCTCGCCCAAACCGAGGTCGCCGAAGTCGAGGAGGCCGCCGAGGGTGTCGGCGGTTCGTCCACGCTGCCCCACAAGCGAAATCCGATCGCGGCGGTCTCGGCCATCGCCGCCGCCGCACAGGCACCTGGGCTCGTCGCCACACTGCTCACGGCATCGGCACACGAGTACCAGCGCGCGGCCGGTGCCTGGCACGCCGAATGGCGGCCGTTCAACGAACTGCTGCGCAGCACCGGTTCGGCCGTGTTCTGGCTTCATACAAGCCTCGGTCGTCTTCGCGTCCATCCGGTCCGCATGCGCGAAAACCTCTCTGCGACAGGGGGGTTGATTCTTGCCGAACGCATCACCATGGAGCTCACACCCGAAATCGGGCGGCTGGCCGCCCACGATGCCGTTACACAATGCGCTCGACACGCCTGGGCTGAAGAAGGTTTCGAGGCGCTTCTGCTGAACCATCCTGTGTTGAAGAAACATCTGACAGCCGAGCGCCTACACGGTCTACTCGAGCCGTCCGGATATCTCGGCAGCACGCGCCGGTTCATCGACCGTGCCCTCACCGCGCACGCGAATGCAAGGGTCGCCGACACCGGCACACATATCGCGGACCGGTCCGCCCGCGTCCATCCACCTGCGCGTCCGACCGACCGGGTCCGTCTCGTCGACGTGCATCACCGAATCGACGGCCCGGCAGACGGCATGCCGATCTTGCTGAGCAACTCCATCGGCAGCGACCTCACCATCTGGGACTCGTACGTTCAGCCGCTGAGCGACATGGGTTTTCGCGTCATCCGGCACGATCTCCGGGGCCACGGCGACTCGCCCGTACCAGCTGGACCGTACACGATCGACGACGTGGGCGCCGACGCGCTGGCGCTACTGGACCGCCTCGGCGCCGAACGGGTCCATACGGTGGGCATCTCTCTCGGCGGCATGCTGGGGCTGTGGCTGGCCCGTCACGCACCCGAGCGTATCCACCGTCTGGTGGTGTGTTGCAGCTCCGCGCACCCGGGCAGCCGGCGGATGTGGCTCGATCGAGCAGCCCAGGCCCGCGCCGAAGGGATGCAGCGCATCGCCGACCAGAGCATCACTCGCTGGTTCACCCCCGAATGGCGCAGCGCGCACCCGGACCTCGCGGACACGATGCGACGGCTCACCGCGGGCACCCCAGCCGAGGGGTATGCCGCCTGCTGTGAACTGCTGGCCGAGCTCGACCTCAGACCCGACCTGTCGGCGATCACCGCACCGACACTCGTGATCTCCGGCGCCGACGACGTCGCCCTCGCCGCCGACCACGGCAGGGCGATCACGGCCGGGATACCGGACGCGCGCTTCGAGATCATCGACAGCGCAGCACATCTGGGCACCGTCGAACAGTCCGAGCGGTTCCTCGATGCGATCGTGCGGCATGTGCGAGCCGACACCTGACAAGCCCGATCGCGGACGGGCGATGTGGTTCTACGGCGACACCTCACCGAATCGGCAGAAAGGAAATGTCATGGATGATCGTTTCGAACGAGGAATGCAGGTACGCCGCGAGGTGCTCGGCGACGACCACGTCGACCGCGCCGGCGATCGCACGACAGAGTTCACCCGCCCGTTCCAGGACTACATCACCGAGGCAGTCTGGGGATCGATCTGGACTCGCCCCGGCCTGGACCGCCGTACCCGCAGCTGCATAACCCTCGCCGTTCTCACCGCCCTGGGACGACACGAAGAGATCGCGATGCACGTGCGCGCCGCGGTCCGAAACGGGCTGACCGCCGACGAAATCGCCGAAGTACTCCTGCACACAGGCGCCTACGCCGGTGTCCCAGCCGCCAATGCCGCCTTCTCGATCGGTCAGCAAGTACTCACCACAATCGATCCGAGCACCGAATAGCTCTTGTCGCCGTGTGGTCTACGTGCACACACGCTCGCCAGCCCGGCGGGCAGTTCCCTCGGCCGATGAAATCCTGTCCGACTCTACCGGATCCGAGTGCGATTGTCTGGAAGCCCGCGCACCAATCGCAACAGCTGTCGGCAGTGATTCGACCAGCTCCGGCTCCGCCGCTGTGGGTACACTCGGGTCGACGGTGCCACGGAAAGTGGGTTGTATCTTCGACATGCACGTGCGGGCGGCGTCTATGTGAGCGCCTGGACGTGTTCAGCCAACGGGCCCGACGACGCTGGATTCTGACTCGTGAACAGGTTGCGGTCCGTTTCGAGGTGGGCTCCCACGGAGCGCCCCCGCCCCCGCCGCCTCGCATCCGCGGATCCGCGGATCGAACAGCACTAGCAGTTCCCGGATCTGGTCTTCGAAGAGCATCGCCGTGCGATCAGACAAGCTGCGGATGCGGTCGGCGATCTCACGTGACCCGCCCAGCGCACGTTCGAGGTTGATGCATGGACCAGCCCTGCACCAACCGGGACCCGCATCCGAACTACGTACTCGCCGCCCGGCGTAGCTCTCTCTGGCGCAGGACAACCCGACACACGCTCGTGCCGAAAGGCGTGTTATCGACCGGCGGCTTCGGAGAAATAGGACAGGGCTTCTGGCATGCCTGCAGGAGGGTGCCAGTTTGGTTTCCTTGTAACCACCAGGTCACCGCGACCCGGAGGGTGTCGGTGACGGCGTGGGCGATGACCCGCATGCGGAGTTCGGCGTCGCGGGTGCGTTCGGTTTTCTCCAGGAGGGCGTTGACGAACTGCTCTTGATCGCCGCCCCACATCAGCCGGAACATGCGTGCCTGCAGGGAGGGCTCCGATTGGATCAGGCAGTGCGAGCGCGCGGTGCGTTCGGGGTCGCCCGCGGTGAGACCGGCGAGCATGGCTCTGGCGACGAATTCGGAGTCGGTTTCCCCGCAACGACGTTGCGAAAGGGCCGCCGTGGTTGCCGCGCGCCCGTCGGGGTTATCGAGGATTATGTCTTCCTGGGCGGGAAAGTAGCGGTAGAAGGTGCACGGCGCAACGTCGGCCGCGTCGGCTCTCTCCTCGACGGTGACCGCGTCATAGCCCCTTTCCTCGAACAGCCGCAGCGCGCAGTCGGATGCTCGACACCGCCATCCCGGACGTCACGCAGGACGTGCATCGCATCGTTGTCGAATACGACACCGCCGCAACGGAATTCACCGAAGGAGGAACTGTGATGATTCCGGAGGGAGCCGCCGCGTCCCTGGAACCCGGCGGGCGTCCATACCGCCTGGAGATGGTCTCTACCACTTCGACGACCGGGGCCGCATCGACCGAATTCGGCCCTACTGGGACACCGGCGATTTCGCTGCCCAACTCGGCATCGGCGTCGGCATCATCCGCGGCCTGCAAGCAAGCGCACACCACGCCTGAACCCGACGACGAGCCCATCAACGGCGAATCATGGACAACCAGCCCCTTCCGCCTCGACTGTCAACAGGTGGGTAATCCGTGGTTCGCCGGTCCGTGAGCCCGGCGGAAATCACGACCAAAGCCACCGAGGAGACCTGCACGACGAGTACCGCGAAACAGCATCCGGCCTTGGGGCTGACCCTCGAATGCACGCGGTCGCCGACACGGGAGAGCCGGTGTCGCTGCTGCTGGCCGAAGGAGACGTCCAAGGGTGCGGTGCCGTTTCATGCAGCCAGGCGCTGCCGGCAGCGCTCTGGCTGCGCCGCACTGTTTTGGCATCGAGTTTGGCTGCAGCGCAATCTATTTCGAATCCGTCGAGACCGGGATCGTCCGAAGAGCTGTGATTAGTGGGACTTCACAATCGTCATCGGGGGCTCGGCCGGCCCCCGCCCAACCCGTTGGAGAAAGGCGTCGATGCGATCGTTTGCCTGATCCGCGAGGGGGAAGGGGTATGCGGTGAAGCCATGCACGCCGCCGGGATAGACAGCCAACGCAGCCGGGCTGCCAGCCGCGACCCAGCGGATATGCATGAACAACGAGTCGTCGAGGAACGGATCCAGGGTGCCCACCGTGAACAACGCGGACGGGAGATCCCGCAGATTCGCATATAGGGGCGACAGATCCGGGTCCTGGCGCTGTTCGATTCGAGGTGCAACCGCATCAGTGCAGGTTCGTATGACCTCCGTCGGAACCGGTATCGCGTCGGCGCCGATCAGCGTCTGACTCGGGGTCATCGAGAGGTCGAAAGTCCCGAAGACGAGGTTTGCCGCCTGGAACCCGGTGGATCCACACCGCTCGCGCAGCCGGACCAGAACGGCGGCCGCGAGGTTCGCGCCCGCCGACTCGCCGCCGATCGCGAGCGCATCGGTTCCGAACAGCGACTCGGCATTCTCGATCAGCCACATCGCTGCGGATTCGGCATCGTCCCATGCCGCCGGGTGCGGGTGCATCGGCGCGAGCCTGTAGTCCACACCGATGCAGGCGAGATTCGCGTTTTGCGCGATCCGTTCCAGCACCGGATCCGATTGCCCTTCTCTGCCGTGAACGAACCCACCGCCGTGGAAGTGCAGGTAGACGCCCGTGGGGTGGTCCGGAGCGATGACCCGCAAAGCCAGGTTGTGGCCGCCCTGTCCTGTTATCCGGATCGTGTACGCGCGCTCCGAAGGCATGATAGGAGGCACCGGAAGGCCGCCGCCTGCGCCAAGACCAGCGCGGCCCTTCACCAGTTCGCGAAACTGCTGGTTGAACTCGACTGTTTCGGGCGCGATCGCTTCCGGCCGGAACCATGTCTCATCAAAGCCGCTCACACTATTCGATCCGAAAGTTGTCATCGCGGCCTCGCACCGGTGGTGACCGCCGAAGCACCCACTACATCCCCGTCGGCGCTGCCGGCCAGGGGCCAGGTCGCTCGCTCGACGTACTCGCCATCCGGGCGCTGAGCGCCAGTGGCTATTCCCACATGCATTTCGATTCCCTTCCAAGGAAAGTCGTAATTCAGTCCAGCAATTGGCGACTGCGCGGCGCGGCTGAATATCGGCCGCGAGGCACTGGAGGTCGGGTTCAGGTCCCCTTCTCGATCGACTGCGACGGAGTTCTCACGCCATCTGGGATCAACCTCGCTATCAGCGAGCTCTCCTTCAAGTCCTGACATTCTGAATTCCTATACTGTAATATAGGACAGAGAGAAGTGCAGGGGTTCGCCCGCGTCAAGCACCGATGCCCGTAACCTCCGCAAGGTCAGCGTGGCGAGCAAGCGTCGCGCTTTTGGGTCTGCGTAAGCCAGGCGGCGCGAAACACGCGGGACCGGGCTGACCTCTTCTTTGAACGCCTCATCCGACCGCGCGACAAACGTAACGGAGTCCGACTCCATGCCTGCCCTGCCTTCAACGATTCAGCCCGGTGGTCGCCAGAGTCCGCACCATTGTGCCGTCATGAGTCCGCGCCCGTGGACGCGCGGCGGCTCTCCGACCGATTAGAGTGTGCGCATGTCAGGATCAGTGTCCCCCACTTACCGTGAGCGCAATTCCACGGCCGACCGGGCGTTGGACATCCTTCTCATGTTCACCGATGCCCAGCTCGTCGTCTCCGGCAACGCCGTGGCCGAGCGGCTCGGCGTGGCCCGCTCCACGGCGTACCGCTACCTGCAAAGCCTAGTGAACAGCCGGTTCCTGGAAGAGGCGCCAGGTGGCGGCTTCCGTCTCGGGCTGCGCGTCCTGGAGATCGCCAGGCTGGCACGGCGCAGCTACGGCCTGTCGGAAGTCGCGCTGCCGGCGATGACCGCCCTCGCCGACGACCTCGGCGGGACCATTCTGCTGACCCGGCGCACCGAAGGGCTCGTCGTATGCGTCGACCGGGCGGAATCCGCGTCGGGTGCCGTGCGTATCACCTATGAGCGAGGCAGCACACTCCCGCTCAATGCGGGCGCGTCCGCGCTCGTCCTGCTCGCCTGGATCCCCGAAGACGAGGCTCGACAGCTGCTGGAAACCGCAGACCTCCAACGCTTCACTCCCGCTACCCTCACCGACGTCGACACGCTCATAAGGCGGCTCGCCCACATCCGGCGCTCCGGATACTCGGTCACCCGTGGCGAACTCGATCCCGACGTCATAGGTATCGCCGCACCCATCCGCAACGACCGACAACAGGTGGTCGCCGCAGTGAGCTTCACCGCCCTATCGTCGCGGGTGTTCTCCGAAGCCGAGACGGAGATCGCCCGAAAGCTCCTCGAGACGGCACAGGAAATAGGCGACAGGTTGAGCTCCGTCGCGGACTGATCGGCGCCCGGAGACGCCGGCTTCGAAGCCCGGGCGGCCCGACCGCCGGTCCCCCTCCTTCACGGTCAGCTCCGACCATGTCGCGGATCGGCTCACGTTCTTCCCTCCTGCGATCACATCGGTGTCGACGAAGTCACGTCGACTCTGATTTAAGTCCTGTAATATACGGCTCAAGTCCGAATATCAGGACAGTGTGTTGCGTGTCATCATGGCCACTGTCTCGGGCGGCTTCGGGGCGGTATCGGCGCCGAGCCGCACGGAGATGCACGCTGCGCAATGACACACCAGTCAAACTCGTAAGCGCCCAACCACCCTGAGTCCTCCAAGTCGAACCACACATAGAACGGAACTTCATGACTCTTCTGGACGGAGCCGACTGGGAAGGGCGGATCTTCTCGGGCGGATGGGTCAGGGGCGCAGGTGAGCCGCACGACTCCACCGAGCCGGCGACCGGTAAGACGCTGGGCTGCGTCGGCGCGGCCACGGCCGCCGATGTGAACCGGGCCGTCGCGCATGCAGCACAGGCCCAGCGTGGATGGGCGTCGCTCCACTACGTTGAGCGAGCCCAGATCCTGCGGCGCGCCGCCGCATTGTTCGAGAAGCATCACGCGGAAATAGCGGAATGGATCGTGCGCGAGTCGGGCGCCCTTCGGTCATTCGCGGGCGTCCAGACCTCTATCGGTGCGGCGGAAGAATGCCACGAGGCCGCAGCGCTCGCCGCGGCTCCCTACGGCGAAGTACTCCGGTCGATCGAGGACCGCCTCTCGTTCTCGCGCCGGCGCCCGGTGGGCGTTGTGGGTGTCATTTCCCCCTTCAATGCACCGATGACGCTCGCCATGCGGGCGGTCGCCCCAGCACTGGCCCTCGGTAACGCCGTGGTCCTCAAACCCGATCCGCGCACCGCGATCTGCGGCGGAGTGACCATCGCCCGTGTCTTCGAGGAGGCAGGGCTTCCCGATAACCTCCTGCACATCCTGTCCGGTGGCGCCGACGTCGGTGCGACGCTGGTGGACGACCCGCGTGTCCCCGTCATCGCCTTCACCGGGTCGACCCGGGCGGGGAAGGCGATCGCAACGGCAGCCGCGCAACGGCTGAAGCGAGTACACCTGGAGCTGGGCGGCAACTCGGCATTGATCGTCCTGGACGACTCCGATCTGGACAAGGCCGTGTCCGCCGGCGCCTTCGGCTCCTTCCACCACTCCGGGCAGATCTGCATGGCCGCCAGCCGCCATCTCGTGCACGCCTCGATCGCCGAGGAGTACACCACCCGCCTCGCCGAGCGTGCCGACGCGGCGGCCGTGGGCGATCCGATGACAGGCGAGGTCGCCATGGGCCCCATGATCGACCAGCGTCAGCTGCAGGCCACCCATGCCGTCGTCTCCGAGAGCCTGGCCGCCGGGGCGCGACTTGCTGCAGGTGGTACCCACGAGGGACTGTTCTACCGGCCCACAGTCCTAGCCGACGTGCCGCTCACTGCCCGCGCCTACGCGGAAGAGATCTTCGGCCCGGTCGCGCCTGTAGTGGCGTTCCACGATCTCGACGAGGCCGCCCGGCTGGCATCGAACACCGAGTACGGACTCTCCCTCGGCATCCTGACCCGCGATGTGGCCAAGGGGTTGGAGCTGGCCGACCGTATCCCGAGCGGGCTGGTGCACATCAACGACCAGACCGTGAACGACGAAGCGACCGCGCCGTTCGGCGGAGTCGGCGCCTCGGGCAACGGCTGCCGCCATGGCGGTGCCTCCGCCAACCTCGAAGCGTTCACCGAGCAGCAGTGGGTCACTGTCAGGAGCGAGATCCCCGGCTATCCGTTCTGAACGTAGCCGCCCTTCGGGGCGGCACGGGCGGGCTGAGCACCGTCTTGATGCCCTGCGGATGCACGACTTCGCCGAGCACCCACCTACACCGGCGACCCACCGATGGTCTGCGTCGTAACGGCAGGATCCTTGACCACGCCATTGCGTAGCTCGCCGATACCCTCGACGACGGTGACGAGTTGCTGCCCCGGCCGCAGGAAGACCTTGGGGTCGCGGCCCGCTCCGACACCCCCGGGGGTCCCGGTGGCGATCAGGTCGCCCGGCAGCAGCGTGATGATGGTGCTGATGTAGGCGATGATGCGTGCCACGCCGAAGAGCAGGTCGGTCGTGTTGGACTTCTGCATGGTGGACCCGTCGACACTGCATTCGATGTTCAGCCCCGCGGCACCGCGCGGGAGTTCGTCCGGGGTGACCAGGACGGGACCAACGGGGGTGGTGGCCTCGAAGGTCTTGCCGGAGAGGAACTCCCGGGTGCGGTGCTGCCAGTCGCGGACGGTGACGTCGTTGATGACCGTGTAACCGGCGACGTGAGCCAGCGCATCGGATTCGGGTACGTTGCGGGCTGGGCGGCCGATCACAACGCCGAGTTCGGCCTCCCAGTCGACATCGTCACTGACCGTCGGCATGTGGATGTCGTCGTGGGCGCCGATGAGCGACCCATCGTACTTCGCGAACAGCGTCGGGTATTGCGGCGTAGGGCGGCCCATCTCCTTGATGTGGCTCGCATAGTTGAGACCAAGGCAAATAATCTTGTTAGGATGCGGGACCAAGGGGGCGAGGGATGCGGCCGCCAGCGGAATCCGTGTCCCGTCAACTGCCCTGGCCCGTTCCGCCCAGTCCTCGCCGGAGGCCAGCAAGGCGCGAACGTCGGCATAGGGCAGCACAACGAATTCGCTACCCTGCTGGCGGGCAGCTGCGGTGCCGTTGTTTGCGGTGCGAATAGTACTGAGCCTCATGGGCGGATTCCTTTGCTGTCGAGGGCAGGAAGATAGTCGGTGAACGGCGTGTCAGCCGCCCCGCCGGACGCTGGGGTGGGTACGGGGACGACGAAGCGCCCGAGCCGGCCACCGACGCGTTCGGCCTCGGCAGGGGCGAAGACGGCCGCCACCAGGCGATCGGGACGGACCAGCACGAAGCTCCCGGCCAGCTCGCCGAAGAGGGCATCGAGGCGGCCGTCGTAGTCGGCGACAGCGGTACGGCCAGAGCCGGGACGCGGAACGCGGTCACCGAGCACCACCTCGACCCGGATGCCTTCGGGCAGCCCGGCGCGGTCGGCGCGGTGCCAGTCGGCGTCGGTCACCCCGACCCCGAGCAGGCTCCAGCCCGGGCCGAGGACATCATCCAGCCGGGTCATCTTGGTGTGCGGCCCGTGCAGGACCCGCGGCTGCGGCAGTGGAGTACCAACCAGCAGATGGGCGCGGCCGTCAAAACGGATGACGGCGCCCGAGCTCACCCGAGCAGAAGGGCGGTAGCGCATCTCGGTGAGGTAGCGGCGACCCGACTTGGTGCGCATAGCCGCCCGGACGAGCAGGTCGCGCAGCCGGGCGCGGCGAACGTCGGTGGTCATGACGATCCTGCCGAGCCGCACCGAGAGCTCGATCGAGGCTCGGGCGTGTGGGCGGCGCTCACACTCGTAGGTGCCGAGCAGTGCCTCGCCCGCTCGCCCGTCCAATGCGTGAGCGATCTTCCAGCAGAGGTTGACGGCGTCGCGCAGGCCGGAGTTGAGGCCCTGCCCAGCGAACGGAGGCATCATGTGCGCGGCGTCGCCGAGCAGGAAGCACCGCCCCTCACATAGCCGCTCGGCGAGTAATGCGTGAAAGGTGTACACCACCGCACGCTCCACCTGGCCGGAGTCGACCTCCCGGTGCGGCGAAAGCAGCCGCTGGACGAGGTCGAAGCCCGGCGGCGCGCCTGCCGCGCACTCCCCCGGTCTCAGCCGGAATTCGTAACGGCATCTGCCATCGCGGCCGGGGACGATCACGGTGGGCCGGGCCGGGTCGCCCAGGTGCATGCCATAGCGTTCATCGTGCGGGTCGCCGAGAGTGTCGACGACCAGCCAGACGTCCTCCGGGAAGCTGCGTCCGTCCATCTGGACAGCGAGCAGTTCGCGCACCGTGCTGCGCCCGCCGTCGCAGCCGAACAAGTACGCGACGCTGACCTGTTCGTCACTGCCCCCTGCGGGCGTGATGATGGCGCGCACTCCGTCGGCGTCCTGTGACAGTCCGGTCAGCGAAGTACTGAACCTGGTCTGCACGTGGGGGTAGCGGTCCAGCGCGGTGCGCAGCAGGCGCTCGAGGTCAGGTTGGGCGAAAGGATTCTTGAAGGGGTGGCCGTGGCGCAGATCACCAGGGCCCCGGGCATGGACGAGCGGGCGTCCGTCAGCGCCGAAGTACTTGGTCCCGGTGCCGGGGACGATGATCTCGGACAGCGGGCCGTCGAGCCCGGCGATCTGCAGCGTGCGCAACGACTCGTCGTCGATGCTGATGGCTTTGGCGGCGTCGCTGGTTCCGGGGTTGCGCTCGATGAGCAGGACGCGCACTCCGTACGCGCCGAGTAGGTTGGCCGCGGTGAGACCGGTCGGGCCGGCCCCCACGATCAGCACCTGGGGGAGCATGCTGGCCGGGGGGCCGGATGCGTTGCTCATGAAATGGCCTCCGATGGCACGGGGTTACTGGACGGGCTGATATGCGGGACCCCCCTCGGCGAGCAGTCGCTCCACGTCGGCGAAGACGGCCTCGGGCTCCTGATCGAGGTTGAGCGTCTTACGGAAGGGCTGGCGCACGTCGCGGTCCACGCGGAGGTAGACCTCGTTGCGGTTGCCTTCGGGGTCGAAGAAGTAGATCCCGATGGCGTTGCCGTGGGTCACTTCCTGCTGGACAGGAATGCCCTCGTCGCGGAAACGGTGGTGGAACTCGATGACGGTCTCGAGCGAGTCGACCCGCCAAGAGACCTGGTGGGTGAGTTTGGCTCCCGCGGGCGCGGTCCGGCCGCGCTGCAGCACGAATTCGTGGTGCTCCTGCTCGGGTCGCGCGGAGAGGAAGACGATGCCGAGTTCCTCGTCCTCGTCGGTCACGGTGAGACCGAGTACACGTGTGTAGAAGTCGCGCATCTTCTCGAGGTCATCGACCCAGAAGCCGGTGTGGCCGAGTTCGCTGATTGCCATGGTCTTCTCCGTAGCTGCTGTCGATGGTTGGGCCTATGGACGCTTTGTGGCGTGTTCAGGTCATCGAAGGGCGCATGATGTGGAGCACCTTGGCCTGAGTGAACGACAACAAACCGGGCAGCCCGCCCTCCACGCCCAGCCCGCTCAACTTGTGCCCGCCCATGGGCACGTCGGGCCTCAGTGCGCCATGCGTGTTGACCCAGGACGTACCGCATTCCAGCCGTGTGGCCAGTGCCGCGGCCCGTTCCGGATCCGCGCTCCACACCGAGCCGTCCAGCCCATAGCAGGTCGCGTTGGCCCGGGCCAGCGCGTCCTCGACGTCGTCGTACGGCATCACCGGCAGGACGGGCCCGAACTGCTCCTCGTCGACGACCCGTACCCCGGCGTCGAGGTCCCTCAGAATGGTCGGCGCGAAGAAGTAGCCGTCACCGTCCAGGGGTCGCCCACCGGCTGCCGCAGTGGCCCCATCGGCCAGCGCCTCTGCCACCAACTCTTGAATACGGGCGAACTGCGGGCCGGTCGCGAGCGGCCCCAGCTGGGCACCAGGCGACATCCCGTCGGCGACTTCGACCGACCGCGCCCGGTCCGCCATTGCGTCGACGACCTCGGCGTACCGGGCACGTGGGACGTAGAGCCGCTTGATCGCGACACATAGCTGCCCGTTGTTGGCGAACGCAGCCCAGAAGATCTGATCGGCGTACCGGTCGAGGTCGATGTCGTCGAGGAGGATGGCCGCATCGTTGCCGCCCAGCTCCAGGGTGAGGCGCTTGAGGTCGGATACAGCCGCCAGTGCGACACGCTTACCGGTGGCGATCGAACCCGTGAACGACACCTTGCGGGGGACGGGGTGTACGACGAGCCGTGCGCCCAGCGGGTCACGACCGGTGATGACATTGAACACGCCCGGCGGCAACACATCGCGGAGGGCAACTCCGAGCGCGAGAGACGACAAGGGTGTGTAGGGAGAAGGCTTGAGTACCACCGTGTTTCCGGCCAGCAGGGCGGGCGCGAGTTTGAGCGCGGCGAGGCCCAACGGGAAGTTCCAGGGAGTGATCAACGCCACCACCCCCATCGGCTGGGCCAGCAACTCGATCCGCTGCGCGTCGTCGTCCGAAATCACCTGCTGTGGCACGTCGAGGGCGGCCGTGCTGCGCAGGCTCAGGGCAACCACTTGGAGCTCGAACCGGGCATCGTGCAGCGGCTTGCCCTGCTCGAGGGTCAGCAGCGACGCGATTTCCTCCGCGACCTCTTCTATGCGCGCGGCCGCGGCGAGCAGCGCGGTACGCCGAGCGGCGATGTCCTCGCGCCAGCGTGGGAAAGCGTCGCCGGCCGCCTGCATCGCATCGTCCAGTTGGGCCGGTGAGCAATCGGGCGCCTCGGCGAAGACTCGGCCGGTTGCAGGGTTCTCCACCCCGAAGGTGTCACTGGTAGGGACATCCTTTCCATCCACGGTCATCGAATAGTGGTACTGGGTCACGGTGGCTCCGGATTGGTGCGACGACGGAATACCGCAGCAGGACGAGCTGGATCAACGCGATCTGGCCACGGCGAAGGGGGGCGAGCGCCAGTCACGACACGAGGCTCATGCGACGTGGGAGAGTGTTCAACTCCTCCGGTTCGCTCTCACCGACGACGACCGTGCCTCCGATGTTCACGCGATGTTGTCCGGTGCACGCATTGGGTTCGAAGGCGAACGTCATACCGGGAACGAGTTCGAGATCCCGCGTCGGCGCAAGGGTGTCGAATACCCGGTTGGCGTCCTGACCTGGGATCTGTGCAGCGTTCAGGGCAATATGTCCCACGAAGGCCGCCGGGGCGAGACTGTGCACGAGGGGCGTCATGTTGTAGAGGCCGGCCTTCAGGAGCGGTTCACTCATCGCCCTGGCCGCATCGAGGAAAGCGGTTCCCGGACGCAAGGCCGCGAGTCCGGCGTCGTAGCAGTCGAGGGCGACGTCGTGAAGCATGTGCAGCACTTGCGGCACCGGCTCGACTGCGACCGACATCTGAACCTGCGTCTCGAATCCGCCGTAGCAGGACATGATCTCAGCTTGAATCAGGTCACCGGGCTGAACTATCCGGGAGGGTCCGCCGGCGTATGTCCAGTGGGGTGGCGCCCAGCCCGGGTCGTCGGCACCGACGCTCATGATGACGTGTGGGTAGGTGGTGACGCACGAGTTGCGGTGCAGGACCTCCACGATGGCCGCGTAGATCTCGGCCTCGCGCACGCCGGGCCGGGTGATCTCCAGCATGGTCTGGCACGCTTCCTCGGCCGCTCGAGCGGAGAAGCGGACCAGTTCCAATTCCTGCGGCGCATTCGGGAGCATCATCTGGGCAAAGGCGAGGGAGACGTCCTCGAATTCGGCGACGGGAAGGCGCTTGAGGACGTAGTCCCACATCATGTAGGTGATCAGCCCTTCTGTTTCCCCTGCCGAGGTCCCGGTCAGGCTGACCACGCCGATTCGGCTCGATGTCAGTCCCGATTCGGTGATCGCGTCGACGACCCCGCGGCCGAACGGGCCGATGCGAACGTCGTCGATCCAGAAGTGCACATCCCGCATGTTCACGGCCAGGCGGCGGGTGTACCTGTGGTGCGTCCAGGTGAGGTGGACGGGGTCGCGGTCGGCGAAGAACACGACCACGCCGTCGAGGACCTCGTTTGCGAGGTAACCCTCGTACCGTTCACGGCCCTTGAGGCCGAAGACGAGCAGGCATTCGATGTCCTTCTCCTGCATGAAGACACGAGTGCGCTGCCAGCGCAGGTCCCGGGCAGCCAGGGACAGCATCGGGTAACTCGTCGCGGTCATGCCAGGACCCCGTCGGCAGACTCGCTGGCGGCGCCGACCTGCGTCAGTTCGACGAAGGTGTTATTCATTGAAGCATCCATCTCTGTGCTGGATCGGGTGGTTCGCGTGCTCACCACGCTCTGGAGGGACCGATCAGATTCATCCGGTCGCCCGGGAACAGGTCACGGACCTCGGGTGTGGCCCAGCCGAGGTCGACCGGGTGGCTGACCTCGGCGAAGGTCATGGCCAGCTCGTAGAGGGCCTGCTCCTGCGGCGGCATGTCGTCGAGGGGGAAGGCGTTCAGATGGCGCACGACTGCCTCGATGCGAGGGAGC
The DNA here is from genome assembly GCF_963869435.1 of Nocardia violaceofusca NBRC 14427. Lineage (NCBI taxonomy): Bacteria > Bacillati > Actinomycetota > Actinomycetes > Mycobacteriales > Nocardiaceae > Nocardia > Nocardia violaceofusca. Next base: position 84,505 of record NZ_CAWMPM010000034.1, read on the forward strand.
ACGACGTCGCACAGCTCGCTGAGCTCCGCCATGTCGGCGGCAGCCATCGCCGCCATCCGCTCCGGTGAGTTTCGCAGGCGCCACCGGCTCAGCAAGGGCTCCAAGTCGGCGAATTCAGCGGGGAGTTCCATTACCGATCTCCGATCAGCTCGTTGACGAGTCCGTAGCGGTGCTGGAGCGCGAACTCCTGCATAGAGAGATAGACGTCGTCGATGGCACCCGACTCGAGGCCACGCTGCACGTCCTCCATGGCGGCCAGGTCCTCCCTGGACACCGTGTACTGCAGGGCCCGCGTGTACGCCTGGGCCAGGCGATCGCCGGCGTGGCGGGCCTTTCGGGCGTAGCTGTCGAAGATGATGCGAGTGTGGCTGGGGTCGATCGGCCAGACCGTGACGACGGTGTACCAGTGCGAGCCGTTGAGGATGGCCACATTGGGGAATTGCCACACGATGTCGAAGAACCACGGACTGTGACGGGTGCGGTTCACACCCGGCGGCAGCATGGAGAAGTCGGTCTCGACCGCCGGTGTGAGCTTGCGCCCGAGGCCGTACAGCGCGCCCTCGACGGGTGGGCTGACGTAGTCGGGGTTCGCCGGATTACTGGTGCGGATGTGGCGGCGGTACATGTCGATGACGGGCTTGTGCCGCATCGGATTGCTCTTGCCAGCCAGCTTCGGCTGGGTTCGCCGATGCAGGAAGACGGTGTGGTACCCCTCTGAGAAGGAGTCCATGGCGATGTTCCAGTTGGCCCGGACATCGATGGAGAAGCAGCTGATCTTCTCCATCTCGTTGTAGTAGCCGTCGAAGCCCTCGGCGACTTCCCCCAGCCATTCGGCCAGCGGCTCGGGGTTGTCACCGAAGTGGACATAGATCAATCCGGACCGGACCTCGACGCGGATCGGTACCAGCCCGAGGCGGGACTTGTCGAGGGAGCGGAACTGCTCCTCGTCGGGCACCGAGCGCAGAGTTCCCTCGCTGGTGTACGACCAGCCGTGGAACCAGCAGGTGTGCGCGGGCGAGGCCCCTTCGGCGAAACCGCAGGCCGTGGGAATCACTTTCTTGCCGCGATGGCGACACACGTTGTGGAACGCGCGTACCTCCCCGTCTCGCCCTCGCTGAACCAGGACCGAGGTATTGAACGTAGGCACGTCCAGGACAAAGTAGCTACCCGCTTTCGGCACGTCGTTGACGTTTCCGACGAGGAACCACGACGGACGGAAGACCTCCTCGAGGACTGCGTCGTGATACTCCTGCGTCAGCTTGTCCCTGACAGACACGACGTCCTGTAGGCCGGCAAACGGATTCGGAGGCGCTGCCGGGCTCTCGCCGTTGGGAGGGGGTACAGCACGGACAACAGCTTCAGACATATGGTTCTCCAAATATCAGGATAGAGGTCCTGTCATAGGGGACAGTAATCTCGAACCGAGCGCCTGGCAATAGCGTGCGGAGGAAAGGTTTCGCGATCGACCGCCCGCGAATTGAGGTAGTTGACCTCTCTGAGATGTCGCTATATCGTCGCCGTAGAGTCCCGAATAACAAATATAAGTCCTGAATTTCAGGACCACAGATAGTGAGGAGGGTTTCCATGTGGGACCCCACGAACATGTTTCTCAACGGCCCGTACGCGCCGTGGCACGAGGAGGGGGAGGCATTCGATCTGGAGATCGAGGGGCGACTGCCACCCGAGCTGAACGGTGCTCTCTACCGGGTTGCCACCAATCAGGCCTACCGCCCCAGTGATCCGAGCCGGTATCACTGGTTCGACGGTGACGGGATGGTTCATGCGGTGTTCCTGCGGGACGGCCGGGCCACCTACCGCAACCGGTATGTGGCGACCGCCGGGCTGCAGTTCGAGCGGGAGCAGGGCAAGGCGGTCTTCGGTAGCTTCATGCACGGCAGCGATACCCCGCCGCCGCAGGGCGTTGCTCCCAAGAATCCCGCCAATACCCATGTCGCTCTTTATGACAACCGTTTGCTGGTCCTGTGCGAGGCCGCGGTTCCGCACGAGCTACGACCGGACACCTTGGCCACGACCAGCCGCAGTTACGACTTCGGCGGTGAGGTCATCGGGCCCATGACCGCGCACTACAAGATCGATCCCGCCAACGGCGACATGCTGTTCTTCGTCAGCATGGGTGGCGCGCTCACCTGGTACCGGGCCGACAATCACGGCAAAGTCCTCGACCGCCACCAGATCGATCTCGGCGTACCGACCTTCGTCCACGATTACGCCGTCACCCCCAACTACGCGATCTTCCTGGTCAACCCATCGATGGTGCGGGTAGAAAACATCATGCGCGGCCTGCCGTCCACGACGTGGGAACCCGAGACCTTGCCCACCTGCCGCTGGGCAGTCCTGGATCGCAAGACCGGCGCGGTGCGATGGTTCGAAGCCCCGGACGCCTACGCACCAACGCATTTCCTCAACGCCTATCAGGACGGGACCACGATCGTCGTCGACGGGCATCGCACCGACCGCTTCGGCCCCACTATGCAAGAAATCGAGTCAGGGCCGCCGGGCGGGGACTGGAACTGGTGGTTCAAGCAATTGGTCGCCGCACCCTGGCGCTGGGAACTCGACCTCGCGACCGGGACGATGAAGGACAGCCAGGCCACCGACATCCTCGGCGAATTCCCCCAAATCAACGACCAACGCACCGGCCTGCCACACCAGTACGGCTACTACACCACCACCCGCGGCAGCGGCGACTGGTTCACCGATGGCCTGGCCAAACACGACTACCGCACCGGCGAGACCGCGATCCAAACCCTCGATGGTTCACTGACCTCCCCCGGCGAACCCCAATTCGTGCCCCGTCCCGGTGCCACGACCGAAGACGACGGCTGGTTGCTTTCGATCTGGTGGGATCCCGCCACCGACCGCAGCGAAGTCATCGTCCAAGATGCACAGGATTTCACCGCCGCCCCGATCGCCCGGATCAAGCTCAACCATCGGGTTCCCATGGGATTCCACGGCACCTGGGCCACCGCCGAAGAACTCGACTCCGCCGTACTCGGCGCCTGAGCCACCCGGCGAAGCCACGGGCCGCCAGGGCCACACGCCTGGCGGCCTGTGTCCGGGGCTGTTCAGCAACTCATTTGCAGGATCGCGTGACTCAGACCCTGCCCAGTAGCTTTATCGGAATTCTGGAGGCCCCCGTCGTGTCGTCTGGCACTGTCCCACACCCGATAAGCCGCAGCCTGGCTCTGCTCGGAGTGGTTCTCGTGGCCGCACAGAGTTTCCAGATCATCGTGTTCCCAAGTTTTCTCCAGGCCCTGCTCACCGAACCCGGGTGGCATTTGTCCCCGCGCGATGCCGGGTTGATCGGGAGCACGGGATTCCTCGGAATGCTGGCGGGCGCCACCACCGCTGTGCCGCTGGCGCGGCGTCTCGGGCGTCGGCGGGCCACACTCGCCGCGGTCCTGTGGTTGACCCTCTCGTCGGGGGCATGCGCGCTGGCAACCGCCCCCTGGCAGCTGGGGTTTCTCAGAATACTCGCCGGAATCGGCATGGGTGCCGCCATTGTCTTGATACTGGGATTCGCCAAGGATGCCACCGCCGAAAACAAATGGGCATTCGGAATCGCGCTGTTCGGAATGCCGATGGTAGGCATCGTTACCCCACCCATCATGAGCGAACTCACGTTCGACGGCGCTTGGCGTGTTATGACAGCTACCGGGGCAGGCGTGGGGAGCATCGCCTTCGCCCTGGCCGTGTGGTTGCTGCCCCACGGCGCCGACGTATCCTCCCTGGCTCGCGAGGGGCGAAGCCGCGTCGCGTCGACCAGTCGCGTCGTCGTCTGGACCGGCATCGGCCTTATCGGAGCGACCGTGATCGCCTGGTCGAGCTTCCGGGACTTCGGCCCCGCCTACCTAGGCTTCGGCACGGTGCTGGACATCGGGGTGGTCATCACGCTCTTCGTTGTAGCGGGTGCCGCGATCCACCGTCACGAAAGACCTGGCTCGCTCGGGCGGACCGTACGGGGCACCGCGGCATTCGTACTGATCAACCCACCTACCTTCATCACGCTCTTCGTCGTCGTGGTGGTCGGCGCCGTCAGCAAAAACATCACAGGCGTCATGACGTTGTTCGGTGCGTGGATCGCAGACAGCTACAGCAGGTCGCTGACCCTCAGCGTCACACCTGACGTGTTCGACGCCGTTCCCCGCCCAACGCCTCAGTCCCCCGCCACGGACACTCGCGAAGGATCCGCCGATGACCGACACGATCGATCTCGTTGTCGCTGATCGCCGCCAAGAGGCCGCCGACGTCATATCCCTGGTCCTGCGCGCTGCCGGGGGCTGTCCGTTGCCTGGCTGGGAACCCGGTGCCCACATCGACATCGAGTTGGCACCTGGCCTCGAGCGCCAGTACTCGCTGTACGGCGGCGACTCGCACTCCTGGCGCATCGCCGTTCTGCGCGAACCGAACGGCCGCGGCGGATCCGAGTTCGTTCACACGACACTCCTACCCGGAGCGCGGGTACGGGGTCGCGGTCCGTGGAATCACTTTCCCCTCGAAGTCGCGCCCGCCTACCGTTTCATAGCAGGCGGCATCGGCATAACCCCCATTCTCCCCATGCTCGACTTCGCCTGCCCAGCACCGTGGACGCTGCTGTACGGCGGGCGCCGGCGCAGCGCAATGGCCTTCACCGAGGAACTGACGTCTCGTCACGGTTCTGGTCGCATCTTTCTCCACGAGGGCCCACTCGACCTGCACGGTTACCTCGCGGATCTGCGCCCAGGCGAACTCGTGTACGCCTGTGGTCCCGCCGCACTGCTCGAGGTGATCGAGGCCATCGTTCCCGCGGCGTCCCTGCGCACAGAGCACTTCACGGCACATGTGGAATCCGACTCCGTGAATGCCGCTTTCGCGGTCGAACTGTCGCGCTCGCGCCGGATCTTGCCCGTTGCGGCAGACGAGTCGATCCTGTCTGCTCTGCTGGCCGCGGGCGTGGACGTCCCCTACTACTGCACCGAGGGTATCTGCGGCACCTGCGAAACCCGCGTCCTCGCCGGCGATATCGACCATCGCGACAGCATCCTGACCCCGCAGGAGCAAGCCACCGGCGCGACCATGATGATCTGCGTTTCCCGGTCACAGACCCCGCGCCTCACCCTGGACCTGTAGGCCGTTCCCGACGCGGCGCTGCCGGTCGATCTTGGAGCAAGCGGTTACCTGGGCCTCGGGAGAGTTAGCTGACCCGTACCAGGGACCCGGCGCAACCGCGCATGACCGAAGACGAGTTCGATCTCAACCCCGGCCCACGCACCGACGAGAGCCTCGCGACGGTACTGTGCTCGCGCAATGGCGCACATCGGCCCAGCGATGACACTTCGCGGAGGAACAGCCGCGCACGGGCGAGGACTAGATGCTGCGGGGTCGCCGACATGACGTATGTGTCAACGTGGTCGGGCTGGGTGTATGTGGCGTTCGTGATCGACGCCTACGCCCGCCGGATTATCGGCTGGCGCACCGGCACCTCGATGACCACAGCGCTGGTGCTCGATGCGATCGAGCATGCGATCTGGACCCGCGACCACGCCGGATGGGATGTGAAAGATGTTGTGCACCATACAGATAGGGCTCGCAATACACATCTATTGCGTTCACCGAACGGCTCGCCGAAGCAGGGATCCAACCCAGCGTAGGCGCGGTGGGCTCGAGCTTCGACAACGCCCTCACCGAGACCGTCAACGGCCTCTACAAGACCGAGCTGATCAAGCCCCGCGGCCCGTGGCGCAGCGTCGATCATGTCGAGTTCGCCACCGCCGAACGGGTGGATTGGTTCAATCACCGACGCCTCTACCAGTACTGCGGCGACATCCCACCCGCCGAAATGGAAACCGCCTACTACGCTCAGAATCCAGCCCAGCAACCCGCTGAGCTGTCACACCAATAAGTCTCCGGACTCACCAGGGCGATTCACCAGCTGAATCGACTCTGGCAGCGACTGCGTAGACGGATTGTCGGACAGCCGCTCCAGCCAGAGCGAGTTGAATTTTCGAGCCACTATATCGGAAACGATGTTACCGTTATTGCGCCTGGTGTCAACAGCGGGTCACACCCTGAGATTCAGGAACGTTGAACTCCCGATCACGGTGTCCAGCCTCACCCAGCCCCTCCGCTGAAGGTGTGGTTTCGCATGCCCACGCACCCGGCCGACAATGTTTTCGCGGAGCGAAGACGACCGCCGCCCGAAATCCTTGTCAGTGCGGCCAGGAACGCTCGCGCTGGGCCTCGTCCGCGATCCGGGTCGCAATTTGCGCGCGCGAGGTGCATCCGAGTTTGGTCAGAATATGTTCGACATGCCCGTCCACGGTACGCTGCGAGATCACCAATTTCGCGGCGATTTGCTTGTTGGTGAGTCCCTGGGCGACAAGGTCTGCTACCTGCCGTTCGCGCTTGGTCAATGGCAATTCCGAAGCGAGCGCGGCGGCGGGCCGCCCCTCACCCAGTGCGTAGGTCACTGCGGCGTTGTGTTCCATGGCCTGGCCGCGCCGAAAGGCCGTATCGAATCGTCGTTCGCCGAGCGTGCGACGCACACTGCGCTCGCATTCGTCGTGAACGTGGGTCAGCCCCGGGAAGACTGAAAACCCAGATGCGGAGGACCGCAGAAGATTCTCCGCGGCACCCATCAGCACGGCCGCGCGATCACTGTCCTCATCGGCGACGGTCCAGGCCAGTCCCTCGAGATCGAGCGCCGCTACGACCGGGCTGTGCATGCCCTGGTTGACTCGCAGCGATTCCCGCAGCAACCGCTGTGCTCGAGCCCCCTCGCCTTGCAGCCATGTCGCAAGCCCCAACCCCCACAGCGCACTCGACCGATAAAGTGATTCACCGCATTCCTCGGTAATGGACAGCATTTGCTCTTGACATTCGATTGCCCGCGGTAAATCGCCCTGCGCTGTGTAGGCCCAACCAAGCAGCATCAATGCGGAAATGTATAGATACCCTCGCCTATTCGAGCCGAACGCCTCCACGGCACGCTCGAAGAAGGAGATTGCGCGAACGGGGTCGTCTCGATAAAGCGCCAGCATGCCGTCGGCATAGGCGAGCAGCGCCTTGTTCATGGGAGTGGGATCCTGTTCGGCGAGGACGCGCGCCTGCTCCAGTAGTGACGCTGCCGATCGAAGGTCCCGCTGCGCCGTGGCCATCAGAATGCCGGCCTCGAGCGCCTTGACACGGTCGGATATCGAGCCCGCGTCCGGGTTGGCCAAGGCACGGTCGAGCCACCGACGACCTTCACCGTACCGACCCCGAAAGCTCCAGAACCCGAATAGCGCATTGGCGGTGCGCAGCCCGGCAGTGGCCGAGTCCGCACTGCCCTCTGAGAGGGAGAGCTCGAGGGCAGCCCGCAGATTCGGCTGCTCGCGATCAAGGCGAGCCAGCCAGTCGGGCTGGCGGACACTGAACCAGTCCGCCACCGAATCCAGCACCAACCGCTGGCACCAGTCGCGGTGTCGTCGACGCAGCTCCCGGTCTTCGCCGGACTCTTGCAACTTCTCGCGGCCGTAGTCGCGCATGGTCTCGAGCATCCGGCAACGCACGACGCCATCCACTTCGTTGCGGTCCACAATCGATTTGTCCACCAGAGAGGACAACGCATCCAGCAGATCCTCCGGCGCCAGGTCGGCACCACACACCTGCTCGACGGCATCGAGTTCGAAACCGCCGGCGAACACCGACAACCGGGCCCACAACCGCTGCTCGACCGGCGTGCACAACTGGTAGCTCCAGTCGATGCACCACCGCAGCGTCTGCTGGCGCCTCGGCGCGGCGCGGCTACCGCGGTTCAGCAGCGCGTACCGGTCGGTCAGCCGCTGCAGGATCTGCTCGGGCGACATGGCGCGCATCCGAGCCGCGGCTAGTTCGATCGCCAGCGGCAACCCGTCCAGCTGCGTACAGATCCCGACCACGGCGGCCTTATTGTCCTGGGTGACCGCGAAACCTTGCACGGCCGCCGCAGCGCGATCGGCGAATAAACGCACCGCATCGTATTTCGACAATCCCCGCAGCGTCGGCGCAGCGCCAGCGCCAGGAACGGCCAACGGCCGCACCCGCAACACCACTTCTCCGGCAACATCCAACGGCTCACGGCTGGTGACCAGAATCCGCACACTCGGACACCGCCGCAGCAACTCCTCGACCAGCTCCGCCAACGCCTGGACAAGCTGCTCGCCATTGTCCAGAACAAGGAGCGTCTCCCGGGAACGCATGAACTCGACCAGCACCTGCCGCATCGGCCGAGCCGAATCGTTCCGCAGGCCGATACCGGCCGCCACGACATCGACCAGCAATACCGGGTCCCGCACGTCGGCGAGATCGATCATCCACACTCCGTCGGCGACATCGCGTCGAGCATTCGACGCCGCCCGCAGCGCCAGCCGGGTCTTGCCGACCCCACCGATTCCTGCCAACGTCACCAACCGCGACACCGACAGCAGGTTCTTGATCTCCGCCGTCTCAGTGCGACGGTCGATGAAACTAGTCAACTCGAGCGGCAGCTCACCAGTGCTGGCGCGACCCTCTTCGATCTGCCCCGCGGCCGATTCCGGCATCGACGGCGTACGATCCCACATCCCTTGGGCTGCAACCGGTTTCCCGTGCAGAGCCATCTCGCCGACCGGGTATCCGTGGTGGCGCTGTACCTGCCGGATCGCCTCGCCGATCTCCGCCGCCGACGGCCGCTGCCGCAAATCCCGGTTCATCGCCGATTCCACCACCGCCGCCACGTCATCGGGAATACCGTCCTCGCGCAAGTCTGGCACCGGCTGGCTGGTGATCCGCAAGAACTGCGCCACCACCTGCTCACCACTACGCCGTTCATACGCGGCATGCCCGGTCAGCGCGCAGAACAAGGTCGCACCCAGACCGTAGACATCCGCCGCCGCAGTCGGCGTCTCGCCGCCGAGTACCTCCGGTGCCGTAAACGCCGGAGAAGCGGTCAAGATGCCCGTGGCCGTTTCGAATCCACCGACAATGCGGGCGATACCGAAATCGGTCAACGCCGGCTCCCCGTAATCGGTCAGCAGAAGATTGCCCGGCTTCACATCCCGATGCACGATCCCGAGCCGATGAGCGCTCTCGAGCGCACCTGCGATCTTCACCCCGATCCACAACACGGTCTGCACCGGCATCGGCCCCTGCCGACGAACCCACGCATCCATCGAACCCAACGGGTGATACGGCATCACCAGATAAGGCCGCCCGCTCGCGGTGACACCCACTTGGAGCACCGTGACGATGTTCGGATGCCCGGTCAACCGACCCATCGCCTTCTGCTCGCGAAGAAACCGCGTCTGGTTGTCGTCGTCCAGCTCAGCGGTCAGCACCTTCACAGCAACCGTGCGGTCCAAGGCCACCTGCGTGCACCGATAGACCACACCGAAACCACCACGGCCGATCTCTTCGGCGTCCTCGAATCCGGACGCGCTCAACTCCACCGAGACGGGCATATTCACGTCACGTTGGGTCCGCGGTGCGTCATCGCCGACCATCAGCGGTGGGCAACCCACTCCCTACGCGCACGAACATCGGGCACCATGCGCTTACCTTTCGACAATGCCCAGCGTATCGCCGAACCAGTACGCGGGCCGCCCTTGTCGACCTTCAGCCGAGAGCGCCCTCGTCCAGAAAGCGGTGGACCTCGCTCGCCACGCCTGCGCCGGCGACTCCTTCACAATAACGCTTCAGCCAGCGCACCCTTGCGACACACCTGTCAAAGTAGATCGAGAGCGGCGCACACAATACTGTCGGAGTCGATGCCGTGATAGCGGTAGGCATCGTCGAGAGAGCCGACCTGCCCGAACCGTGAGACACCCAATGCGGTGTGGCGCACCCGATTGATCCCGGGCAGGAAAGCCAGCGCGTGTGGGTGGCCGTCGAGGACCGTGAGCAGCGGGGTGGCGCAATCTGAAGGGAAGAGCTGATCGAGAATCCAGGTTTCGCCAGTGCCTCGGCCTCGGCGGGCCTGGATTGCTTTGAACAGCAGGCCGGGGCTGGTGATGCAGAGGACACGTCGGCGGGGACTCCTGCGTGCGTGAGCCGTGCTGCGGCGGCGAGGGCCTCGGTCATCATCGCGCCCATTGCCGCGATGGTGACCTTGGCGTCGTCGTGGCGAACCAGTGGGTAGCCGCCAACGACGACCTGCCGGCGGCGGCGCTCCCGTGCGGCAAGGTCCGATGGGACTGCTGCCAGCATCTGGTCGACGGGCCGGGTCGACAGGCTCAGGTAGGCCGAGGAGCCGTCCGGCCGCCCGAGGCGGAACAGGCAAGCGAGCAACGTTTACTAGACGTCGACGTCGACGGAAAATGCGGGTTCGTAGCTGACACAGCCCAGTTGTTCGAGGGCCCATCGAGGGCGTCTTGATAGATTGGTGTGCTCCGCCCTCGGCGGCCAGGGTGACGCCGGACGGGAGTGCCGACAAGTATGGATTGCCCGCCGGCGTAGACGCCATACGAGCATGGTTCGAGGGCGCGTTCGGCGAAAGGATCGTAGAGAACTCCGATGGGGAGCCGCTGTCCTCACCCCTCGTGGCCAGCCACAGCACTCGCTGCTGAATCGCCTCGAGTGCTTCGGGAGGGGCCCTTCGAAGCTCTCTGCTTCAGGATCGATGGCCAGGGCGTTCATCGGGACTTCTCCTCGCACCAAATTTGTTGCGGGCATGCGGTGATACGCCGCATTTCCGCGAACCGCTGCGCGGCGGGCACGAGTCGTTCGGCGGCGTCGAGTACGTACTCGACAACCGTCGAATGGCCCGACCAGTACCGCACTGGTTATGCGCGAACTGGTCGACTACCGCATCAATCCGTTGGTCGCCGCACTGGCCAGTGCCGCGCAGGACGAACGTCAACCCGATTCACGGTGAGACCACGTCGACGCCTGGGACAACCTCGCGCGCCCGCAAGTGGTCGGCTCAGGTGAGGGAACAGGACTGCGGAAGATCAGCGCGCACCAACAGTTGCGACTGGGCGCGGCAGAGGATGTCGACGTAAGCATCAGAGATATACCGGGAACCGGGGCGGGAGTACGCGCAGATTTCGCGGTAAATCGGCGGTGTCAGCGACCGAGCGAATCGACGATATTCCCCGTTTACCGCATTGTCGGGGACCAGCGTAACCGCCACACCGCTGGATGCCAGCTCCAACGCGGCCTGGACCTGTATGGTCCAGACCGCGGCGAGCGGTTCGAATCCGGCTGCGGCGCAGAGTGTCCTGATTACCCGTGTCAGCCCGTTCTCCTTGTCGAACAGCACCCACTGATGGCGCTTCAGATCCGCCAATGTCAGCGGCGCGCCGATCGGTACACCGCTGTCGGGCCCGGCGACGAGAAGCAGTTCTTCGAATCCGATGGAGGCCACATCGGCGCCGGATAACCCCGTTCGAGGACCGATCGCCAGATCGCCTTCACCATCACGGAACGCGGCCTCCATCGCTGTGGCATGCGGGTAATCCTTGATCTCCAGCACGACCTCGGGAAATCTTTCGTGCCAGACGGCGATGCCCGGTGGAAGGATGGCGTTGGCCACCGATCGGACGGTGAGCACCTCCAGATCGCCTCGTCGACCGGTCCGCACATCATCAACTGCTTGTTCGGCCCGCTCGACGTCGGCAAGAATATCGCGTGCGACGGGCAGCAGTGCCCGCCCCGCGGGAGTGGGCCGGACACCCTGCGCCGTGCGATCGAGCAGCGTGACCTTCAGATCTGACTCCAGACGCTTTATCTGCTGGGAAAGTGAAGGTTGAGCGACGAAAAGCCGCTCGGCCGCCATGGTGAACGACTTCAGCTCACAGACCGCCACAAAGTATTGAAGCCGTCGTAGATTCACGAGTCCGCACGCTACGATCCCGCATCGACTTTGTCCATGGCCTGGGTCTCAGTCTCAGGGTTGGAGTGATTCGGCGCATTGGCTAGTCGGATCCGCGAGGCACCTGCGCGAGGTGGCTTTTGACAGCCTGTTCCAGGTGCATGAGGTCGTTGGCGATGCTGACGTAGTTGAAGCCTTCGGCTAGTCTGCGCGCGGCGGTGACGCCGTCGGGGCAATGGATGCCCACTGCTTTTCCTGCCGCTCCGGCAGCCTTCAGCACGGTGCGGAGGGCGTCGTCGAACTCGGCGTCCACCGCGGGGTCGGTGGGGGTGGTCCCGCCGAGTGCGAGGCGCAGATCCGATGGTCCGATGTAGATCGCGTCAACGCCGGGAACCGACGCGATCTCGGCGGCATTGCGTAGTCCGGATACCGTCTCGATCATCACCACGCAGGCGACCTCGGCGTTGGCCCGGGCCGGCGACGGCCCGATTCGCAGCCCCGCGCGCAGGGCCCCGTTACTACGGTGGCCTACCGGCGGGAAACGACAGGCCGCCACCGCGGCTGCGGCCTCAGCGGCCGTATCGACCATCGGCACGATAACGCCGCGGGCACCCGCATCTAGTGCCTGGGCAATCCAGAACCGATCGTTGGCCTGCACCCGGACAAGCGCGGCTGTGCCGGCAGCGTCGATCGCGGTGATTGCGGCCAGCACGCCCCGGTATTCGATCAAGCCGTGCTGGGCGTCGAGGCAGACATAGTCGTAGCCAGACATGGCGATACGTTCGGTGGCCACCGGGTTGTCGCACACAACCCAGTAGCCCACGCTCTGCCGCCCGGACCGCAACCGCTCAGCGAATCCGGTCGCGCCTGTCGTCGAATTGGTCGTCATAGTGCCTCTTCAATGGGAGTGATTCTTTCGATGTTCGGCAAGGGCGTCGAAGCCGAAGTCAGCAGACAGATCCCGCCATACGGCGTGCGCGTGATTCGCGTGACGCTGCGTGTTGTCGTACTCGATGAGCAGGTCCGGGCCCTGTATCCGGTAGTAGTGGGGATCATCGGATCCCATACCACCCGCCCAACCGAAACAGGTAAGGTCGAGTACCGCGTCGGTTGCGTAGCGCGCGGCGTGTACCTCTGCCATTGCTGTCGATACACGGCCGGTATACAGCGCGATCAGTCGTCGCAGCTCGCCGCGCTGCGTGGGATCGAGGTTTCGTGCACTGATGCCCTTGGGCGGAACGGAAATCGCCAGGGCAGCGTGATCGGCCTCGGTGTACCCGCTGGCCGCTTCCGCATTCCGGTCGACGTCATCGACAAGCTTGTTCAACGCAGGGTCCTCGAACTGGCCGCGCCATAGATCCTGCATATGCATCATGGTGTCGCCATGTGTCACACGGGCTCGGTTCCCGGACACGATGTCCGATATCGCGGACTCGTGCAGCAGTGCGTGTTCGCGCTGTTCCGCGTCGAAGGACCTGACGAGGTTCCGTGCGGCATCCTCGATCCCGCCGAGCGGCCGTAGCGGCGACCCACCCAGCAACAAGGTACTCGCCGGGTCCGCGCCGATGAAGCAGGGTGTCGTCGACACGAGACGGCCGCCGACGATGAGGTTGTTGAGCGAGATGTGATGACCGCCGAAGCGCCAACCCCACACCTGCTCACCCGGCACGCCGAACACCCTGAGCCAGTACAGTCCGGGATCGCGGCCACGTCGCCGTGCCCAGCGGGCCTTCCAGCCTTCGACCTGGTCCAGGACGTTCTCCAGACCGACCACGGTCGCGACAGTGGCGTACCCTGCCGCGGACAGTCCCGACGCTACCAACTGCATCGCCAGGCTCTGCTGATGCGGCAGCTGGTGACCTAGCGCGAGCCCGCCATGGTCGGTCGGCGTGTAGTACCACCGCACTCGCTCCGCTTCGGCATCGGGCACCAGCGGGGAATCGAACAGCGCGGCGGCACGCTGCCCGTAGGGCAGTGCGTCCAGCCATGCCGTGGCGGCGCTCGCCATCGCGCCGGCCACTGCCCGCCGTGGTTCATCGACCGCAGCCGACATCACCGAATCCGGGACGCTACCGACCATGGATCGGCTCCCTATCGTCGGACACATCGAGCATCACCTTGATGGCATCGCCTCTGCGTTCGGCGTAGGTATCGAACGCTTCACCGATGTCGCCGAGGGCGAAATGGTGTGTCACGAGCGCGTCGGTGTTCAGCCTTCCCTGGCTTGCCAGGGAAACGGCTCGCGCAACAGAGCCCGTTCCTTCGCCACGAACGGTCTGCAATGAGATTCCGTTCATGACGGCATGATTGAGGTCGGCCAGCACCGGCTGCTCGAAAAACCCCACGAGCACGACTTTGCCGGACCGCTTGGCCATATGGATCGCCTGATCGACAGCGGGCGCGGCGCCCGAGCACTCGAGGACGATATCGGCGCCGCGCCCAGCGGTGAGATCGCGTACCGCGGCGACGGCGTCCACCGCGCGCGAGTTGAGCACCACGTCGGCGCCGAACTGCTTGCCGAGCGCCAACCGGCTTGACCTGGTACCCACCAGGGCCACCGGGTCGGCTCCGAGTTGGCGGGCGACCTGAACCGCCAGCAGCCCGATGGGCCCGGGGCCGATCACGGCGACACTCGCGCCGACAACGAGGGAGCCGAGGATATCGAAGGCGTGCATAACCGAGCCGACGGTGGTGAGAACTACCGCCGTATCGAAATCAACGGAATCCGGCAGCCGATGCAGAGTGGACACATGATTCACCACATATTCGGCAAACCCGCCGTCGACCGTCATCCCCTGTGACCGATGCCCTTTCTCCCGCTTGCCGGAGTTCAGGCAATCGGTGTAGGAACCCGAGAGACAGTTGACGCATCGCATACAGCCGCGATGCGCCTCGGTCACGACCCGGTCACCAACCGAAAACTCGTCGACGCTGCTCCCCACCGCAGCCACCACACCCGCGTACTCGTGTCCAGGGACAAAGGTTCCCGGAGGCGGTCCGTCACCGGAGAAGAACCTCCGACTTCGAATCTTGAGGTCCGAACCGCACAGCGAGGCCCGGCGGACCTGGACCAGGACATCGTCCGGTCCCACCTCGGGCACCGGTAACCGCGTGGTTGTGATCGTCCCGGGTTCGCCGAGTACGGCAGCCAACATTGTCTCCGAGGGCATCTGCAACCTTTCAGTTGAAATTCGAGCAGAAAATCGGTTTGTCCTCGATTGTGTTGGCCTTTTCGTCGGCAAGTCCAAGACCAGAAGCGCTAGACACGCATAGCCAACACCTATAGAAGCTCGTGACGTCCGTGGACCACCGCTTACGAAGCGTCGGCGCGGCTCGCCTGGAGGAGGGAGATCTCGGTTGTGGAATCCTGCTCGAGTTCAGATCCGGCGCAAATGCCGGTGGGCACCGATCTACGTCGACCGCTTCAGTACCGCCGAGTAATATCGGCTACACCGTTGCCGATATAGCTGCGGCATTAGCAACGCAGACGTAGACGCCGCGACTATATTGACACCAAGCATGGTAACGGCAACACTGTCTCCATTATGGCAAAGGCGCTTTGCAACCCACCTTGTTGGTCCAATTGGAGGCGGTCATGAATTCCGAAGGTCGCTTGCTGCTGCGCGGCGGGATCGTCCTGACAATGGACGAGGAGCTGGGTGATCACGAACGCGGCGATGTGCTCATCGAGGACGGCAGGATCGTCGAGGTCGGGCAGGACCTGGCCGCCGATGCGCAGGTGCTCGACTGTGCGGGCAAGATCGTCCTTCCCGGTTTCGTGAACTCGCATCACCACATGTTCCAGACCGCTTTGCGCTCGTACTGGGCCGATGCCCTCGACCTGGACTACTTCATGCAATCGCGGGCCGGAGCCGATGCACTGTTCCACCAGTACACCCCCGAGGACGTCTACTGGGGGCAGTTCGGTGGGGCACTGGAGAACCTGGCCGCAGGAACCACGACCGTCGTCGACACATCGCAATGCTCGTATACACCCGAACACACCGACGCCGCACTCGACGGAATCCGCCGATCCGGAATCCGATGTGTCTTCAGCTTCTCGCCCTCCCTCGGCGATCACGAGCCGGACCCGTCGTATGCCCATCCAGACGACATCCGTCGTCTCATCGAAAAGACCGGTGAGGTGCACGAGGGAACCCTCGTCCGCCTGGCTCTCGGCTATCACGTCGACGAGGAATTGTTCGAGCTTGCCCGAGACCTCGGTCTGCCAATGTTCGCGCATGTCAATGACACCAGCTGGGGACATCTACTCGAACAGTTCGAGGAGGAGGGACTGCTCGGCCCCTGGATCACCTACATCCACTGCCTCGGTCTCGAAGACACCACATGGCGGGCCATCGCACGAACCGGCGGCAAGGTATCGGTCTCCACCAGCGCCGAGCAATCACTCGCCATGGGCCAGCCAGCCTTGCAAACCGCCCTCGAACAGGGCATCCCAACAAGTTTCGGCACGGACACCGTCGGCATCGCGCCTGTCGACTTCTTCTCCCAGATGCGCGCGGCCTACCAGTGGCAGCGCAGCCGGGTCCACGCGGCGATGCAGAGCAACTCCCCCGAGGTTCAGCCGGTCACGGTGCGAGACATACTCCGAATGGCAACACTCGGCGGAGCCCAAGGGGCTCATCTCGACCATCTCGTCGGGTCCCTCACCCCGGGCAAACGGGCGGACATCATCGCATTGAACGCACGCACACTCAATGCCGGACCGGTCAATCACGCGGCGGGCGCCGTGGTGCAGCACATGGACACCAGCAACGTCGACACCGTGATCGTCGACGGGCGCATCGTCAAACGCGAGGGCCGACTACTCGGAGTGGACGTCGAATCGGTACTGAAGCACCTCGAACGATCGGCGGCTGGCCTCGTAAGTCGTTCGCGAGCTACCGACATCCTCTTCACGGGTTGCCGGCACCTGTCATGAACACGTTCGACGTTGCCGTGATAGGCCTGGGTCCGGTTGGTGAGCTGGCGGCACTTCTGCTGGCACGTGCAGGGTTGACGGTTTTGGCACTCGAGCGCGAGGCCGATGTATATCCCAATCCGCGTGTCGGCGTGCTCGACGGAGAAGCGCTGCGCACGCTTCAAAAAGCCGGAGTGTACGAGCGCTCGGTTCCCGACATGCTTCTCGGAGCCGGCGCCCAGTGGGTGTCGGCTCGCGGCAAGGTTGTCGCGACGACTCTGCCGACGGAACAACTCCAGGGGCACCCGTGGATATCGGCGATCTACCAGCCGTTGCTGGATAAGCAGCTCCGGGCGGCCCTAGCGGAGTACCCGGACGTCGATATCCGCCTGGGTCACCAGCTCACCGGGTTGACCCAAGACGACGAAGGCGTCGAACTCACGTTCCGTGATATCGACGGGGGGACCGGTAACGCGCGCGCACGCTTCGTTGTCGGCTGCGATGGCGCAAACAGCACGACCCGGGCAGCGATTGGCGTCGAGCTCGCCGGATCCGGATACACCGACACGTGGCTCATCATTGATGCGAAACTACCGGAGCCGGTCACCCATCTCCCGTACTTCCAGATGACCCTGGATCCGGCGGCACCCCGCCTGACCGGACGACTCGCCGCTGGTGGGCACCGCTGGGAACGCAAGGTAATGCCTTGGGAAGACCGCGACGAGCTCCTTACACCCCGGGCTGCGCGGCAAGTGATCGCTGAGGATGCGGACCCCGACACCGCAGAGATCCTGCGCCATCTCATCTACACCTTCCGAGCCGAGAGCGCCGAGCATTGGCGCGTCGGGAGGGTGTTGCTGTGCGGCGACGCCGCCCATCTGATGCCTCCCATGATCGGCCAGGGCCTGAACTCGGGAATCCGGGATGTCACGAACCTGACCTGGAAAATTGCTGCCGTGGTGAATGGCGGGGCCCCACTGCGGATCCTCGACTCCTACGAGGCCGAGCGCCGTCCGCACGCCGACGCGATAACCACAATGTCGGTCCAGGTCGGCCGTCTGGTCACCATGCAATCGCGGTGGGCGGCGGCGATTCGCGACGCGGTGGGAGTGACGCTCCTGCGTGTCCCACCGTTACGGGAAAGCGTTCGTCAAGGACGCTGGCGCCCGCCGGCCCGGTACCGAAGCGGTTTGCTGTTGGGACAACCATCGCTGCGCTCGCCGGTTGGCCGCTTGTTCCCGCAGCCGCTCGTGCGGACATTCAGTGGAGCGGAACACCGCCTCGATGACATCTCGGGCTCTGGCTGGCGCATCATCGGCTGGGACGCCGATCCACGCGACGCGTTGTCGAAACATGGCCACCGCATCGCCCAAGACGTCTTGGGCGCGACCTATGTCACGCTGATCTCGCCGGGGCAGCGCCCCGTCCGTCCTGGTTCGGGAACCCAGATCCTCGAAGACCTTCATGAGCTGTCACGTCCATACTTCAGGCGCCAGCCGTTCGTCGTACTTCGTCCCGACCACTACATCTGCGCGAACCCATCGTCAACTGAGCTCGACCGCACACTGAGGAAGTTAATGCCACAAATATCAGATGAATCGGCTGCTCAGCAACACACCGAGGCGGTCGAGCGAACCGGTGTGTGGAGACTCGATCCCGCAACCGCAGACATCAGGTTCTTCGCCCGCGGGCTCTGGGGGCTGCTCCCGGTAACCGGCCGCTTCAGTCGAGCATCCGGCTCGTTGACCTGGGGTAAGGATGGATCGGCCACGGTGCTGCTGGAACTTCATTCCGCGAGCATCGCGACCGGTCTCGGAATGCGAGACCGGCATCTGTGCGCGCCAGAGTTCCTGGACGTGCGAAACCACCCACTGATCTCGTTCCATGGCGACGCAGTCAGTCGCGGCCC
Source organism: Nocardia violaceofusca NBRC 14427 (assembly GCF_963869435.1). Lineage (NCBI taxonomy): Bacteria > Bacillati > Actinomycetota > Actinomycetes > Mycobacteriales > Nocardiaceae > Nocardia > Nocardia violaceofusca. The sequence goes on from NZ_CAWMPM010000034.1 coordinate 103,144, forward strand.
AAGGCGACTCGCGGTAGTCGGCAAGCTGACCGTTCGTGGCACCACAACCGAAATGCACCTCGAGGTCGAGCTCGAACCGGACGGCCCCGACATCGTTGCCGCGACGACTGCGCGGATCGACCTGTCCGCCTATGGCTTCGCGGCTCCACTCGATATGGTCCACCCCGGGCTCGACCTCGACATCCGAGGCCGTCTCATCCTCGCTGACCCGGAAACCGAGCGCACCCGCCTGCTTGCCTCCGACTGATCCAGCGCGCACAAACCGTGGCCCGCTGACGGCGCAGCGCAGCTGTCGGAAGCTCGAAAGTCCGGCCGAGCATCGCCGACGCTCGCATTGAACGACGTGGTTGAACGGCTGCCCCGGTCTCTCCCGGGCAGCCGTTCAACTGGCGTTTCGAGCATATCCGCAGGATCCCGCCCGCCTCGGCATCGAAAACAGGCATTGGCATGGGATAACGCTCATCCACTCGATCATCGACGGCGGCGGCCCGACCCCAACTCCCTTCGATGGCCTCCCGGAAGGGCAAGCGCAATGGTGAACCTAAACCGAAAGGTTCACCCTTTTCCCCCGACATCGGATACTGCGGGGGCATCGACGGCTGGGGTCATCGCGGTGGCGTGTGCCAGCGTCGCCCGAGCCATGTCGGTGGTGGCGATGGAGCCGATGTAACCGTCGGGGCGGATCAACAGAAGTGCGGAGCCGGCCACGCCGTAGATCTGGGCGAAGGAATCGGTAATGTCGACGAGCACGACATCGGCGTCGACCTGCTCTCCGCCATTGATGGCGACCTTTTTCAGTCCCGCGCCCGCCGCCGGCCACGTCAACGCGGCCAGTTCCTCGGCGGCCGCGCGGCCGTAGCCGATCGCGGTGAAATGCGGTCCGGAAAAGAGATCGAACAGGCGCTGCGCGCCCCCGGCCGCGTTCAGCAGTTTCGCGTCCGGTGCGCGGTCGCCGACTCGCAGCGTTCCGGTTTGTTCGGCATCGGCCGTGACCAGCGGGCCGCCGCGGTAGTGCAGGCCGAGTTGGCGTTCGTCGTCGCCGCGTTTGATCGATGACGGGTCGAGTTTGGCCAAGCCCTCGTACTTCTTGGTCGCCAACCCCAAGACCCCTGCCGCGATAGGCTGCCGCTCGGCCTCGTAGGTGTCGAGCAGGCTCTCCGGCGCCCCAGCGAGCACCTGGCCAATTTTCCAGCCAAGGTTGTAGGCGTCCTGCAGACCGGTGTTGAGTCCTTGCGCACCCGATGGGGGATGTACATGAGCGGCATCACCGGCAATGAATACCCGCCCCGACCGGTACCGGTCCGCCAGCCGGATGTTGGGGCGGAATACCGATGTCCAGCCGATGTTCGACAAGCGGATGCGGTTGTCGCCGGTCTGTTTGCGGAAGCGCGCGTTCAGGCTGTCCTCGTCGAGAGCGGGCTCCTCACCGGGTTGTAGACGGATCATCACCTGAAAGAGATCGGAGTGCGGCAACGGGCACGCACCGACGAACCGGCCGCCCGGACGCGGCCACACGTGCCAGCGATCCCGGGAAAGACCGTCCACCACGGCGTCGACGATGATCATCCGATCAGATTCGTCCGTCGAGCCCTCGAAGCCGATGTCCGCTGTCTTACGGACCGTACTCGCCCCACCATCCGCGCCGACAAGGTAGCGAGCGCCGATCTCTTCCGCACCGTCGAGACCGGCGACCGTCGCCACGACCGCATCCCTGGATTGCTCGAATCCGACCAGTTCACGTTTCGATTCGACTGTCACGCCCAGCCGCCGCAGTCCGGTGCGCAACGCGGCATCGGTGCGGAACTGAGGAATCAACCACGTATTCGGGTGTGGCACATCGGATGTCAGCTCGTTGCGGGAGATCATATGCCACGGAATCGTCAGCGGACCCGCATGAATACCCAGCAGAGGGTATTCCCCTCCGCCTGCGCGGATGTTCTCGATAACGCCCAGATCCTCGAGCACTTCCAGGCTGCGCGGCTGGATTCCCTTGGCGCGTGAACCGTCGAACGACTTCGCGGCTTTGTCGATGATCCGCACCGCCAAGCCGCGACGAGTCAGATCGATCGCCAACGCGGTGCCGGTCGGCCCGCCGCCGACGACGAGAACGTCGATCAGTCGAATGCTCGACTCGGTCTTCATCGTGACGAACCTTTCCTGGCAGTATCGGCAAATGCGGTGAACAGCAGACCCATCCGGGCCGGCTCCTCGTAGGGCACCATGTGCCCGCAGGGCGAGACGATGTGTGCCTCAGCCGGCGCGAGCAACGCGGACACCTCCTCGAAGCTCGTGATCGGAGTCACTTGATCTTCGTCGCCCCACAGCAACATCTTCGGAAACGGCAGTGTCCCGGTTCGCCGGTAGAGATCCTGACGGCCACCCAGCGGGAAGTCGGCGATCGTGGCGACCAGGGCGTAGATCGAGCCCTCGAACCGGTAACACTCGCGCACCATCGCTGTGAGCGCCGCGGACTGCTGCGGATCCCGGACATTGTGGGACAGGTGCCGGTCGAGCATTCTGCTGCCCAGCTTCTTGGCCAGAAAGGTGCCCAACATCTCCTGGCGCAGCAGGCGGGCGAAGGCCGGCGTGGACTGCAGGCCGGCGGGACCGGCCAAGGTGAAGGTGGCGATGCTGTCGGTGTGGCGTTGAGCGAAAGCCATAGCCACCAACGCGCCCATCGAAGCGCCGACGAGGTGGAAAGGTTCGGCCAGATCCAGACGCTGGGTCAAATCAGCGATTTGCCGCACGAACAGGGCCTCATCGTAGGCAGCCTCCACGCGATCGGAATAGCCGCGTCCGTACGGACTGTAGGTGACCGTGCGGAATCCGCGCGAATGCAACTCACCGGCGAGTTGATCCCAGTAGAACAGCGGCGTGGTCAGACTACCCGCGAACACGACGATCTCTCCGCCGTCGGGCCCGGTCATCTCGTAATGCGTGATCCCGTCCCCGCATTCGATGAAGTCACCGCGCAGCCCGGCACGCGTGACCTGGTCCAGGTGACGGGTTTCGCCGGGCACCACGAAGTACTTCACGACTTTCCCTTCTTCGGCGAGTGCGTCTCGGCCGTCAAAAAGTTCAGTAGCGCACTGGCCACCCATTCCGGATCTTCGTCGGGCAGCAGGTGGCCGCCGCTGGGATGAATCCGTTCGAGGCTGCCCGGGATATCGCGCGTGAAATGCTGCCCATCGACGGACGCGCTGCGCAGCACCAGCGTCGGCGCCGCAATGGCGGGAATCTCGGCGGTGCGGTCGATCTGGTCAGTGTTGGCGAAGTCGATGAACGCCTCTTGGTTGCCGGGCCGGGTCAGCATCGCGTGCACCCGGTCGACCATTGCGTCATCCACCACCGAAGGGCGCGACCCCACCGCCGAGCGCAGATTGCGTTCGGTGGCCGAGCGAGACGCCACATGTCGTACCAACACGCGACCGATCGGGTTACGCGCCAAGCGCAGCGCCAACGGCAACGACTTGCCCGGGTAGCCGGTGGCATTGATCAACACCAGCCGGTCCACCCGCTCCGGGTGATCGAGCGTGAAATTCCAGGCGATATTGCCGCCGAGGGAATTGCCGACCACCGATGACTTGGAGACTCCGACGGAATCCAAGAAGGCACCGACCGTCTTGGTGTATGTCTGTATGCGATAGTCCCGGTCGGCGCGCGGACCGGTGAGCCCGAAGCCGGGCAGGTCCGGGCGAATCACATCGAACGACGACGACAACGCCGCAGCCACCTCGTCGAAGCAGTGCAGCGAGGAGCCGCTGCCATGCAGAAGCAACACCGCAGGCCCCGCCCCGGCCCGCTTGTAGTGGACGTTACGGCCCTCGACTATCGCGAAGCGCGAATCAGGATCGATGTAATCATCGGCGACTGCTCGTCTACTCATAATGGTTACAGTGTTGCCGGTACATGACGGCTGGTCAAGTGATACTGGCAACAATGTGACCATTTTATGGTGGTCATGTGTCCAGACCGTCGATGCGCAACAATGCGAATGTGACCACCGCCGATTCAGACGCCGCCGAGACCCCAGCACGCCGCACCCCTGGCCGCCCACGGGTCCCCTTCGACCGGATCGTGACGACCGCACTGCGCATCATCGATGAGGAAGGCGCCGACACACTGTCGATGCGCACACTCGCCCAACGCCTCGAAACAGGCACCGCCGTGCTCTACCGAGCAGTCGCCAACCGTGCCGAACTCATCGCCCACGTGGTCGACTCGGTCCTCGGCGAGATCGAAATCGATGAGAACGTGCCAGATGACGACTGGCAGCGCGCATGCATCACTGCTGCAGAGGCCATCTTCGCGGTCCTGCACCGTCACCGCGGGATCGCGCCCCTGCTCATCGAGCAGGTGCCGATCGGACCCAATTCGCTCATGTTGCGCGAGCGAGTCCTGGCCCTACTGCTCGCCAACGGCTTCCCCCCGAAGTCCGCGGCACTCGTCTACGCCACCATTGCCCGCTATGCCATCGGCTTCGCCGCCCAAATCCAAGGCCACGACACCGAAGCCAACATCGACCCCACCCCACTCACCATGCTCTACCGCCAACTCGATCCAGCGCGATTCCCCGCCACGATCGCCGTCGCCGATTGCCTGCCGAGACAAACCCTGGAAAACGAATTCCGCTTCGGCCTGCAGTTGCTCGTCGCGGGCCTCGTGCCGCTGCACGACGCGGCGGCCGACGGGGTGGACCCCACCTGATTCGTTCGGATGCCGCTGCTTCGGTCCATCTTGGCGCTCGGGATTAATTCGGATACGCTGTATCCGAATTACATACCCGGACTCCGCGTGGTGACAGCCGCCGTTGCGCGGAGATCGCGAGTGTGCCGACAACAGGAGAATCGCATGCGTACCGTGCAAACCAGCGCCAGCTACAAGGCCAGCCCCGACGAGGTCTGGAAGGTCCTCGGCGATCCGTCGCGCTGGGGCGATTGGCTTGTGATTCACAAATCGTGGAAGAGCGCCGTCCCAGCCCAGCTCGCCAATGGCGACACCGCTACCGCGAGCGCGAGCGTGATGAACATGCCGATCACCATCGACTGGACCTTCGAGAATGTCGACGCGCCACGCTCGCTCGCCTTGGGCGGAACCACAAGGGCAGGCGTCAAGCTGGCACTCGCCATCAGCCTGCGAGGCGAGGCCGAGACCACCACGGTCGAGATAACAGCCAGTATCGACGGCGGGATGATCGACGGCCCCATGGGCGGGGTCTTCAAGAACTCGCTCGTCGGCGCCCTGGACAAATCACTGAAAAAGGCTCAGGGGCTCGTCGCCTGATATCTGTCAGCCGCACCGCGCGCCGTTTATGGCCCGCGGTTCGGGCCAGATTCGGTGATACTGGAAAGGTGGTTCGATTGAACGAGCCAAGCCAAACCGTTGCCGCGATCGGGTGTTCGGGCCAAGTGGCCGAAGTCTTCGTACGCGGCCTCCCGGCCCAAGGAGTCTCGGTCCGTCTCCTCGCCCGCGACGCCGATACGCTTGCGCGTCGCTGTCCCGAAGCGACGATCGTGCTGGCAGAGATGTTTTCGACCCGCGACTGGATTTGCTCAACAAGGGCAGGTTCTTGTTGCCTATCGACAAGTCGCGCCACATCAGCTATGTGAGTCGAAAAGACGTGGCCCCGTTCATCGTGCAAGAGTTGGTCTGCAAGGATCGTGTGGTGAATGGGGATATCGACTTCGTCGCACCACGAAGTTGCGCCGTCCACGAGGTCGAGCAATTGCTGACGACAGCGGTGGGCCGCACGGTCAAAGCGTCGCCGCGGTTCCCCACCTATTATCTTTTTCCGGCCGCTGTTCCTTAGACCGTGTCTCATGTCGCGGATTTCGCGAGTTTCTTGTAGCAGGTCAGTGCCGCTGCGAGTGTGAGGAAGCCGAGGAAATGCGTGGCCTTGCGGTCGTAGCGGATGTTGAGCCGGTGGTAGCCGGTCAACCAGGAAATGGTGCGTTCGATCACCCATCGGTGACGGCCGAGGCGATCGAAGGATTCGATGCCCTTGCGAGCGACCCGGACGCCGATGCCGTGATCACGCACCCATTTCCTCAGGTCAGCGGCGTCATAGGCTTTGTCGGCGTGCAGCTTGGCGTGCCTGCGCCGGCGTGGGCCGCGTCGCGATCGGACCGAGGGGATCGCTTTGACCAACGGGCGCAGCGCCTGCGCATCATTGGTGTTGGCGGCCGAAACACCCACGGACAGAGGGATTCCCGCACGATCGGACAGCACATGGATCTTCGAACCCGCCTTGCCGCGGTCGACCGGGCTCGGCCCGGTCAAAGGTCCCCCTTTTTCGCTCGCACCGACGCCGCGTCGATCACCGCACGCGACCAGTCGATCAAACCTCTGCTACCCAGCTCATCCAGCACAGCGCGGTGTAATCGCCGCCAGAGCCCGGCGTCAGTCCACGCACTGAACCGGCGATGCGCGGTCGGGACCGTGACACCGAACGATGGCGGCAGCATCCGCCACGCACAACCACTGGTCAGCACGAACACCACAGCAGTGAACACCGCACGCTCGTCGGTGGGCGCGGTGCCGCCGCCTTGCGGGCGCGGGGTGAACTCCGGTAGCAGCGGCTCCGCCAGAGCCCATAGTTCGTCTGGAACAAGGCGTTTGGACAACTCATCGACCACAAGCCGAACATCATGCAGCACAACCGGATCCGACGCAGCAGAACCAAATCACAACCACGTAAGACACGGTCTAAGACACGGTCTTATTTCCGCTGGCGCGGACACCGACTCTGATCGACCATTCCAGCAGTGCAAATAGACTCATTTCAGCGGTAGAGCGCCGTCCATACCGCCGACATCGGTAATCTTCCATCCCGCACCCGAATCGACGGTGACGTTATACGTCACCGTCGTTTGGCCTCCGTCGGGAGTCTGGGCGTTGGTGGAGTTGACATTCAGGAAGACGTTCACCTTGTATACGCCGCCGATCTCCGAGGTGACCACGGCGCTGACCGGTTTTGCAGTCGAGGACCATTTCAACGGCACCAGGATTTCCTGCAGTTTCGGTGCGGTGGCATCGAATTTATTCGCCAGCTGAGGGCTGGTATTCGCCTTGAGCTTGGCGATCCACGCGTTGTAGTCCTGAAAGTTGATGGTGGAGGCGCCGACCGCGTAATCCGTGGCGACTTGCTCGGCACGGCGGTCGGCCGCGGCGGTGGCGTCACGGTCGCTGAGCTGACCGCGAGCCGAAAGCCACAGCGCGGCGAATACGCCCGTTGCCGCCACCAGAGCGATGATCGCGGCTCCGAGTGCGATGGCGGACAGTCGTATCGACACCGTCCCCGATGCGCGCCCGGTCGCTACGGAGTTGTCCTCAGCCCCTTCCGGTCGGTCAGTTGTCGTTTCTTCGTCAATTCGTTCGTTGGCATCGATGGTCATGTGTGCTCCTTGGGTGTGGTTTTCGACCTGTTCGCCGGCTATTTGACATTGATCTGCAAACGCAAGGCGCCGTCCCCGGTTTCGGCGAGTGCTTGCGAAATCAGCGCGCTGACGTCGACGCGACTCAGCTGCCCGGCGGCATGCGTGGTCAATGGAGTGAGCACCGGCACCAGCTTCGCCATGTCGGGGCCCATCTGCTCGAGGTAGTCGGTCAATTCGGCGGAGAACGGGATGAGGCCGGTGCCTTGGACGTACATGTCCGGCATCCGTCCGATCCGGACGAGTCTCTCGATGGATTGCGCGAGGTTGTCCGTCGATGTTCCGACCTGGTTCCATCCGGGTGCGGCAGCGCTCATCGCTGGGCCGGTCCAATTCATATCCGCGCCCAACGCCTGCAGGTCGATGAGCATGCTGTGTATGGCGTCGGTGCGGGACAGCAGGGTCGCGGCGAGCAGGCTGGTGGATCGTGCCAGCTGCGGCACGATCACTTCGGCGCCCGCCAGTCCTCGGGTGAAGGTATCGACGAGGTCACCGATCGCCTGCGGGTTTAGCTGTTCCATCAAATGGGTCACCTGCCGGGCTACCTCGGGTATCGAGGTCGGCGTCCGGATGGCCCGAGTGTCGATGTGTTGTCCGTCGCGCAGATACGGGGCGGCCGCGGCCTTTACGGGCGTGAATTGGACCTGTGGTTCGCCGAGCGCCGAGAGGTTTTCGATGCTGACCGTGCTTGCCACCGGGATGTGGTAATCGTCGCGCACTCGCATGCTGACCTGAACGCCGCCGACGCCGTTGCGCACGGACACGACTTTTCCCACGCGAACCCCGGACAGCAATACCGGTGATTGCGGACCGAGGCTGCCCGAATTGGTCAGTGTCATTGTCAGTTTGGAATAGCTGGTAAACCAGTCGACGCCGACTACGTCGAAGGTGAGGTAGGCGAGAGCGAGCAGTGCTACCACGGCGATGCTGCTCAATGACAGTGCGGGACCGAGGATTCGTGATTTCAACGCACTGCTCCGATCATGCGCAAGGTATCGATGATCCGACTGGTTTGTTCCTGCGCGGGGACTCCATTTCCCGTGTCGACACCGGTGATGTCCACTTTGGGCCCATGCTCGATGAACGGAATGATCTGGTCTCGAAGCAGTGACACGAGTCGGTTGAGGTTCGATGGCGCGTCCAGGTCCAGTGGCCGATCGGTGAACAACAAGGGCACAAAAGCTTTTGCCGCGGCGTCGCCCGCCGTCACCAGCGGCGTCATCCAGGTCAGGGCGTGGGTGATGTCGCCCATCGCACCGGCCAGCCCGAGCACGAGGATCAGGGATTTCAGCGCCGAGGTGACATGTGTGGCGCCCTGCTCATTCAGCAGACCGCTCAATGCTCGATCGCGGTCGAGCACCATGGCCACATTGGCTTCCATACCGTCGAGGAAGTTGTCGACCTCGCCGAGATGCCGTGCGACATCGGTGAAGTCCGCGCCGATCACCTGCGCGATATGCGCGCTGTCGGCAGGCTGTTCGGGCAATACCGCATTCATGCGATTCACCAGGTCCTGGAACTGCCGCACCGCACCGCCCTGAACGAATGTCGCCAGGCCGGCCATGACGTCTTCCACCTGTACGGCTGGTTTCGTCTGTGCGATCGGGATGGTGCCGCCGTCGGCGATGGTTTTGTCGAATCCGTTCGGCGGTGTGGTCAACTCGATGAAAACATCACCCAGCAGGGTGTTCTGCCGCAGTTGTGCGGTGGTGGCGGTGGGCAGTTTCACCGCACGATCGATGTCGAGGTCTGCGATCACGTGGCCTGCGGCGGTGGCCGCGGGATCCACTACGCGCACTTTCGCGAGGTCCCCGACCTGTACGCCGTTGGCCATCACCTTCGCCCGCCCCGGCAGGTTGAGCGCGTTGGCGAACTCGACATGCACCCGGTAACCGTCGCCACGACCCATGCCTGGGACCGTAATGGCCGACGGATCGAGTGCGCAGCCTCCCAGCGTGCATCCCGTCACCGCGAACGCGAGCAGCTTCGTCGTGAGTTTCATTGCACCCCAGTGTCTTGCGCGGGTGCAGAGCGAAGTTTTCGACAGTGGCAACCCGGTCCTCATTTCGTTCCCGCGATGGCCAGTACCAGCGGAACCAGATCGACATCGGCCAAACCGTGCTCGGCGCTGCGACACCGGCCGGGAACAGCGATGTTGATCGCCGCACACAGCTGATCGGCATCCGGTTGGGCGAGAGCCACTTTGGGGGCGGCGTAGGCGAGTGCGACCTGTCCGGTGCCGGGATCGACCGAGCGTCGGAAGGCGTCGGTCAGCGTCGGAATCATGTCGACCAACTGCTCGAGTGTGCCGACATTCGCGCCGACCCAGCGGACCATCGGCACGCTCGCCCGCACGAGGTTCAGCAGCGGCCGCCCGAATTTCGTGGTGATGTCGTTGAACCAGGGCAGCAGTACCCGCAGCGCGTCGATGATCCCGACGAACGGCGCGATGACCTCGTTGTTGGCTTGGTCCAACATGCCGGCCAGGCGGGTGAGCATATGTTCGAGATCGCCCCAGTTGTTCTTCATCGCCGCGGCGAGTGTGTTGATCGCGTCGATCAGTTCGCCGATGCGTCCTATCGCGGCGTCCGGTGATTTCAGTGCGTCACCGAGCGTGAACAGCAACTCGTTGAGTGCGGGGCCGGTGCCCGACACGGCGGTATCCAGGGCCGAAAGACCGCCGCTGACCGTGCCCTGTCGGGCCGGGTCGTCCGGAGCGCTCATCTCGGTCGCGAGTTTCGACAGGGCGTCCAGCGTCTGGGTCATGCTCTTCGGAGTGAGTGCGCGGGTGATGCAGCGCCCGGAGTCCCACTTCGGCGCGGGTTCCGGTGCCGACAGCATCGCGAGGTTACGGTCGGCGACCAGGGTGTCGGACAGGGTCACCGCTGAAACGTCGCCGCGCAGTGGGTGATCGGATTCGACTCGGAAGTCGACCCGCACCTCGTCACCGGACGGTTCGATCCGGGTCACCGAGCCGACCGGGATGCCGAGCATGGTGACGTGGCTGCCCAGGTAGAGCCCCGCCGCGTCCGGCATCATCGCGCAGTACGAGCGCATCGGTTTATCGGCGCCGGTCAGCACGACGTACCCGGCGGCCGCGAGTACGACGATGACCAGGACGGCCGAAACCGACATGAATCCGCGGGAAGCAAGAAATCGGCGCATCAGCACGACCTCCCCGGCACCGGAATGCACAGTGCGGGGGCGGGCACAGTTGTCGCGGATCGGTCTATGGCGGGACCATTCGGTCCATCGGCGATCTGCTGCAGCTGCTGCCCCAGGTGCTCGACGGTGGCCACGACTTGGTCGAGTCGGCCGGTGAGCCTCTCCAGCTCGGGGACCACCTCGGCGAGTTTGTCGAGCATGGGTTTCAGCGAGCTGTCGTAAGCGGGTTCGGCCGCCGCGAGGCGCGACAGCAGCCGTTCGAGCAGATCCAATGATGCGTATAGCTCGGCCCGCTTGCCGACGAGAATGTCGGTAGTGAGGTTGAGTTCGCGATTGAGTCGACCGTACAGCGCGGTGTTGCCGCTGATCGCAGACAAGTACTCCTGCGAAACCGCCAGTGCCCGTGAGACGTCCGCATTCTGTTTGTCGAGGATATCGACGACGGAATCCACCGCACGTCCCAGCTGTCGCAGGCCGTCCGGGCTCCGGACGAGTGCCGTCTGCAGCTCGCCGAGATTCTGGCGCAGGGTTTCACCATCGACATCGCGGATCGGGGTCACCGCGTCCTGGAATGCCTGACCGAGCGTGTATGGCAGGTGCACCCGATCTTTCGCAATCACTTTGTGGCGCAGTGGTTTCGAACCGGCCGATGTCAGTGCCACATAGTGGCCGCCCGCGATGGTGAGCATGCGGATGTCGAGGGTGGACTGATCGCCGACGAATACATCTGAATCAACCATGAAGGTCATGTGCACCCGATCGTCGTGCAGTTCCAGCGATTTGACCGTTCCGACGGTGATGCCCGCCATGCGTATGTCCTCACCGGCGCGGATGGCTCCGGCCTCGGTCATATCGGCGCCGTATTCCGCTCGGCCCGGTGGCATGGCGTACAGGACGCCGCAGGCAGCCAGTACCAGCACCACCGCGGCCGCGCCGATCAGGCCGAGCCGCAGCTCGCGGCGGCGCACCGATCGGTCGTCGGCGACGGGGCGATCGCCGGCGAGGCGAATCCGTTTGCGGAGTCCTGAAATCAACGGTTGCATAGCTCGATCCTCTGGCCGCCGATGAATACCCGCAGCTGGGCTGGCACCGGCGCATTTCCTTTCGAACAGGTCCCGTTCATTTCGGGTCCGGCCGCAGGCAACATCGCATCGAGCGCCTGCAGGAGTCCGGGGAGTTTGCCCAATACTTCGGTCGCCGCCTGCGGATCGGGAAACGCGGCGTGCAGGGCATTTTCGAGGTCGGGATTGGTGTCGGGGGTGAATCCGAGGGTCGCGAGCATATCGTCGATGGGGCCGAGCACCGGCGGTGCGGCTAGGGCGAAGTCGACAAGACCTTTCAGTTTGTCCTCCAGCACGGTGAACAGGTCGGTCAGGCCCTGGATCAGAGTTTCCAGATACGGCGACTTACCGCCGACCCGGTCGTCGATGGCATGCAGGTTGCGGACCAGCGTGGAGATCACGACCTGCCGATCGACGGCATAGCGGCTCAGCTGTTCCACCGCGTCCAGCGCCGGTCCCAGTCCGGTGCCGTTGCCCTGGATCAACGCGAGGACGCTTTCGGCGAGTTGGTTGAGAGCACTGGGCGAAAATTCCCGAAGTACCGGTTGCAGCCCATTGAACAGGGTGGTGATGTCGAAGGACGGGATCGTGTGCTCGGGCGCGACGGTCGCCCCCGCCGCCAGCCTCTGCCCCGGCGCGGCGGGTTGACGTAGGTCGATATACCGCTGGCCGGTCAACGTCTGGTAGCGGATCGCGAAGGTGCTCGTCTCGAACACCGGGTGGTCGCGTTGCACGCTCACACCTACCGAGGCTCGTCCCTGATCCAACGCGATGGTCAGTACCTTGCCGACTTGCACTCCGTACATCCGCACATCGTCGCCGGCCTTCAAACCATTGGCGTCGGTGAAGATTACGCGAAACGAGTCGGTGTTCCCGGAGACCGGCCGCTGGATCGCCGCCACCACGGTGGCCAACAGCACCGCCATCACCGCCGCGAATGCCACGAGCCGTACAACGACGCCGACAGTCGATTTCATCGTGTACCTCCCGGAATCGCGGCGGGATCGCCCGGTGCAGGCGTCGCGGCATCGGCTCGCTTGCCCACTGCGCCGAGCAGCGGGGCCGCCAGCACCGGAAACCCACGCACGGTGAGCTCGAGTCGCAGAACCGGGCCCTCGGGGGTGGCAACGAACGAACGATCGATGCGTTCCAGAAGGGTTCGCAGTTCCGCACTCGACCGCTGTGGGGTGGGCACCATCTGGGCTGTGACGTTCAGCAACGGTGTCAGCATGTCGCTGTAGCCGGTGTAATGCCGTGCCCCGGTATGACCCAGGTTCGTGATCGCGGGGAACAACTGGTTGGCGATCATATCGACTCCGGAGTCGAATAACGGCTGGTCGGTGCGCAGGACTTCGATGTTGTTGATGTGGTCGAGCAGATCGACAGTGGCACCGGCGAATTCGGCCGTTCCATGCAGTGTGGAGGCGTACTGCCCGATCAGAAAGGACGGATCGTAGCGCTGAGTTTCGGCGACCGCACGGCTCAGCATCACGACGGCTTCCAAGATCGGGGTGAAGGCCTTGGCATCGGTGGCCAGAGCGGTCAGCACATCGGCCAGCTGTGGCGTCAGTACCCGGTCGGTGGTTTGCCCCAGCGACCGAATCAGGTTGCCCATCGTGGCATTCGAGACCCGAGACGCCGACGCTCCGGTGAGATCGACATTCCCGCCCTCGTGTAACGGGACACCGCCCTGGCCGCGGCGCAACTCGACCTCGCTGATGCCGAACAGGTTCGACGGCGCATAGTCGAGGACGAGCGTGTCGGTGAGTCCGGTGATCTGGGACTTATCCAACCGCAGCGTGATCTGCTGCTGCCCCGCCCCGGCACTTTCGATGCCGGTGACTTCGCCGATGTTCACGCCGTCCAGCCGCACTCGCGCTCCGGTGACAATGCCGTCGCCGATCTGCTCGGTGCGCAGCGTTACCCGCATTCGATCATCCGCGCGCACCCCCTGAGCCCCGGCCCAGACCGCGGCCACGACCGCGACAACAGCGAGGGCGATCACGCCCGTCCGCCGTGCGGACTTCCCGGTGGTGGCCGCCCCTGGCAACCCATACGTTGGCATTCTCGCTACCCCGTGAATGTGATCGTCGCGCTGAAACCCCAGATGACCAGGCTCAACAGCATGTCCACAGTGATGATCGCGACGAAGCTGGCTCGCACCGCACGTCCGGAGGCGATACCGACGCCCTCCGGTCCGCCCGTCGCGAAAAACCCCTGATAGCAATGGATCAGGATTACCGCGATGCCGAAAACCATCACCTTCAGCACGGCAGCGGCGATATCGGGACCGCTGACGAATTGGCTGAAGTAGTGCTGGTAGACCCCCGATGCCTGGCCATGGACGCCGACGACCACCAATGCGCAGGACAGATAGCTGAGGATCAGTGTGATCAGGAAGGTGGGCACGATCGCGACCACGCCGGCGATCACCCGGGTGGTCACCACGAACGGAATCGACCGCAGACCGAGACATTCGATCGCGTCGATTTCCTCCGAGATACGCATCGACCCGATCTCTGCGGTCATCCGGCATCCGGCCTGCGCCGCGAATCCGATACCCGCGATAATCGGCGCCAGCTCCCGAGTGCTTGCGAACGACGAGACGATCCCGCTCAGCGGGCCGAGCCCGATCATGTTCAACGTGCCGTACGACTGGATACCCACGGCCGCGCCGAGCACCATACCCAGCACGATCAGCATCGGCACCGTGCCGCCGCCGACGATCAACGAGCCTCTCCCCCACGTTGTTTCACTGATGGCGCGAATGGTTTGGGCCCGATAGTGCTTGAGCGTCAACGGTATCGCCGACAGCACCTGCCAGCAGAACGACAACATGAACCCGATCGAGTCGATCGGCAGCATCAGCTGTTGCCGTCGGCGGATCACCCGATACGCCCAGCGCAGTCCTTTCGGCGCGTACGGCGTCGCGGTCATCAGGCCATCCTCGTCGGCACGAACATCTGAACCAATTGGCTGACAACGAGATTGACGACAAGCACGGACACCACCGACAGCACCACCGAGGCATTGACGCCGTCGGCCACGCCGCGGGGCCCGCCCCTGGCCTCCAGACCCCGCTGGCAGCCGATGACCGCCACGATGAACCCGAAAAGGACCGCCTCCAGCAGCGAGATCTCCACATCGGTGACCGTGGTGAAGGAACCGAAAGTCGCCCAATAGCTGCCCGAGGTCACGCCCTGCGCGGTGATCGCGACGATGTACCCCGCGGCCACACCGGTGAATATGATCAGCACGTTCAACAGCGGCGCGACCAGCACCATCGCTGCAATGCGCGGAACCACCAAGCGGCGGACCGGACTCACGCCCATGACCCGCAACGCGTCCACTTCCTCGCGGATCGTGCGTGCGCCCAGGTCAGCGGCGATCGCCGCGGCGCCGGCACCGCCGAGTAGCAGTCCCGTCGCGATCGGAGCGCCCTGCTTGATGACTCCGAGCCCGCTCGCCGCCCCCAGCAGCGAGTCACCGCCCAATTCTCGGATCATGTTGCCGATCTGTACCGAGACGATCACACCGAACGGAACCGCCATCAGGATCGCGGGCAATGCCGTGACCGTGACCATGTACCACGCTTGATGCAGCATCTCTCGCCACTGGAATCGGCCACGTACCAGATCGAACAGCCCCTCCCGGGAGGACTCGATCGCGAGATTGACCGTCCGTCCCCAGGTGCGTAGGCCCGACACCACGGTATCGGAAAAATTTGCTCGCACGATTCGCAGCGCGGATGACGCTTCGCGCTGTTCGATGGACACAGTTGGTGCCAAAGTCAAAACAATCTATCTTTCGCTCGGGATGCCGTCGCATACCGGATGGCCCAGGGTGAAGAGCACCTGCTGGGCGAGGGTCTCGATCCACTCCGCTGTCAGAGCGGCCGGATCACGCCGCGAAGTTCGCAGCATCGCCACAACGACCCCGCATGTCAGGTCGACAGCGGCTCCCACATCGTGGACGTGAAAGCACCCCGCCGACAGCCCCGCTCTAATGCCGGACGATAGGCGTGAGCGGATATCGGGGTTATCGAGGATCCGGGATCGCGCGGCGAGGACGATCGCGGCGGCGTCGGGATCGGCGAGGCCGAGCGCACCGAGCGCTCGCACCTGCGCTCGGACGACCTCGACCGGCTCATAGATACCCGCGGCCGCGTTGTCCAGCACTCGGGCGAGGTCCTCGACCCCCTCGGCGATAACCAGGTCGAGCAATTCATCTTTGTCGCGGAAGTGGGTGTAGAAGGATCCGGTCGCGACACCGGCGTGACGGGCCAGATCGGCGATGCCGAGCCGTGCGGCCCGGCCGCTACCCAATGCCCGGCGGCCTGCTCGGATCAGCGCGGCGCGTGTGCGCAGCGCGCCTCGCGCCCGGGCGTTCACCGCGCCGGCATCCTGCGGCTCCAGCACCCCCCCGGGACTGCCGTGGGCACGCTGGGCACGAAGAGCGGATTCCGGGTCGATCTGATCCGCCGCAGTAGCTCGTCCACTCATAGTGGATACAGTGTGACCGTTATCACGGCAGACGTCAACACATTTCAGTAACATCGTTGCCGATATTTTGTGACCGCTATTCGGCTACGGCATATCCGAATTAACTGCCAGGTAGAACGCCATACTCGTGGGATCCAGCTCGGGGCCACCCCGCTCGGCCGCATCGCGGGACTGCCCCTCGATGGCGCGCACAGCCTCGCGTCAGTGGGTTACCGATCCGGCGTGATGTCCGGGCGCGAAAACAAGACGGTTGTCGACGGTGGCCCGAACCACGTCAGAGCGGGCAAGAACTCGATGCGCATCCGCGGGTCGGCGGCCCGGCCGAGCGTCGCCAATGCCGAGTGGCTGTAGGCACGCAACATGCTGATGAGCCCGTCGTGTAGCAGCGGGCGCACCGGCGGGAGGAGAGCAGCGCTCCAGAGGGGGAGCGTCAGAATCAGAGCCAGCGCAAGTTTCCTCGGCGACGGCCGCTCGAGGTCGATGACCAGGAATCTCTTTCCCACCCGAGTGGCTTCGGCGATCGCCTTGTAGGCCACAGCCGGCGGCAAGTGATGAAACGCCATAGCGAAAACGACAAGGTCGTAGCTGTCGTCGGGGGCATCTATCGCGGTCGCATCGACTACTTGCGGGCGCACCCGCGGGTGTGCACCCAATTCGCCGGCGGCGATGTTGGCGACCGAGGTGGGGTCGAGATCGCTCACGGTGACGGCGGCCCGGGGGTGGTACTCCACGATCTTGACGGAAAGCTTCCCATGGCCGGCGCCGATCTCGAGTATGCGCGGCGCGCGTATATGCGAGACCACCCGCAGCGCCGCACGCGCACTCTTCTCATGCACCTTGCCCCGTGTTCCCACGCGGTCCAGGCTCTTGATGACCTTCTGTTTGACCTCGTCCGGAATGTCGTAGCGGTCGGTGTACTCCAACACATCGGTCTGCATCCGCCGATCCAGCCAGGACGCATTCGGCCCACCTCGCGGCATAGTGGCGATTGCCGACTCGACTTCACTCGCACCCGTCATGGCCATCCTCCCGGAAAGCGGCTCGACACAGCTGATGCGACCAGGCTAACAAACGAACTAGTTCTTCTGGCTGTTCTCAGCCTATGCTCAGCGGATGCGACGCACGGCAGAATTGCGCGAGGCGATCATGACCGCCGCCAAGGAAGAGTTCACACGATACGGTCTGGCCGGTGCGCGTATCGACCGCATCGCGCACGCCGCCCACGCCAGCAAGGAACGTCTGTACGCCCACTTCGGCGACAAGGCCGCGTTGTTCCGGGAAGTGGCGGCCCGAGACGGCGCCGAGTTCTTCCAGATAGTCACTCTCGAGCCCGACGACGTCCCCGAATTCGTCGGTAAGCTCTACGATCTCGCCCGTCAGCGACCCGACTTCCTGCGCATGATCACTTGGGCGCACTTGGAAGGGTTGACACTCGACGAACCTCAGGCGGCCGGAAAACCGATCCCCGCACAGACCCTTGCCGCGATCGAGCAAGCCCAACAGCGAAACCTTGTCGATCCGGTATGGGACCCGCTCGAGCTGCTCGTCATGCTCTTCGGCATCGGACTTTCCTGGGCACGATGGCCCGACCCGACCGCACTCACCGACAACCCCGCGGTGATCGCACACCGCCGAGCAAGCGCGGTAGAAGCCGCCGCACGGGTCATTCGGCCGCGAACCGGGTAACCATTTCAACGACGGCTCGCAAATGTGCGCGCGCTGCCGCGTCGGCGCGCCTCCGCGCAGCTCACTTCGCCACTCCGGAGTCACCCACAACGGTCTATCCGCGAAAATCTTTGCTGGACTTCAGGATCCATAGAATTCGTCGAGCAACGGCCGAAGCGCAGACTCCACGTCGAGTGTGGGGTCCAGTGCGGCGGCCGAACGCAGCGCCGCAACGGTCAGTTCCATCAAGCACCCGACCACTGCGCCGACGTCGAACGGCTCATCGTTCTGCAGCCAGTAGACGGCGGCCTCATCGATCGCGCCGACAATCGACCGGATCATCATGCGTAAGGCCTGGTTCCGCGGGTCGAGCCCCAGCAGCGAGATCCAGGCCTCGATGGTCTGCCACCGGCCCGCCTCGAGCACGTCCCATGCCTCGGGATCAGCGCCCCGCCCCCCTAGCACCAGGCGCAGAGCGAGCCCGCGATGAGCGGCCAGAAAACTGAACTGCGCGGTGAACGCGCTGCGGATCTGCTCGACCGGCGATATTTCGGGACGCAGCACATGGGTCTGCAAGATGCGATTCGACGTGTCCCGTATCGCCTCCAAATAGAGGCCGCGCTTGGTGCCGAAGTAGTGGAACACCAGCCCATGGGCGGCATCGGCGGCCCGGCAGATGTCAGCCACGGCCACCTCGTCATAACTGCGCTCGGCGAACAACTCGACCGCGGCATCGACGAGGCGCTGCCGGGTTTCGGCGGCCTGCACGGCGCGCGAGGTCAGTCGGCTCTTACCGGTCGTGCTAGTCATTGCGCCCTCCATCACCGAACACCCTGTGCCCGATAGTGCCCGGTGACCTGGGAAAAAACAAGTTGATTTCAAGTCGTTGACAGCAAATCAATGAAATGGTTACCCTACTGCCAGGTCACCTGATGTGACCCGACTCACCCATCCGCCGTGGCAGCAGACCCGGTACATCGCACCGTTGCCGTGCGTTTTTCAGGGCGGATCGCAACAAGGAGGCGACCATGGACGCCGGTAAGAAACTGGCCCGAATCGGCAGGCAAACCACTCGCCTCCCCAACACCACGGGACCGTCATCCGAAGGAACTCGGCTCCCCAGGTTTCCGCGGAGTTATTGGCTGAGCAACAGCTTCGGGACCGAAGCCACGCCGTCAGCGTTGACCACGCCCAGCGGCCCGGACCAACTGCGGCTGGCCTTCGGTTGTTTCCCCAGTGGCGTCATCGCGGTCTGCGCAATGCGCAACCAACAACCCGCGGGCATGGTGGTCAGCTCGTTCACCTCAGTGTCGCTGGACCCAGCGCTGGTGTCGATCTGCATCATGAACAGTTCCCAGACCTGGGCTTCGCTGCGGGATGCGCCCAGGCTGGGGCTCAGCATCCTGGGTGACGAGCAGGAGCCGATGTGTCGGCAATTGGCGTCGCGCTCCCCGGATCGGTTCGCGGGCGTGGAATACGAGTGCACCGCCGAGGGCGCCGTGCTGCTATCCGGCGCGGCAGCCTGGCTGGACTGCGCCCTGCACGACGAGTTCCGTGCAGGCGATCACACGATCGTCGTACTCGCCATCCGCGGCCTCCACGCACATCCCACCGCACGCCCCCTGGTTTTCCACGGCTCACGATATCGCCGTCTCGTCACTTGACGGACATCGAATCCAGCAGTACCACAACATCTTTCACCCAAGGAGCGACAATGAAGATCGGTAACCTCGGCGATCGCCTGGTCATCGTAACGGCAGCCGGAACCGTCGACGTCCAGCGCGCCAGCGGCGGCCGCTTCGCCGCCGAGCCGCAGGCGGTCTACGAGCGTTGGACCGCGTTCCGGGAGTGGGCCGACAGCGCCGATCTGTCCGCCGCCGAGCCGTTGGACCCCACGCTCCTGCGACCTCCGGTGCCACGCCCACCCCAGATCTTCGCCATCGGACTGAACTACCGGCAGCACGCCACCGAGTCGGGTCTCGATCTGCCGAGCGACCCGCTCGTGTTCACCAAGTTCGCGAGTTGCCTGACCGGCGCCCACCGCAGCATTCCCGTACCGACCAACGGAACCGCCGACTGGGAGATCGAGCTGGCGGTTGTAATCGGTGTCGGTGCCCGCAACGTCTCGTCCGATCGCGCCTGGGAGCATGTCGCCGGAGTCGCGGTGGCCCAGGACATCTCTGAGCGCGCCATCCAATTTCGAGGTTCCGCACCGCAATTCAGCCTCGGCAAATCACTTCCCGGCTACGGCCCGATCGGCCCCTGGCTGGTCACCCCTGACGAGCTGCCCGATCCGGACGACCTGCACATGACCTGCACGCTCAACGGAGAGGAAGTGCAGAAGACAAGTACCAAAGACATGATCTTTCCAGTGCCGCAGCTGATCTCACGGTTGTCGGCCTTGCTCCCGCTGCTGCCGGGTGACCTGCTGTTCACCGGCACACCTGCGGGCATCGGCAGCGCGATGAATCCACCGCGCTTCCTGAAGCCCGGCCAGACCCTGATCAGCCGGATCGACGGTGTCGGCGAACTGCGAAACCCCATCGTTGCCGCCGATCCGGCGTGATCCTGCCGAATTTTCAACCCCAACAGTAATTTTGGAGCACACATGACCACCGTAGAGAATGACCGGATCGAGACCATCGAGGATGTGCTGGCGCGTATCAAGGAGTTGACGCCGCTGATCCGGAAAAATGCGGCCGAGGGCGATTCGGCCCGCCGCGTGTCCGAGGAGACGATCGACGCACTGAAGGAAGCCGGCGCGTTTCGAATCCTGGTACCGCGTCGAGTGGGCGGCCTCGAGACCAGCTCGCGTGCGTTGCTGGACGTATCCTCGGCGATCGCCGAAGCCGACGGGGGCGCGGCATGGGTGGTCATGCTGTCGAACACCAATTCCTGGCTGGCCGCCCTCAAAGGGGGCAGCGACTTCGCGGAGATGTACGCCGCGAGCCCCGATCTGATCATCGCCGGTGTGCTGGCGCCTTCCGGCACAGTCCGCAAGGTCGCCGGGGGCTACCGGGTCAACGGCCGCTGGCCCTACGCTTCGGCCAGCTTGCACGCTGACTGGGCTACCAACGGGGCGTTGCTGGTCGACGACGACGGTCAGGCGCTCGACCAAGTCGCGATCGCAATGCCCCGCGGGGACTTCCAGGTCGAGGACACCTGGTATGTCGCGGGGATGCGCGCGTCGGGCAGCAACACGATCGTCGCCGAAGACGTGTTCGTTCCCGATACCCGCGTTGTGCCCCTTCTTCCGATCTTGATGGGCGAGTACATCTCCGAACATCCCGATGCGCCCCTCTACCGCTCGGCCATGACCTCGTTCCTGAACGTCGCGGTCCTGGGACCGCAATTGGGCCTCGGTCGTGCGGCCCTGGAGCTGGTCCGCACCAAAGCGGCGGAGAAGGCGCTGGCGTACACCACGATCACCCGGCAAGCGGACTCCGTGGCCTTCCAATTGCTGGTCGCCGAGGCTGCGATGAAGATCGAAACCGCGCACTTGCACGCCTATCGAGCAGCCGACGACGTCCAGGCGTACGCCGAGGCCGGCATCTACCCGGAGCTGCTCGACCGCGCCCGGATCAGAGGCGATGTCGCGATCGCGTTGCGCAGCATCAACGAGGCATTGACCATCCTGCTCGACGCTCACGGCTCGGGAGCATTCGCCGAAGTCAACGCCATGCAGCGAATTTGGCGCGATTCCAATACCGCCGCCCGGCACGCGGTGACCCTGCCGCACGTTTCGATGGAAACCTACGGCAAGGCCTTGCTCGGCATCTCGGAGCAGATCACACCGCTCGTCTGAGCAGCAAGTCGATCCAACGGTCGTATATAAGTAATCCCGCCGAGGGCGTGCAGGCCACGCCCTCGGCAGCGGTGACGCTTCGCCGAATGCGACTCGGACCAGGCGCACGTACCCCCGAGCGAGCGGACCGCTATGGTAAGTACTGAACCGTACTTCCCAGGGAGGAGCCGCCTTGACCGAGAACGCGCCCATTCGGCGGCCGCGCATGACGCCTGATCGCGAGTACGAGCTACTGACCGCGGCGCTGGATCTGCTGCGCGAGGTCGGATACGAGGCGCTGTCGATGGATACCCTTGCGGCGCGGGCGCATTGCAGTAAGGCGACGCTGTATCGAATGTGGCCGACCAAGCCACAGCTGATCGCCGCGGCCCTGCGCGCCACCGGGCCTGCCGACGCGAAAGATATCGATACCGGAAGCCTCCGGGGCGACCTGGTGGCCATGGCCGACCGGTTCGCACCGCGCGCACAGCAGGACACGGCGCTGATCTCCGCGCTCGACCACGCGATAGTCACCAATCCCGACTTGGCCGCGACCCTGCGAGCCGTCGTGCTCGAGCCCGACACCGCCGATCTCGCCCGCTTCATCGACCGAGCGGTCGAACGAGGAGAACTACCCGCACGGCCCCCCGCCGCCGAATTGCTGTCCCCCCTGTTCTTCGGCGTGTTCGTCACGCGGCCGGTCTTCGACGGTTCCCTCGCCGATGCCGACTACATCACCCGATTCATCGACGACATCGTGCTACCGGCACTACACCACTGCGCCTGTCGCTGATTGAATCTCGGCGGCATCCAGCCGACAGCAGCAGCCCGAGTCGTCTTCATGAGACACACTTCACACTTCAAATAGTACGCTTGCGTTCCTCCCGGGCCGCTGCCATTCTTCTTATAGAACGACTTCGTACCATGAGAGAGGCGTAGCCCATGCCCGAGCACGCGGCTGTCGAACTGACCCGAAGCGACCCTGCTCCCGCCTATTCCTCCCGAAGTCTCGGAGGTTCGCGGTGGTGGCTACTCATCGTCATCGCCCTCGCGCAGCTCATGGTGGTGCTCGACGCGTCCATCGTGAACATCGCATTGCCATCGGCGCAGCACGACCTCGGCTTCAGCGACAACGAGCGGCAGTGGGTGGTCACCGCATACGCCCTCGCCTTCGGCAGCCTGCTACTCCTGGGCGGCCGGATCGCCGACCTGTTCGGCCGCAAAGCGACGTTCCTCGTCGGTCTGGTCGGCTTCGCCGTCGCGTCCGCGGTGGGCGGCGCCGCACCCAGTTTCGAAATATTGGTGGCCTCGCGGGCCGGACAGGGCATCTTCGCCGCACTGCTCGCCCCGGCCGCGTTGTCGCTGCTGACCACCACCTTCACCGAGGGCAAGGAACGAGCGACCGCTTTCAGTGTGTACGGCGCGGTGTCGGGTGCGGGCAGCGCCATCGGGCTACTGCTCGGCGGTGTACTGACCGAGACACTGAGCTGGCGCTGGACGCTCTACGTCAATCTGGCCTTCGCGCTCGCCGCGGTAATCGGTGGGGCACTCCTACTGCCGCGTGTTCGCCGAGACCGCACCGCGCGGCTCGACGTGCCCGGCATCACGCTGGTGTCGGCTGGTTTGTTCAGCCTCGTCTACGGCTGCACGAACGCCGAGACCAACGGTTGGGCAGATATTTCCGCCTGGGGCCTGCTGGTGGCCAGCACCGTTTTGCTGGCAGCTTTCGTATGGTGGCAAACCCGCACGAATCATCCGGTATTGCCGTTGCGGATTTTGACCGACCGCACTCGCGCCGCATCGATGACCGCGATCTTCATCAGCGGTGCGGGGATGTTCGGCATCTTCCTGTATTTCACCTACTATCTGCAGATCAATCTCGGCTACACACCGATCCGTACCGGCCTGGCGTTCATGCCGATGGTCTTGGGCCTGATGATCGCGGCCATCACGGCGAACAATGTCCTGATCCCCCGGATCACCCCCAAACTCGTTGTGCCACCCGGTATGGCGATCACCGCGATCGCACTGGTGTGGATGACCACCTTCGACGTGACCAGCGGGTTCCTCTCCCACGTGCTGCCCGCACTGTTCGTCGCCGGTATCGGTATGGGCCTGATCGTGGCGCCGGCCATGAGCGCGGCGACACTCGGGGTGACGGCCGCGGATTCCGGTGCGGCATCCGCGACCGTGAATGCCGCGCAGCAGGTGGGCGGCTCGATCGGAACCGCGTTCCTCGCCACCATGTCGACCAGCGCAGCCAACGACTACCTGGCGTCCCACGGCCCCGTCAATCCCGATGTACTCGCCAACGCTCAGCTCACCAGCTACGCCACCGCCTACTGGTGGTCTGCCGCCATCCTCGTCGCCGGCATGGTCGTCACCGCTCTGCTGTACCGCCGCGGTGTCCTCGAACAAAGCGATTCGGAGACGCCGACCGTCCACATGTGACCCACGACCCGAGAGCAGACAGTCATGGACAACAGCACCGCAGGCATGTACCAGCGGGTTTCCCCGGAACTATCGGAGCGGTGATGCGGCGGCGAATGACCTTCGCAGTGTTTGTCGCGGGTACGGTCCTGGCCGCGGCGACGGCACCAGCGCACGCGTCCCCGACCGAGCCCGGCACGGTCCCCGTCCCGGTGCTGGGCTGGAATAGCTGGAATTCCGGAATTCTGCTGAACGAGAACACAATCCGAGAAACCGTCGACGCCATGATCGCCTCCGGCATGCGCGATGCCGGTTACCGGTATGTCAACCTGGACGCCGGATGGGCTGCACCCGAGCGAGATTCGCACGGCGACCTGCAGGCCGATCCGGAAAGGTTCCCGCACGGCATGGCCGCCGTCGCCGACTATGTCCACGACCACGGCATGCTCCTGGGCTTGTACTCCAGCCCCTACAACCAGACCTGCGGGCAGACCCGAGCCACGGCCGGCCTCGGCCACGAGGGCCAGGACGCGCGACAATTCGCCGCATGGGGCGTGGACTTCCTCAAATACGACTGGTGCCACGCCGACTCCGACCACAACGAACAGGTCAACGTATTCACCGCGATGCGCGACGAGCTACGCGCCACCGGCCGCGCAATCGTCTACAGCATCAACCCCAACAGCTCCGACGACGCCGACGCGGGCACCACCTACGACTGGTCGACGGTGGCCGATATGACGCGCAGTACCGGCGACCTGATCCCATTGTGGCGCAACGATTTACCACCGGCGAAGATCGGTGACTTCGACACCCGCGGATTCGTCGGCGTCATAGATCAATACACCACCACAGCCACCGGTAGCCGCATCGGGCGTGATCCGGACATGCTCGTCGTCGGGATCACCATGGCCGAGTTCTTGGGCGCACATATCGACGGCATGCCCGCCATGGCCGCCAAACAGGGTGCGCTGTCGACCGAGGACGCCGAACATCTCGGTGCCCGTCTGCGCATCTCCCCGCAACTGCTCGACCTGCTCCGCCGACAGGGCAGCCTCACCATCGCCGAACAATGCGCCCACTTCGCACTGTGGGCCATGCTCGGCGCACCACTGATCGCCGGCAACGACGTGCGAACAATGTCCGCCGAAACCCGCGACATCCTCACCAACCGCGAAGTCATCGCCATCGACCAAGACCCGACACGCGCACCCGGCGCCGCCCTGCCCAATGACCATCGCATCATCGTCAAACCACTCGCCGACGGCTCCGTCGCGGTAGCGCTGCACAACGACAGCGACCGCCCGACAACCATCGAAACCACCACCGCGGCAACGGGACTCGCAACATCCGAGCAGTACCGGGTCCGTGACCTATGGGCACACACGACCACAACGACAACAGGTCCGATCACCGCACACGACATCCCGCCACATGGGGTCGCCTTGGTGCGCGTAACACCCGATCGCTCGACCTGAACACTGTCGGTCCGCCCGAAGCACACTGCGACACTCGGCTCCTGTCTCGGTGATGGTGTCTTCCGAGTCGGCCGCGGGTCAGGCACCCCGAGTGCCGCCGATCGATATTGCATCAGAGTCCAAATCGGCGGCTCGGATTTGGCGCCTGGTCCAAGCGAGGGGCTGGCCGGTGCGGGTTGACTTGATCGCGTGAGCATCAACCTTCTCCGCTACTCCACCGAATCGGGCGCCTCTTGCTGGGGCGTCGTTCGCGGCGAGCGGGTACTACCGCTGCCCGGCGAGTACCCGACGGCAGGCGAGGTGCTTCAGGAAGGTGCTGAGGTGGCCCGAGCGCTGCTGACGGAATCCGGCGATTCCGGCATCGAGTTGGCGGACGTCACCCCGCTCAACCCACTACCCGGAGCGAAGGTCAACTGCCAGGGCACGAACTACCGAGCGCACATGGTCGAGACCGGGGTGGATCCCGACCAGCCGTACAACCTGTTTTTCACGAAGTCCACGGGTTCGCTTACCGGGGCGCGCGACGACATCGTCACTCCGCCACACGTACGGCTGCTGGACTACGAGATCGAATTGGGGATCGTCATAGGCAAGGCGATCACCGGCCCGGTGACCATTACTGCGGAGAACCTCCCTGACTACGTCGGGGCATTCGTTGTCGCAAACGACGTCAGCGCCCGGGATGTTCAGCTGTCTCAAGGGCAGTACTACAAGGGCAAGAGCTATCGCACCTTCTGCCCGGTCGGCCCCTACCTCTGCGTGCCTGACCCCGGCGAGGTGCACAGATGGAAGGACCTGCGGCTCCGCCTCGTGGTCAACGACGAGCTCCGCCAGACGGCACTGGCCACGGAAATGGTCTTCACACCCGCGCGGACCCTCACGGAATTCTCTCAGCTGGAGGACTTCGCGGTGGGTGACCTGTTGCTCACCGGCACTCCAGGCGGGGTGGCCATCAAACCGCCCAAGCCGATCGTGCAACGCCTCGCCGGACTGCTGCCCGAGGCAAAGAAGTGGAACCTGTTCATACGGACGCAGTCCCGCAACCGCGCCTACCTCGCGCCGGGAGACGTCGTCACGGCGTCCATCCGCACCGACGATGGCGTGCTCGACCTCGGCACGCAGCGCAACACCGTGCGTTGACCGGGAAACCTGGAGAACGAGCGATGTCCGACACCACACCACCGGTCAACCTTGAGTCGCTGCCGTGTCCGAGGTAACCATTGTCGGCGCCGGTGCGACCGGATGCACCCTGGCGCTGCTCTTGTCGCGCTACGGCCTCGCCAGCACCGTTCTCGAACGCCGGACCGACCCGTTGAACCATCCGGCCGCCCACGTCGTCAATGCCCGGTCCCAAGAAATCTGGCACCACGCTTCTCCGACCTTGGCCAGGAGGATCAGCGCGCTGGCGTCACCGGCCGAGCAGGTCGGTGTGATCCGCTGGTTCACGGACCTGAACGGCGCCCCACTCGGTGAAATCGACCTGCTTGCCTTCCCCGAGCAGGTGGAACGCGTGCAGAGCCACAGCCGGTACCTCATCTCGCACATCGGCCAGCACCAGCTCATGCCGGTGCTCTGGGATGCCCTCGAGGCCGATCCACATATCGACTTCCGTCGCGGCGCCGAAGTACGCGACGTGCGGAGGACGCCATCCCGCACGACGGTGCACGCAGCCGACCTGCGCGGACGCACGACCGCGATCTCCTCGCGATTCGTGGTCGGTGCCGACGGCGCCAACAGTGCGGTGCGTGCGGCTTTGGGTATCGGGATGCGCGGCCGGGTGCTGGCCAACATGGGCAGCGTCTTCTTCAATGCCGAGTTGTTTACCGACGGCATCCGCCCGTTGCTGAGCTGGATCTACTCGCCCGCGTTGTGCGGGGTGCTGATAGCACATGCCAACGACGACTACGTGCTCATGACCCCGTTTCTGAGCGAGCACCAGGAGATCGCTCGGGACGGTCGCGCGTTCTGGGCGCGAACGTTACCGCGAGTGATCGGGCAGCACGTCCCGTTCCGAATGCATTCCACGGGCACCTGGACTATGACCAGTCAGGCCGCCGAGACCTTCGCCAAGGGCAACGTGATCCTCGCCGGCGACGCCGCCCACCGGTTTCCGCACACCGGCGGTTTCGGCCTCAACAGCGGCGTGCAGGACGCGCACAACCTCGCTTGGAAACTCGCCGCCGTTCTCGAAGCTCGCGCGCCGACCTCGCTGCTGCACAGCTACGAGCCGGAACGGCGACCTGTGGTGGAACGGTTCGCCGAACAAAGCGTCGACAACCACTTCCGGCTCGACGAGGTCATGGCCGGCCTGGCCCCGGGCAACCGCGCTCTCGCCCGGATAACCCGCGCTTTCGCCCCCGCCGTCGATCGCCGCTGGGCAGCGATCGTGGAGCGCGTCGCCGACGCCATGATGAACCTGGCGATGCGGCCGACCGCGAAACTGCTGGGAGACAGCACCGCGGCACGCGACCGACGCGCCACGGTCGAGTCCCGAATACCGGACCAGTTACAGCATTTCGCCTCCACCGGACTCGAATTCGGCTACGCCTATTCGGGGGCACTCATCCGGAGCGAACCGACGCCGCAGCCGATCAACGACGACGGCGTAGTGGATTACGTGCCGACGACATGGCCCGGTGCCCGCGTACCGCACGCGTGGCTGGCCGGTGACGACGACGCCGTGTCCACGCACGACCTGCTCGACCTGCGTGACTACACGCTGTTCACACCCGACCCGCAGGTCTGGCGCACCGCCGTCCCACCCACGATGCCCGTCATAGTGGTGGGTCTGGACGCCGCGATCGCCTCGGACCGACAGCAGGTGCTCGACCTGTTCGAGGTCGGCGAACACGGCGCCGTACTGGTCCGGCCGGACGGGCACGTGGTCTGGCGCACCACTGCGGATGCCACCTTCGCCGTGGCGGAGCTGGAGCGGACGGTCAGCGGCTCAGCGATCTCCACCGCCGAGGGAGGCCTCGCACCGTAAGCGCCCTCTCCGTTGTACACCGGTCGCGAACTGAGGTGCGAGCCCGGATGCTCCGACGTACTCGGTCCGGCCGCGATGCGTAGCAGGAGCACCAGAGCGTCGTGACTACAACGTCTTCCATGTAACGGCGCTCTTGTTGCTGCGCGATGTCGTACCGGGACGGGTGCCTGCCCCCTGTTCGAGCAGCGTCGAGGGGTCGTCGCCGGAACGCAGTCGCTCCAGGAGGTAGTCGGGGTCGAATTCGACGCCGACCGGGTTGGCGGCGAAGGCACTACTGGCCAGGTAGTCGGCGGTGGCGGCGGCCGTGGCGAAGTTCTCGGTCTGGAACTCCAGTCGAATGCCGTCGGGGTCTTCGTAATACAGCGAAGTCGTCGGTCCGTGGTTGATCGACCAGACAGGGCGGATCCCGATCTCCTTCAAGCGTTCGTAATTCACCAGGAGACGTTCCAGGGAGCCGAAAGTGAGTGCCAGATGGTCGACTCCGTAGATCTTGCGGCGGAAACGCGCCAGCGGAAACAGGTAGCGTAGCACCCGTGGCACTTTGATCAGCGCGAGGCGGTGGCTTTCGTGGTCCCAGACAAGGAATGCGATCTGCTTGTCCTCATGCACGACGCGGGCTCCGAAAACCGCGCCGTACCAAGCGATCATCTCTTTGCTTCGGGCGGTCTTGACCACCCAGTGGGCCAGTAGGTCAGGTGCGGCCGGGTTGGTGGAATTCGGGGTGGCATCATGAGTCATGGTGGCTTGTCCTCTCGGTAATAACCATCAGC
Source organism: Nocardia violaceofusca NBRC 14427 (assembly GCF_963869435.1). Classification (NCBI taxonomy): domain Bacteria; kingdom Bacillati; phylum Actinomycetota; class Actinomycetes; order Mycobacteriales; family Nocardiaceae; genus Nocardia; species Nocardia violaceofusca. Next base: position 132,418 of record NZ_CAWMPM010000034.1, read on the forward strand.
CAACCCCCGGGCGCCCCTGAGGCGCTTGGACTGCCATGCAAACACCCGCCGGCACTTTGGACCAGAACCCATATGAGAAGAGAAGCCGCGGTCAGCGTGGCAACCGGTCACTCATCGTCGAGAACCACCGAACCCAGCTCCTCGGCCAGCGCGAGCGCGGCATGCAACTGCATACGTCGAACGCCGATCTTGCGACCTCTCAATTGCTCGGCACGCTGCACGCGGTAGGCGACGGTGTTTCGCGCCACGTGCAGCCTTTCCGCGGCCACGCTGAGGCTGCGCTCGACATCGAGATAGCACTTGAGCGTCACGCGAAGAACAGCCGTGGCCTCCCCCCGCTCCGCCAGCGCACCCAGCTCGCGCAGCACGAACTCGCGGGCCCTGTCCAAGCGGCCACTGAGCATTGCCACCAGATCGAGCTCGCCGTAGTCGAACAACCAGCGCTCGCCGGAGCCCAGCATGCCCACGTGGGCGACCTCCAATGCCTGTTCATGACTGGTGACGAATCCACGAATGCCCGAAGCGGACAGGCCGACCGCTACGCGGACACCGTCCGTCTGCCGCTGTACAGGAACGGGTATGGCAGGCGGTCGTCGAACGCTCGCGCCCCACGCCCACACACGGCGACCGCCAACCGGTATCACCAGCGTCGACGAGCAACCCGCGGATTCCAGCAGGTCTGCGACCATGTCTTCGAGCCGCGTTGTACCAACGGGTACCTGCTCGTCGGACCAACCGACCACGGCGAGATGCTGCCTGGTCAGGTCATAGCCCAGCAAGCGCACCGCCCGATCGAGCGGTACCGCGTCACCGCGCAGAATCTGCTGGATCACCTCCATCCGCGCCGCGGCCGAACTCGCCACCCACGCCTCATGGGCATTGCCATACGCCTGGGCCATCTCGCTCGTGAGCCGATCGGCGATGCCGAACGACAGTGCGGTGATACGCCGCATTTCCGCGAACCGCTGCGCGGCGGGCACGAGTCGTTCGGCGGCGTCGAGTACGTACTCGACAACCGTCGAATGGCCCACCTGAATGCTGCGCAGCATATGTTCGATGCCGATCCCGCGACTCACCACCTCGGCGGGGCCGAGCAGGACGCCAGGGGCAGCCTCGACCGTGAAGTCCTTGACGCCTGCGATCACCCCGACGGCTTCCAACGCCACCGCTTCGCAGCCGCCGCGCACCATCTGCACGATTCCGTCCACATCCAGCTCGGGAATCTCGGCGAGGATATGTGCCGCCATCGCCTGACCGAGCTCAACGGCATACCCGGCAGCACCGGTACCTACCCGGGCGGCGAACTCCGCGACCTTCTCCGGCGGCAGCACCGAGCGGTGCAGTGCCGCCGGATCCGCCGGGGCGAGATCGCGCACCCACTGGGATAGACCACTGGACGCCGAGGTCATCGGCACACGCTCCTCCCTGGATCCACAGACCGACCGTTGATGACGATTTCGTCAATATTATGCGGCGCTCTCCACCTCAGGTACGAGGCGATCAGACCTCAGCCCCGTGGCTCGACGCGTACCAGACCTGTCTGGAATGCGATGACCACGAGTTGTGCGCGATGCCGAGCGCCGAGTTTCGTCATGGCACGCTGAACGTGGGTGCGAATAGTCAACGGGCTCACATACATTCGCTCGGCGATCTCCTCGTTGGACAATCCCTGCGCCACATGCACGACGACCTCGCGTTCGCGCGCGGTGAGCACCTCGAGAGATTCGGCGGGTGCGGTTTGCGGTGCCGGGTACGCGAGGAAACGGGCGATGAGAGCCCTCGTAGCAGTTGGGGAGAGCAGGGTGTCTCCGGCGGCGATCGTGCGGATGGCGCTGAGCAGTTCCTGCGGTCCGACATCTTTGCCGAGGAAGCCGCCGGCACCGGCGCGCAGGGCTCGCGCGACGTACTCGTCGAGTTCGAAGGTGGTGAGGATGAGGATGCGCGTGGCCAGGGACTCGTCGCGGCAGATCTCCTGGGTGGCGGCGAGTCCGTCGAGTTCGGGCATGCGGATATCCATCAGTGCGACATCGGGTTTCGTGGCTCGTACGACTTCCAGGGCCTGTCTGCCGGTTCCCGCGACGCCGACCACCTCCATGTCGTCGGTGGAGTCGATCAGCATCCGGAAGGTTCCGACCAGCAGGGCTTGATCGTCGACGATCACGACGCGGATGGTCATCGCTGCTCGGTGTCCTTCTCGTCGTGGCCGTCGGTACGCGGTTCCAGGGGTAGTTTCGTGGATACTTCGAAGCCGCCGCCTGGTCGGAATCCGGCGGACAGTTCACCGCCGACGGAGATGGCCCGTTCGTTCATGCCGATCAGACCGTAGCCGGGCTCGCCCGCCTTCTCGGAGCCGTGACCGTTGTCGGAAATGCTGATCGTCAGCAGCGACCGGGAGTAGTCCAGACGGACCGACGCCGAGGCTGTCCCGGCATGTTTTGTGACGTTGGTGAGCGCCTCCTGCACAATGCGGTAGGCCGTCAAGTCGACCCCGGGTGACAGCGGCTCCGGCTCCCCCGTCACCGATATCGAAATCTGAAGTCCCAGGGGCTCGAAGGAGGCCAGCAGTTCCGGGAGACGGGACAATCCCGGGGTCGGTTCCAGAAGGGTTTCCGGATCGTTCGCCCGGCGCAGCAACCCGACTGTCGCTTTGAGTTCTCGCAGTGCCGAGGAGGTGATGTCGGCCAGCTGATCCAGCATCTGTTGTGCCTGTTCGGGTTTGGTGCGCAGCAGGTAGGCGGCGGTGGATGCCTGGGCGTGGGCTAGTGCCATATGATGGGCGACGATATCGTGCAACTCCCGGGCGATGCGGACTCGTTCTTCGGCGACACGGTGGCGTGCCTCCTCCTCGCGGGTGCGTTCGGCCAGTTCCGCTCTCGCCTGCATGGCAGCGAGATAGTTGTGTCGGCTCCGTGTCGCGTCGGCGAACGCGCCGGCCAACATGAATCCGGCGAAGAGGCTGATCTTGCCGGGGGTGAAAAGCGATTCGGGACTCAGCACGATTGCCGCAGCCAACAGCACGACGCCGGATGCCAGCAGATATGGCTGGATCCAGCGGCGATCCTGTCGCGAACCCACGGAATGCGCTGCGACCAGGGCAGGTCCCACCAGCATTCCCGAGACTCCGGATCCCATTGCGCCCATAACGACACCGCAGACTGTCGTCACCGCCAGCACACTGCGCGGGTAGCCGCGGTGCCACAGCAAGGCGATAACCGCGACGGCGGCGAACGCGGCGGCGGCCGCAGACACGGGCCGGACGATCTCCGGAGGGCCGCTCTCGGCGTCCAGCGTGCTCGCGAAGAGGGTAAACCCGAACAACGCACTGGCGAGCGCCACGTCGACGATGCGGAAATTGCGCTGCATCAACTTCCCTCGGTCTCGCGAGATCGGCTCTCTTGTCGTGTCGAAGGTAATCCACTGAACCAGGCGAACGCGGTAGGCCACCCGGCAGTGGCCTACCGCTCGCCGGGCAGCTCAAACGCGGGTGGGGGCCAATTCGGGCACATCGAGATGACGTAAGCGCTCGCCCTCGACATCCACGTTCGGCAAGATCTGCTGCAGCCGACGCGGCAGCCACCACGCCGTGTCGCCGAGCAGTGCCAGCACGGCCGGGACGATGGTCATCCGCACGATGAACGCGTCGAAGACGACCGCAGCGGCGAGGCCGACACCCATCATCTTGATCATCGACTCACTCACCCCGACGAAGCCCGAGATGACGGCGATCATGATGGTCGCCGCGGCGACGACAACCCTTGCGCTGTGCCGGAATCCGGTAACGATCGACTCGGTCGCCGACTCGCCGTGCACATATGCCTCGCGCATTCTGGTCACGAGGAAGACCTCGTAGTCCATGGCAAGGCCGAACACCACGCCGATGAGGAAGATCGGCATCATGCTCATGACAGGTCCGGTCTGCTGGACCCCGAGCAGGTCGGCGAGCCAACCCCATTGGAACACTGCGACGATCACGCCCAGTGATGCGCATATCGACAGCAGGAAGCCCAAGGCCGCCTTGAGCGGAACCAGCACGGACCGGAAGACGACCATCAGCAACAGAATCGCCAATCCGACCACCACCGCCAGATAAGGCACCAACGCATCGGACAGCGTCTGCGACATGTCGATATTCAGCGCGGTCGTTCCGGTGACCAGCATTTTCGCCCCGGTTGCCGTGCGCAGTTCACCCGCTTCGTCGCGCAGGGTTTGTACGAGGTCCTTGGTCTCGGCGGCGGTCGGTCCGGCCTGCGGCACCGCGGTGATCACGGCGGTGTCACCGGCCTGATTGAACATCCCAGCGGTTACCGACACAACACCTTCGGTCGCAGAGATCACCTTTTCAGCTTGTGCCACAACGGCTTTCGGATCGGGCGCGCCCTGCGCGTCCACCACGATGGTGAGGGGCCCGTTGGCGCCGGCACCGAAACCCGCGGCGAGCGCGTCATAAGCACGGCGCTGCGTGGTCGAGGTCGGCTGCGACGCATCACTCGGCATGCCGAGCGCCAGATCCTTGACCGGAATGGCCACAACCCCGAGACCGATCACCGCGAGCAACAGGACCGGGATCGGTCGGCGCACAACAAACCTCGCCCAGCGAGTTCCCATGCTGTCCTCGGTGTTTCGGGCCTCGTCCGGCGCGCGATCGCCCTCGCGGAGTCGGCGCGGCAGAACGGCGTTCGGGAAGAACCCGAGCAGCGCGGGCAGCAATGTCAACGCGATCACGACCGCAACCAGCACAGTGCCCGCCGCGGCCAAACCCATGGTGGTCAGCGCGGGCAGGCCGACCACCGACAGTCCCGCCAGTGCGACGACGACGGTCAGGCCGGCGAAAATGACCGCCGAACCCGCCGTGCCCACAGCATGCCCGGCGGCCTCCCCGGCAGTTCGTCCGGCCTTTCGTTCGGCCAGATACCGCGAGACGACGAATAGCGCGTAGTCGATGCCGACCGCGAGCCCGAGCATCATGGCGAGAATCGAGGTCGTCGACGACAAACCGATCGCCACGATGGCGGCCACCCCGGCGCCGATGCCGATCAGCGCTGTGACCAGCGGAAGCCCTGCCGCCGCAAGGGATCCGAAGGTGATGAGCAGCACGACCGCGGCAATGGCGACGCCGATCACCTCGGTCGCACCCGCCTCGGGTATCGCCTGCAGGACGGTGCCGCCGAACTCGACGGTGAGCCCGGTCGCCCGACCCTGCTCGACCGCGTCCTCCAAGGCCGCTTTCGTCGCGTCGGTGATGTTCGCGCTCCCGGCGTCGTAGGTGACAGTGGCGTAAGCGGTCGTACCGTCCTTACTGATCGCACGTACTTGGAAGGGGTTGAGCACGTTGGCTACCTGAGGACCATGCGCGACATCGGCCACAACCTTCTCGACCGCGGCCTGGTTCCCGGCGGCAGTGATCTGCTGACCCTGCGGCGCCACGAAAACGATGCGTGCGTCGGCGGCGTCGGATTTGCCCCCGGGGAAGCGCTGATCGAGCAGGTCGAACGCCTGCTGTGATTCCGTGCCTGGCATCGACATCTCGCTCTCGGCCGCCTCGGGTGCTCTTGCCGCGCCGAACACCAGCGCGGCCAGCAAACCCACCCAGAGCAGCACGACCATACGCCGCTTCTCGAAGCAGAACCGACCCAGTCGGTAGAGGAATTCAGCCACGACGTCGAGCGTCGCCGAGCGGATCCGTAGTCGTCATCGTGCACATGCAGGCTATCGGCAGTACTGCATATGCAGTACAACTGTGTTGGACAGAACTCGCCACGCGGGATCGCGCGCCGTGCATCCGAGCGCCTGGCAACGGCCTTAAGCTGGGAGAAATGAGTACACGACCGGGGTTGCGGGAACGGAAGAAGGCGGCCACCCGCACCGCGATCGCCCAGGCCGCCGCGGCACTGACGAACGAGATCGGCCTGGACAAGGTCACGATCGACGCTATCGCCGAAGCCGCCGACGTCTCGGTCCGCACCTTTCACAATTACTTCACGAGCAAGGAAGCAGCCGTCGAGCACGCTGTCCGCAGCAGCTTCGACGACATGGTCTCGGCACTGGCCACCCGGCCCGCCGAGGAGGGTGTGTGGGACGCGCTACTGGCCGTCACTCTCGCAATGTTCGAAGCGGTACCCGGTGGCATCGATGGAGTCACCGCCATGATTCGGACCGTCGAATCGACGCCCGCCATGATGGCCAGGTACACCCTCGCCCGCATGGATGATAAGCAGCGGCTGGCGCAGGTCGTCGCGCGGCGAACCGGCACCGACGCCGCCACCGATCTGTATCCGATGCTCGTGGTCGCGGCTTCGGAGGCGGCGGTCGAAGCCGCAGTAGCGTTGGCGGACAAGGGATCCGGACGCGACTTCGAGGAACTGCTGCGCGAGGCGTTCGAGCGCCTGCGACCTGCCCTGAACCAACCCGGAGCAGATTCTTAGAATTCTGCCAGGTTGTGCAAACTTGCCGAGGTATGCAAGTTTGACTTAGGCTGGGAACGGTCACCGAGCCGGACTTCACTCAACGGCGAATCGACGTGTCACCACATTTCACCGACTACATTCCCGCCCGAGAGGTGGTTACCTTTCCATGTCTGCACCCGCTGTGGAAATAGCTTCCACGAAAGGCCGTTTACCCGCGCTACCTTCCCTTACCGGGTTGAGATTTATTGCCGCCTTCGCGGTATTTCTCTTGCACTCGGGATTCCTGGTCCAAATATATCCGTTCTCGAGCTCGGACGCCTCGAAAAAGCTGTCGGACGTCATCCCGCTGCAACTCGGCGCAACCGGTGTCGCATTCTTCTTCCTGTTGTCGGGATTCATCATCGACTGGTCGTACGACAGCGCCAAGGACACCATCCGCGCATTTCTTCGGCGACGGGTATTCAAAATCTTTCCGTCGCATCTGATCACTGCCCTCATCGTAGTGGTCCTGCTCGGTTTCCCACTCGCCGAACTGGCCGGTCAGATCCCGAACTTCCTGCTGATCCATACCTGGTCGCAGAATTGGGGCACAAGTGCGGAATTGAACAGTCCGTCGTGGAGCCTCTGCTCCGAAATGCTGTTCTACTTCCTCTTCCCATTCCTGGTGCCACTCGTCAACCGAATCCGCGGGCGAGCGATCTGGTGGACCATCGGAATCCTCTCCGGAATCCTGCTGGCGATACACCTGGTAATCTACTTCGCCTATCCCGCCTTCGACCTTTCGAGCATGGCGTCGATGTATCCACCCCTGCAGAAATCGCCGGATATAACCTGGTCGGGCTATGACTATTCGGCCGCCATGTCCGCATCCCCTGGTATGCCCATGTCCCCCGGCATGCCCGGGTCGGGCGGTAGTTCAGGAACATTTACGATGCCGACCAGCGCATGGCTGTCCTACCAATTCCCGCCCACCCGCCTGCTGGAATTCTTTGTCGGCGTCTTGTTCTGCCGCCTGGTGAAATCGGGAATGTGGCGCAACACCAACCTCGCCTGGCCGCTGGTCGCCTGCGCCGGGGCCTACGCCCTGACCTATTACGTGCCGATGGCGTTCAAGACCTCCATAGTGATGATGCTGCCCCTCGCCGTACTCATCGCGACCTATGCGGTGCGCGATCTCCGCAGCATCAAAGGGATTTACAGCAGCAGGCTCGGAGTGTGGTTGGGCGACGTATCTTTCGCGTTCTACATGGTGGGATATCCCGTCCAGCTGTTCCTGCAGCGCCACCTGATCGCCGGGCACAGCTGGGGTTTCCACGGCTATCTGTTCATCACCGCATTGACATTCGTCATTCAGCTACCACTGGCCGCCGCGCTCTACCACCTGGTGGACAAGCCGATCATGCGCCGGTGGGCACGCAAGAAGACCAAGGCAACCCCGCCGCCCGATACCGCAAAAGAAGTCGACGAATCAGCGAAAGAAACCGTAGCGAGTTCAGCGGCGACCATGTCATCCACACCTTCATCGACGGCAAATTCGGTACCCCTCACAACTCCCCGGTCCGAACCCGTCACGTGAAATAATCGACGGCCATGAGTCCGTAGACAACGGAGATGGGGACCGAATCCGATAAGGCAACGGATTCGGTCCCCAATTCTGCACTCGAGGTCCGCCGCGGCATACTCCCGCACCTCGCCTGCACCATGTCCGCGCCGTCGCAGCTCAGACCGGCGGCCCCTTCTTCCCCGAACGTCCGGGGTGCACCCGTTTTGACACCGAGCATAATAACGGTCACACTGTGACCCTTATTATGGTCAACGCACAGTCCTGGGGCCCCGGCGTGGCTCTAGTCCGAGAAGTCAGCTCACCCTGCCTGCTCATTCCCCGCGCCGCCCGGTCGCGGTTCGTCCGGCCCGCGTTTCTCGTCGCCGGTCCCGCGGCACCCAACCGTGCCGCTCACCACCGCGCCGAGGAGACTTCGTGACCAGCCAGCGCTACCACCTGGGACGTCGACGTTTCTTGGCCGCGACAGCCGCAGCGGCGGCCGGCGGATGGATGGCGACCCGCGCAGCGGGCTCAGGGGCGGATCCTCTTGTCCCGCAACCGGAACCAACGGTCGACGTCGACGCGCCGCCCTCACCCAGGGTAGAGCCGTTCGTCGACGAGTTGCCCGTCCCAGCTGTCGTGCGCGGAAACCAGACCCTGACTGTCGGAGCCGGCACCCACCGCTTTCACCGCGATCTCGGTGTCGCCCCGACCTGGTCGTACGGCAATGCCCCCTACCTCGGACCCACTGTCGAAGCGCAGGTCGGCGAGGCGATCGAGCTGACCTTCACCAATACTCTCGGCGCACATCTGTTCTCGAGCGAGGTCGACACCGCGCTGGACGGAACCACCGACCAGGACCGCGTCGCCCCCCGCGTCGCGGTGCACCTGCATGGTGCGGTCACCCCGCCGGACATGGACGGTCACCCCGAAGACACCTTCCGCCCCGGCGCAACGAAGATCTACCGCCACCACAATCGCCAAGACGCCGCCACTCTCTGGTACCACGACCACGCAATGGGCATCACCCGCCTGAACGTGGTAGCAGGCCTGGCCGCCTTCTATCTGCTGCGCGACGAGTACGACACCGGGACCGCCTCCAACACCCTCGGACTGCCCAGCGGAGAGTTCGAAATACCGCTGGCGATCGCCGACCGCCGTTTCAACGAGGACGGCTCACTGCGCTTCAAGACCGTGCGCTGGATTCAAGAGGGCCGCTGGGAAGGCGGCATGTTCGGCGACCTGATCACAGTCAACGGTGTGGTCCATCCCCGTTTGTCGGTGGCGCGCGGCATGTACCGGTTCCGGGTACTGAACGCCTCCAACTTTCGCGAGTACCGGCTCTCGTTCTCCAACCGGACCCGGTTCTGGGTCATCGGCAATGACAGCGGTCTGCTCGATGAACCCGCGTACATCGACGAAGCAGCGATCGCGCCCGGCGAACGGCTCGACATCGTCGCCGACTTCACCGGTCTCGGCGCGGGCGACACCGTCGAGTTGATGAATACCTACGAGTATCCACGGGGCGAAGCCGAAATCATTGGCGCCCAGACCATCAGCAGTCTTGTGCGGTTCATCGGTATCGGAACCACAGGCTTCACCGCCGCACCGCCGGTCACACTGCGAGGCGGGCGGAAACAGTCCCCCGCTCTGCCAGCCGCGCGCACCGCGGAGCGGCGCCGCATCATTACCCTCAGCCAGCGGCCGGTGACGACGTGGCCACCGTTCACCAACGTCATGAACAACCTGTGCTACCACGACGATCCGGTACCCGAACCACGGCAGGGCAGCACCGAAATCTGGGACTTCGTCAACATCTCCCCCGACTCCCATCCCATGCACCTGCACCTGGTTCACATGCGCATCCTCGATCGCCAACCACTCGATGCCCTCGGATATCTCGCGGCGAATCCGGCGCCTCCGATAGGCACGTTCTGGGCGCCCGAGCCGGACCGATTCCTCAACGGCGCCCCCGAACCGCCGCATCTGTGGGAAACCGGCGCCAAAGATACCGTCACCTGCCCGGCCGGCATGGTCACGCGAGTATCGATCACCTTCCCCACCGCCGACGAGCTGGGCTTCGATCCCGACGCGATGTTCCACTCCGGCGACCACATGATGATGCAGGGCTACGTCTGGCATTGCCACCTCATCGACCACGAGGACGAATGCATGATGGCGCGATACCGACTGCGCGCGTGAGCTGTGACCGGAGCCGCATCAGTCCAGCGCATTCGGCAACATAGTGACCGAATGCCGGTCGCTCGCTCACCCTGCCGATCGGAGACAATAGTGAAATGGGAAGTAGCACCGAGGCGCAAAACGAGGGAAGGCCGGTACGTCGCTCGCCAGGGCGTCCGCGGGTACCGTTCGACAAAATCGTCACCACCGCGGTGCGACTCGTAGACGACGAAGGCGCCGCTGCTCTGTCGATGCGCAACCTCGCCCAGCGGCTCGACACCGGGACGGCCGTGCTCTACCGCGCCGTCAGCGGCCGCGCCGAGCTTGTGGGATTTGTGGTCGACCGAGTCTTCGGGGAGGTAGATTTCGATGTCGACGCGACAGACTGGCAACAGACATGCCGAGTGGCTGCGCAAGCCATCTTTGACACCCTCAGTCGCCACCGCAGTATCGCCCCCTTGCTCATCGAGCAGGTTCCCACCGGGCCCAATGTGCTCGCCCTTCGTGAACGCTTCCTTGCCCTATTGCTCGATGCCGGTTTCACCCCCGAGGCTGCTGCACGCGCCTACGCTACGTTGGCGCGGTATGTCATCGGATTCGCGGCGCAGTTGCGCGACCCCGTCGTCCCCGACCCCGAACCCGCACGCCTGAGCGCACTTTTCCATGAGCTGGATCCGGCCGGGTACCCCGCCACCATCGCGGTGGCCGATTGCCTGCCCACGCAGAAGCTCGAGGACGAGTTCCGCTTCGGCTTGGAGATGATCGTCGACGGGCTAGCGATCCGCCATACTGCCGCAATAGCGACCAACCACGGCAATACCTTTCAGGGCACACCCTCGCGGAAAAATTGACCCTCAGCTTGCCGACAGCGCTCGGGCCAACGCGCGTAACGCCACCACAGATCTGCGTTTCCCATAGGCCACCACCGTCGGACTCGGACGACCGTCGCTCCAATGAGAAGTGCTGAGCCGTCGGTGAGGCTGCCCTCGACCGAATCCGGGGGCCGGTCAACGGCAGAGGTCCGACCACCTTGATCGACAGGCCGAGAATTTCGGTCCAGAAATAGTCGTCGAATGCCGCCGTGCGAGCCGCAACTCCCAGAGCGGAGGCGGCGGCGACCTTGCCTTGCGCGACGCGCATTGGACCAGAAGGGCACACGGCGGCCCGTATCCCGCAGGTAGGTGACGTCTCCGGCCGCGTACACGCCCTGGAACTCGGTCGTGCAGGCCCTATCAATGCCCACACCGAGCACGTCGGCCAAGCCAGAACCGTTCAGCCATGCCGTGTTCGGCACTTCTCCCGCGCAGGTGACCACGACATCAGCGATCAGCTCGGTTTCGTCGTCGAGCGCTACACCGTGTACCGGATTCCCTGCGAGGGTGGCGAACTGTCGGGATCGCACGAAACGCACGCCGCCGCGTTCGGTGCGGTCCGTGATCACCTTCGACAGGAACGGTCCGAGGATGCGCTCGAGGGGAGGATCGACGTCGATCACCGTGACAGCGATACCTCGCGCCACGCACGCACTGGCGACCTCCATGCCAAGGAAGCCGGCGCCGACCACGATCGCCGACCTGGCTGTCTCCAGGCGCATCCGCAGCCGTCGCGCGTCGTCGAATGTCCGAAGCACATACTCGCCACCGGTGAGGTCCTCGACCGCGGCGACGGCATCAGCCTCGGTGGCGTTGACCATATCGGTAGCACCGAGACCGGCGACGCGCCGGTGACACGCTCAACCGCGACTTCAGCGCCGCCGCACCCAACCGCGTGTGGGTCGCCGATTTCACCTACGTCTCGACGTGGACCGGATGGGCATATGTGGCGTTCGTGTTCGACGCCTACTCCCGCGCCATCGTCGGCTGGACCACAGCCACCACGAAGACCGCCGCGTTGGTGTCCAAAGCGCTCAACATGGCCGTGTGGCGGCGTGACCATTACGGGCATCCGATCGAGCCCGGCCTGCGATACCAGGGCGTGGGTCCAGCCACTGGAAACCTTGTCGTCTGCCCGACTCTCGCCTCGCTGCGGCGACAGCGCCGCGATTCCCGCTCGCAGGCTGGAATTGCCGTAGCTGTAAACCCGGCCACCGGAACCTGTCCCCGAGGTGTTGAGACCGGACGGCCCACCCCAATAGGGCAAGCTGGGATTGATCTGCTCGGCGAGACCCGGATCGACCTTCACCAACGCAAAGTCGTTGTAGGAGCAGGTGTTCGGGTCGGTTTCGCCCAGGTGCTGCATCGTCAGCCAGCTGCTGTAGGCCAGCTGCCCGACCCCGATGGTGGTACCGGCGGAGCGTGGAGAACCGTTGCGAGTGAAGGTCACCGGAGTACCGAGCGCGAGGCTGCCGGCCTCGCATCCGTCAGTCCGGTCGGATCTGCCGGTGCTCGCACAATGCGATGCCTGTCCGAGATACACACCGTCGGCGTCGTCGACGAAGACATAGTTCGCCGTGCACTGTCCACCACCCTGGGTGAAGGTCTGCACGCCGGGTGTCAGGGCGGCCGACGCCGCGGGCGCCCAACGGCGCCCCGCCCGATCGGCGGCGACGGTCTCGTCGGCCCCGGCACCGTCTCCCTGCAACGACGGTGTCGCTGCCGACGCTGGGTGGCTGGTAGACACCACCGGCGCGCCGGTCTGGCTACCACAGCCGGTAACCGTGCACACACCGGTGAAGACGCAGACGACGGCGAGGACTGCAAATACATAGCGCGGGCAAGACATTCGGATGAGCTCCGTTTTTCGATGCGGTGACGCGGGCGCAACGGCAGACGCGACGGCTGCGTGCCGCTACTCGGGAGGGGTCTGCGTACGCGGTGCTCGGAGAAGTGCTCCGATGCCGGCGACCGCGACAATCACGGCCACCGCGATCAACGATGCGGACAGACCACTGATGAAGGCGGACTTCACCGCCGCGGCCAGCGCGGGACCTTGAGGCCCGATCAGACCGGCCACATGAATACCCGCGGCCGCAGACGATTCGACCGCGTGTGCCGCTTGTGGAGGCACACCCGCTAGCGACGGCAGAGCCGATGTGTAGTGGCTCGCGAACACCGATCCCATCAACGCGATGCCTACCGCGGAACCGACTTCCCGGGTCGCGTCGTTCATCGCCGAGGCAACTCCCTGTTGCTCGGCAGCCAGCGAACCGACGATGACCGCGGTACCCACGGCACTCGTCAGACCCACACCCAGACCGGCCACGATCAGGCCGCCGAAGAACGGCAGATAACCCGAGTCCGTCTCGAGGAACGACAGCGCGAACATACCTCCGGCCAGCAGCAACAATCCGCCGCCCAGAACCGCCTTGATTCCCATTCGTGCGACCAAGCGCGGTGTCAGCACACTGGTCGGCAAGACCACGACCGCGATCGGAATCAACGCGACCGCACTCTTCAGCGGGCTGTAGCCCAGGATCAGCTGCAGATACTGCAAGCCGACGAAGAAGAAGCCGAAGACGGCCATGAACTGAACCAGGATGGTGATCGCTCCGGCTCGGAAGCCTCGGATACCGAACAGCCGCGGGTCCAGCAATGGATGGTTGTTCCGGAACCCGAGTACGGCATACAGGCCCAGCGCGGCGGCCGAGAGGGCGAAGCTCGCGATCACGCGCGCGCTGGTCCAGCCTGCTTCGCTGCCTTCGATGATTCCGTAAACGAGAGTTCCGATGGCTATGGCGCTGGTCCAGGAACCGGCGTGGTCGAGCGGGCGCCGCGCTTCATCACGAGTATTAGGTGCCAGCAGCAGCGCCAACAGCCCACCGACGAGCGCGACCGCGGCGCTGGTCACGAAGATCGAGCGCCAACTCCATTGCTCGAGTAGGAATCCCGCGGCGAGCAGGCCGATGATCGCGCCCGCGGCGGCGAAGCCCGACCACACGGCCACGCCGCGATCGCGGCGGTCGGCCGGGAAGGCGGCGGTGATCGTGGACAGCGTGCCCGGCATGATCATCGCCGCACCGATACCCATCACCGCACGCCACGCGATGAGCGAATTCGTCGAATGCATGGAGGCCGCGGCTATCGAGCCGGCCGCGAAGACGATGGCGCCGACGACCAGGACGTTCCGTCGGCCGAGCCGGTCGCCGAGGGCACCGATCGGCAGCACGCATGCGGCCAGCGCAACCGTGTAGGCATCCGCGATCCAGGTCAGCGACGTCGTCGAGGCCGACAGGTCGATCGCGAGGTCCGGCAACGCGAGATTGAGAGCCGATACCGAGGCGACGACGAGGACGAGACACGTACACATGGCGGCGAGAACCCCGCCGGTACCCGCTCGTCCGACGGTGGGGCCGCCCGAACGGTCCGCCGGAAGCGGTCGGTCTGATTCGTAACTCATCGAGCCTCCTGCCACGTGACAACATCGCAGACATCCGCTGTGGCAATCGCACTGCTCGCCACTGTTATGATGATATCATCAATTATGACTTCACTATCACAACACCGCAATACCGACACCTCCTCAGTGAGGCAGGTCGCGTGTCACTCCGCTGTTACCGCTCACCACCATGGAAGGAATCGTCGTGCCGACTACCCCGAAATCCGCGGCAGAACTCACCGAACCTCTGGCCCGTCACGGATCGCGCCGACGACGACTTGCTCTCGTGAGCGCCGGAGTGGCGATCACCCTCGCCGCCGGAGCCGGCGTCGCCGCCGAGGCCTGCTATCGGCACCGGGTCGCGCAGTGCATCAGCACCCGGGAACAGCAGGAACTCGGAACATCCGTAGCGGTCGGATTCGGTGCGCGCCCACTCCTTCTCACCGCCCCCGAGCATCGCATCCCCACCGTCACCCTCGACAGCGACAACGCGACCTTCGGGCCCGCGGCCGGTATGCGGGCCCACGTCGAACTGAAGGACATCGACCTGGCCGACCACGGCCGAGGTGGCGCCGTCGTCGGAGGTAGCAGCACGACAGCGACCTGGAGTGACGACGCGATGGTCACAACACTGCACGGCCTGGCAACTCGGGTGATAGCACACCCGGAGACGAACACGCTCACGATCCAATTGGTCAACGGTCTGGCCACGGTCGAAGTGCGCCCCAGTGTCACGGACGGCAGAATTCGGGTCGAGACCGTCTCGTCCCGGGGCGTTCCGGTCGGCGTGCCCGACCGGATCCTGGAGTTGCTGAGCGACAGCCTCCAGGACTATCCACTGAACCAGCAGCCGACCGAGATCACGGTCACCGACACCGGTCTTCGAATCCACCTCACCGGAGGCACCACCCACCTACAGAGCACATCCACCGAGTGCTGATCGACGCTTCACACCCCCTCGAAGATGGCCTCGGTCTCGATGAACAGCCGGTTTGGATCATGTGAACTTGATTGATCAATCCTAAGATTCTGATCATTGAATCAAGATAATGATGAGAATGCGCTGAAATCACATGCTGACTCGGCTACGGGCTTCCCTCTCCTACCGTTCATCACATCCGGTCTGCCGAATCCCTCTGCCAGGCAAGCCAACAATCCTCGAACGCCGGGCGCCCGACGGCACCGATGGCCGCACCGCCACTTCGACACCGCAGTTCAACCTGGCGCACGCGCGGCACCAGCCCGTGGCACTGCACTACGGGGACCAAGCGCCGCGGAAGAGCGAACATGATCGCGAACAGGCCGCCTGGAGCAGGATGACGAGCACCATCAGCCTGGGCGCGACCAAGACAAGCAGAACCGACAGTAGGGACGGCGGGCGGCCGATCAACACAGCCCGGCCGGGGATACCGAAGGTTCGATCGCCGGTTCGCTCACCGAACTACTGGAGGGCACGATCGCGCTGCACGGACGCGCCTGACAGCGAGCGGCAGATTTCGGGCACGAAATCGCAGCTGATAATATGCTCAGTTACGATCTTCATGACGTCGCCGAAGGGATAGCACGAGATGGCCGAGCCAGTGGTCCGCAACCGTATCGACCGACGGCGCGAGCGGACTCGCAACGCCTTGCTGGGTGCGGCGCGAAAGTTTCTGTCGGAGGGGCGTTCGGCGGTCAGCATCCAAGAA
>NZ_CAWMPM010000035.1:0-139639 GCF_963869435.1 Nocardia violaceofusca NBRC 14427
TCTGGCAAGGTGGTGCCGGATCGACAGCCCGGCTCGGTGTCGGGCAGGATGTACGGCGCGGACAGCTACTGGGAGGAGCCCGAAAGAATGCTGCGGTTGATCATCGGCGTCGCAGCCGGTTACGTGCTGGGGGCCAAGGCGGGGCGGGCTCGCTACGAGCAGATCAGCAAGACCACCCGTGCTGTCGCCGCCAGCCCGGTCACCCGCAAGCTGGTCCAGGCCAGCCGCCAGAAACTGTCGGATCGACTCAATACCCAGCCGCGGCTCGAACCCATGGAGCCGATCGACGAGCGCACCACCGTCCTCGTCCCCCAGGACCAGCTCCGGCGCTGAGCCGCCCGACCGGCCCGCGGCCGGCGTCACCGCCGGACCGCGTGCCACCGACCGCGCCCTACCTACCGGTCGAGCCGATCTCCTCAGGCTTTTCCTCGGTCCGCGCCACCGCGGCGGCGATGTGCCGGGCGAGCAGGTGCGGTGCCTGTGCGTGGGCCAGATGCCCCTGCCCCGGCAGAAGGTCGATGCGGGCCTGCGGCAGTGCATGGGCGATGCGGCCGAAGGCGGTGCCGTAGGGTTCGGCGTTCGCGTTGAGTTCGCCCAGCAGCAGGGTGACCGGAACGGTCAGGGCGCGATATCGCTGTAGGTCCGC
The DNA here is from genome assembly GCF_963869435.1 of Nocardia violaceofusca NBRC 14427. NCBI lineage: Bacteria > Bacillati > Actinomycetota > Actinomycetes > Mycobacteriales > Nocardiaceae > Nocardia > Nocardia violaceofusca. The sequence goes on from NZ_CAWMPM010000035.1 coordinate 647, forward strand.
CCGACATGCGTTGACGGCCTCGAGTTCGGTCGGCAGCGGCGCGGCCAGCGGCCGCAGCACCGCCCATGTCGGCGATTCCCGCAGCGCGGCAACATATTCCGCGGAGAAGCCCGACACATCGGTGTTGACCAACCGGACGGCGGCGTCCAGATCGCCGCGGTCGACGGCGGCGCGCAGCGCGGGGATCGCGGCGGGGGCGAAGGGCGCCGATACCGGTTCGTAGGCGATCAGCGAGCGCAGATCCGACCGCTCACAAGCCGCCTCCAGGGCGATCAGCCCGCCGTAGCTCCATCCGAACAGCTCCACCGCACCGCCGAGAGTGTCGAGGATATGGTGCAGGTCGTCCACTTCGGTACGTACGGAGTAGTCCGCCCCCAGCGGACCGCTCGGCACCCGCCCGCGGCGATTGATCGTCACCACCGGATTGGGCAAACCGAGCCGCTCCACCACGGGCCGCCAGGCGGCGGCATCGGACATCACCCCCGGAACGATCACCAGCGGCGGGCCGTCACCGTCGACGATCTCGGCGGTCAGTGCGGTCCCGGAACGATGGAAAGACGTCGATCTCATTCCGGTTGGAACGATCAGGCGACGTTGAAATCATCCGAGTTGCCCATGGCCTGGGTGAGCAGGCTCTTGCGGTACTGCTCGAGGGCGACCAGATCGCCGAACAGGGCCATGTAGTCGTCCGGCTGTTCGGTCGACGAGACCCGCTGCAATTTCGACTTGAGCGCGGCGACCTGACGGCCGACCCATGCCTCCTGCACCCGCGCCAGCACGCCGGAGATGAATCGGGGGATGTCGTCCATCGATTTCACCGGAAGCGGCTCGGCGGCCAGTTCGGAGACCAGTGCGCGCAGCATCAGGTCGTCGGTGTGGTCGGCGACGCGCGAAACCCATTCCGCGCCACCGAGTCCCGCCGCGGTGCCACCGGCGGCGGCGAGGGCGGCGCGCACGGCGGTGTAGGCGGGATGGGTGAACGCCTCGGGCTCGAGGCTGTCGAAGATCGGGCCCGCGGTCGCCGGATACTGCAGCGCGGCGGCCAGCACCTGCCGCTGCGGCAGTAGTACCGGGTCACCCGGGTTCGGCCGGGCGGCGGCCGACTCCGCGACCACTGTCTCGGTGGCCGCTTCCCGGCCGGGCACACCCTTCACCGGCTTGCCGCGGCGGGCGTGATCGCCGACCCGGCGCACCACCAGCTGGATGTCGTCCCAGCCGACCCATCCGGCGAGCTTCGTGGCGTACGCCTTGCGCAGCGCGTTGTCCTTGATCTGCGCCACCACGGGCACCGCACGCCGCAGCGCCTCGACCTGCCCCTCGGGGGTGTCGAGGTTGTGGTCGGCGAGCAGACCGCGAATCACGAACTCGTACAACGGGACTCGCCGGGCCACCAGATCGCGGACGGCTCCGTCGCCGGAACGCTGCCGCAGTTCACACGGGTCCTGCCCGTCGGGCGCGACCGCGATATACGTCTGCCCGGCCAGTTTCTGGTCACCGGAGAATGCCTTCAGCGCCGCGGCCTGACCGGCGGCATCGCCGTCGAAGGTGTAGATGATCTCGCCGCGCCAGAAATTGTCGTCCATCAGCAGCCGGCGCAACATCGACAGATGCTCGTCACCGAAGGCGGTGCCACACGAGGCGACCGCGGTCGTCACACCCGCGAGGTGCATGGCCATCACATCGGTGTAGCCCTCGACCACCACCGCCTGATGGCTCTTGGCGATCTCCCGCTTGGCGTGGTCGAGACCGAACAGCACCTGGGACTTCTTGTACAGCACCGTCTCCGGCGTATTGATGTACTTGGCGGTCATCTGGTCGTCGTCGAACAGGCGCCGCGCGCCGAAACCGATGACATCGCCGCTCAGATTCCGGATCGGCCACAGCAGCCGCCGGTGGAACCGGTCGATGGGACCGTGCCGGCCGGGCTTGGACAGCCCCGCCGCCTCCAGCTCCTTGATGTCGAAACCCTTGCGCAGCAGGTATTTCGTCAGCGTGTCCCAGCCTGCCGGGGCGTAACCACAGCCGAACTGCCGCGCCGCGTTGGCGTCGAAATTGCGGTCGGTGAGGTATGTGCGCGCCACCTCCGCACCCGGTTCCCGCAGTTGCGCCTGATAGAACTCGTGCGCGGCCGCATTGGCGGCGACCAGCCGGGAGCGGGTGCCACGGTCGCGCTGCACCGAGGTCCCGCCACCCTCGTAGTTGATCGTGTAGCCGATCCGGTCGGCCAGCTGCTCGACCGCCTCGACGAACCCGACGTGGTCGATCTTCTGCAGGAAGGCGAACACGTCACCGCTCTCACCGCAGCCGAAGCAGTGGAAATGGCTGTGATTCGGCCGCACGTGGAACGACGGCGACTTCTCGTCGTGGAACGGGCACAGCCCCTTCAGCGAATCCGCACCGGCACGCTTGAGCGACACATATTCACCGACGACATCCTCGATGCGTACGCGTTCACGTATTGCCGCGATATCGCGATCCGGAAGTCGACCTGCCACGAAATCCGAGTCTAGCCGCGTGCCGGTCGGCCCACGCCGACGACCGGGGTCATCGGGCCGCGATCCGCTCCAATCTGCTCTCGGTGTAGGAGGCGATCTGGTCGACGATCACGCGTACCCGGGCGGTGTCGTCGGTGGCAGCCTCCCACCACGGCAGCAGGATCGGGTCGAGGCCCTGGGGGGCGCCGGCCAACAGGCGGTCGGCCACGTATCGGATGCGCTCGCGCTGTTCGGCCTGGCGTTCGTGGTGTTGGGGATCGGACATCACATATCGCAGCGCGACCGTTTTCAACAGCGCGACCTCCGCGGCCACCACGGCCGGCACCTCCAGATCGGCCGCGTAGCGGCACAGCGACTGCCCGGTCCACGCCGCGCGGGTCGCCTCCACCGCCGCGGTCGCGAATCGGCCGACCAGATCGCTGGTCAGCCGCTTGAGGGCGACCGAGGCGCGCAGGGTGCCGTCATATCCGGCGGCCTCGGCGATCACCTGCAATTGCGACAGCCGCTGACCGGCCGCGATCAGATCGTCGGCGGACAGGTCGCGGTGCTGGCGTTGGCCCAGTTCGGCGAGGGCGGCCTGTTCGGCCGGATCGGCGAGCGCTCGCAGATCGATCCGGCCCGCGATCACCCCGTCCTCCACGTCGTGCACCGAATACGCCACGTCATCGGACCAGTCCATGACCTGCGATTCCAGCGACTGCCGACGCTCGGGCGCCCCCTTGCGGACCCAGTCCAGCCGGTCCAGATCGGCATCGTAGGCGCCGAACTTCGCACCGGAAGCCGTTCTGCCCCAGGGGTATTTGACGGTGGCGTCGAGGGCGGCGCGGGTCAGGTTGAGGCCGTAGCTCTCCCCCGCCGTGTCGAAGACCTTCGGCTCCAACCGGGTCAGAATCCGCAGGTTCTGGGCGTTGCCCTCGAACCCGCCGTAGGCGTCGGCGAATTCGTCGAGGGCGCGTTCGCCGTTGTGGCCGTACGGCGGATGGCCGATGTCGTGGGCCAGCCCGGCCAGATCGACCAGATCCGCGTCGCAGCCCAGCCCCTCGGCGATGCTGCGCCCGATCTGGGCGACCTCCAGCGAATGGGTGAGCCGGGTGCGTGGCGTATCACCGTCGCGCGGCCCCATCACCTGGGTCTTGTCGGCAAGTCGCCGCAGTGCCGCCGAATGCAGCACCCGGGCCCGGTCCCGCGCGAAGTCACTGCGGCGGGCGGGTGACGGCGACCACCGCAACCCCGCCGTGGGCGAGGTCTCGGACACCATGCGCTCGTGATCGCCGTCGACATACGGGCATTCGGGCATCGCGTCGAAACTCATGAGGGATACCGCCTGATACGTGTCTCACTGCTCCGCGGTGTATTTGAAATCCGCGGAGAAGTGGGTGAGCTGATACCACAGCAGGGCGCCGGTTTCGCGGGCGATGCCGTGGACCTGGGACTCCCGGGTGTAGACCGCCGGGCCGGTGCGGGTCGGCGCGGTCCACGCGTCCAGACCGGCGTCGCGGGCCATGGTGCGGGTGCGCAGCGAATGCCACGGATCGCTGACCAGCACCGCCGACGACAGATCGCGGGCCCGCATCGCGGAGGCGACCGCCTCGATACTCTGCAGCGTGTCCGATCCGGTCTCCACGGCCAGCACCCGGTCGGCGGGCACGCCACGATTCTTCAGATAGTTCTTACCGGAGGCGGCCTCGGTGTAGTTGTCGCCCACCTGTTTGCCGCCGACCGTGATAACCAGCGGCGCAACACCTTTGGTGTACAGGTGGTAGGCCTGTCCGAGCCGGGCCTCGAACACCGAGGACGGCGTGCCGTCGTATTGCGCGGCGCCCAGCACCACGATCGCGTCGGCACGGCTGTAGTCGTCGATCCGTGCCACCTGCCAGACCCGGAAGGCGGTGCCGCCGACGAGGACGACCCCGATGACGACGGTGCCGGCGATCACCCGGCGCACCCACCGCACGACCGCCGATCCGCGCGGACGGCGCGGCGCGGCGGGCGGGCGGGTCGGTGCGGGATGGGTGAGGGCCGAGGGCATTCCCCGAGTTTGCCAGTGCTCGGTCACGCCACGATTGCGGAGCGCCGGATCGTCACGGTCGCAGGGCACCGGAACCGCTCACCAACCGCGTTGCCGCCACTGCTCGAGCTGCGGCCGCTCGGCACCCAGGGTGGTGTCGTCGCCGTGGCCCGGGTAGACGACCGTATCGTCGCCGAAGCGGTCGAACACCTTGCTGGTGACGTCGCTGTAGAGGGAATCGAAATCCTCCGGGGAGGTGGTGCGGCCGACACCACCCGGAAACAGGCAGTCGCCGGTGAACAGATGGGTGCGGCCGGAGCCGTCGGTGAGCGCCAGCGCGACGGATCCCGGGGTGTGTCCGCGCAGGTGGATGACGTCGAACCGCAGGTCGCCGATCGAGACGGTGTCACCGTCGGTGAGCAGCCGATCCGGCGGTACCGGAAGCGGTTCGGCGTCCAGGGCGTGCGCGGCGGTCGGTACGCCGGTGTCGGCGACCACGGCGCTCAGGGCCTGCCAGTGGTCGAAATGCTGATGGGTGGTGACGATCAGCCGCAGCCGCCCCGGCACCTCCTGGTCCAGCAGGGCCTGGATGCGTTCGGATTCGTTGGCGGCGTCGATCAGCACCGCGTCGCCGGTGGCGGCGTCCTGCACCAGATAGACGTTGTTGTCCATACCGCCGACCGACATCTTGACGATCCGGGCGCCCGGCACGTCGCGCTGCTGCGGATTCGTGCCCGGCGCGACGTGGCCCGTATAGGGGATATCCAGCGTGATCACCCTGCCGATCGTAATCATCGGTTCCGACACGGGTCGGCCGGATCAACGCCCCTCGCGCCGTGTCGGCGGATACATTCGTGCTATGCCGCCGCACTCGCGTCCTCGACGATCACAGCCGCCGACGCTGCTCGCGTTGCTGCTGTCGATCGTGTTCGGGTTCGTGCTCGGCTGCTGCGGCCCGGCCGTCGCCGACGAGCCGATGCGGCTCAACGAATACGTCACCGATTCCGCGCAGGTTCTCGACGGTCCGCAGCGCGACACCGTGCGCGCCTCGGTGGACGCGCTCTACACCGCGCATCGGGAGCGGCTGTGGGTGGTCTACGTCCGCGATTTCGGCGGCCTGGACCCGCAGACCTGGGGTCAGCGCACCGCGACCGCGTCCGGATTCGGCGACCGCGATGTGCTGCTGTCGATCGCGACCAGCGACCGCTCCTATTCCTTCACCGGCGCGCTCCCGCCCTCGGTGAGCGACGCGGAACTGAATTCGCTGCTCACCGATCAGGTCGAGCCGCGACTGCACAACGGTCAGTGGGCCGAGGCGGCGGTGGCCGCGGCGGACGGATTGTCCACGGCCATGGGCGATTCCGGTGGTGTCGGGATCTGGCCGCTGATCGTGATCACCCTGATCGTGCTGGGCGTGATCGGTGTGGTGCTGGGTTATTCGCAGTTGCGCCGGCGGGCCCGGGGCCGCGCCGAGACCGACGCCGCCCGCGCGGTCGACCCGACCGACACCGCCGCGCTGGCTCGGCTGCGCCCGGATCTGCTCGAGTCCCGCTCGGCGCAGGTGCTGGTCGACACCGACAACGCGATCCGGGCCAGTGCCGAGGAACTGCGGCTGGCCACCGACGAATTCGGCGCCACCGCGACCGCTCCGTTCGCCGCCGCGCTCGAGTCGGCGAAACGGGCGATGGCACATGCCTTTTCGATCCGCCAGCGGCTCGATGACGACATCCCCGAAACCCCTGATCAGCGCCGCGATCTGCTGGTCGAGCTGATCGCCACCTGCGGGCGGGCCGATGCCGAACTCGACGACAAGGTGGCCGAATTCGACGCGATGCGCAATCTGCTGATCGACGCGCCACAACGGCTGGACACGCTGACCCGCGATGTGGTCGATCTCACCGTGCGGCTGCCGCGCTCGGAGGAGACCCTGCGCCGGCTGCTGGCCGCACAACCGGAATCGGTCACCGCGCCGGTGCGCGACAACGTGGCGATGGCACGGGAGCGAATCGGGTTCGCCGAGAACACGATCGAGCAGGGCCGCCGGGCCGCGGCCGAGCCGGTCGGTCGTCAGGGCGGGGTGGTCGCGGCGATTCGCGGCGCGGAGGCCGCGGTGACCGCCGCCCGCACCCTGCTCGACGCCGTGGACACCGCCGAAACCGATATCACCCAGGCGCGGGCCGGCCTGCCGGCGGCGATCGACGAACTGGGCCGCGACCTCGAGACCGCGCAGGGCCTGACCGAACACGGCGGCCCGGAACTGGCGGCGGCGATGTCGGGCGCCCGCACCGCATGGGAAGCGGCCCGGACCACCGGGGACCGCGATCCGCTCGGCACGTTCCACCGCGCGGTCGCGGCCGATACCGCACTCGATCGCGCGGTCGCCGCGGCCGGTGAGCGCAAACTCGCCGCCGAGCAGCTGCGGCGCCGCCTGGACCAGGCCGTGATCGCCGCGCAGAGCCAGGTCCGCGCGGCCGCCGATTTCATCGACACCCGCCGCGGCGGTATCGACGCCGCGCCCCGTACTCGCCTGGCCGAAGCGCAGCGCAATCTCGATCGGGCGCAGGAGCTTTCGGCCACCGACCCGCAGGCGGCGCTGAGCAGTGCGCAACAGGCCGCCGATCTGGCCACCCGCGCACTGCACGCCGCCGAGGCCGATGTGCGGGAGTGGCAGACCCATCGCCCGGCTTCCGGCACGTCCCAGGCCGGTGCGGTACTGGGCGGCATTCTGATCGACAGCCTGCTGCGCGGCGCGGGGAGTGGCTATCGCGGCCGTTCGATGGGCGGATCCGGGTGGGGTCCGGCCTCTTTCGGCGGCTCCGACAGTTCCCGCCGGATCAGCCGCGGCGGGCGATTCTGATCTGCTCGTCTCACCGCGCCGGTGGCACGGCCTCGCCGGTGCGCGTCGCGAGCCACTGCTGCAGTTCGATCAGGTTGCCCTCGGGGTCGCGCAGATAGGCGCAGCGCACGCGTCCGTCGTATGCGACGGGCTCGCCCGAGATTTCGGCGCCGCGGGCGGTGATCGCGGCGAGATAGTCGCCCAGGTCGTCGACCCGCAACGACACCATCGCCGCGTCGGCGGGCGGGACCGGCGCCACCTCGCCATTTGACGACGAGCGCGAGTCGACCCCGGACCGCAAGGTATCCCCCAGCGCCGCCGCGAGATTCGCGCGCTCGTGCAACGCGAGCGTGCTGCCCAGCTCCGGTTTGAACGCCGCGTAGGGCGGGCGCGGGTCGTCGGTTTGCGGTGTCAGTCCGAGAACGTCGCGATAGAACGCCACGCAGCGGTCGAATTCGGACACGATCAGGCGGATCTGCGTCAGATGCACATCGGCGAATCTACGCCCGCCGCGGCGGGGGCCGCTCACAACCAGCCGAGACGTTCGGCCGCGCGGACGGCCTCGGCACGAGTGCGGGTGCCGGTCTTGCCGATCGCTGCCGAGAGATGGTTGCGGACGGTTCCCTCGGACAGATGCAGCCGCTTCGCGATGACCCCCGCCGTCGACCCGTCCGCCGCCGCGGCGAGCACCTCGCGCTCGCGTGCGGTGAGCGGAGAGGTTCCGGCGGTGAGGGTTTCGGTGGCCAGTGCCGGATCCACCACTCGCAGGCCCATGTGCACGCGCCGCACCGCATCCGCCAATTCCCGTGCGGGCGTGTCCTTCACGACGAATCCGCCGGCTCCGGCGTCGATGGCGCGACGCAGGTAGCCGGGGCGGCCGAATGTGGTCACCATCAGAATTCGGATACGCGGGAATTCGGCGTGCAGCTGCGCCGCCACCGAAATTCCGTCCATTCCGGGCATTTCCACATCGAGCAGCACCACATCCGGCGTGGTGCGCCGCACGGCGTCCAGAACCTCGTCGCCCCGGCCCACCTCGGCCACCACCTCGAGGTCCGCCTCCAGCCCGAGCAGCGCCGCCAGCGCGCCCCGCACCAGCGCCTGATCGTCGGCGAGCAACAACCGGATCACCGGCGTCGCCCCCGTCGCGGTTCACCGATCGACATCATCACACGCACAGCTGCGACCCTAATGCGGCCGGTGGGGTATCCGCCGCCCGACCGGCGAAGGCATCTTCGTCCGCCCGCCCGGGTGCACATCCGCGTGACCTTCGCCGGTCCGAGTTGCCGAATCCCCTCGCCCTGCTCAACTCCGCCTGTCGGCCGTCGGGAACTCCGCGGCGATCAGCGTTCCCCCGCCGGACGGTGTCTCGACCGTCAGGTTGCCGCCCCCGGCGCGCACCCGGTCGCGCAAACCGGTCAGACCGGAACCGAAGGTACTGCCGGACAGCCCTTTTCCGTCATCGCTCACCTCGATCCGCGACTCGCTCACCCACACCCGGCAGTGGCCGGCGCCGCTGTGGCGCACCACATTCGTCACCGCCTCGCGCAGGACCCATCCGAAGATCACCGCATGGCGCGCGGGGAGCTCGGCGGGATCCGGGAGCTCCGCCTCGATACCGGCGGCGCGCAGGGCGGTCCGGGCGTTGACGAGCTCGGTCGAGAGCGACACCTCGCGCAGGCCGCCGACGGTATCGCGCACCCCCGCCAGCGCCTCGCGGGCCAGGCGCTCCACATCGGCCAGCTCCTGCCGGGCGCGGGTGGGATCGGTGTCGAGCAGCCGTTGCGCCAGTTCGGTTTTGACGGTGATGACGGTCAGCGAGTGCCCCAGGATGTCGTGCACGTCGCGCGCCACCCGGTTGCGTTCCTCCACGATCGCCAGCTCGCCCTGCTGGCGGCGAGTCAGTTCCCGCAGCTGTCCGCGCCGCCGGCCGACTTCGCGGCCGGTCCACATCACCACCGGAATGAACGCGAAATACAACGGGGCACTGCCGTAATGCAGCGACAGGCCGATCAACAGCGCGGCTGTCCCGGCCACCACCGCACCGGATTTGGCCGGGGGCAGGACGAATACGGCGCCGGCCGCGACGTAGATGGCGGTGCCCAGACCGGTGACGCCCAGCAGCACCGTCAAACTCGCGGCGAGGGCCGCCAGCCCGCCCACCACCAGCCATCGCGGCCATTCGTAGGAGACCGGCAGCCCAGCGTGCGCGTGTTTCTCCTCCCAGTCAGGTTGCCGGAAGGGACCGAAGCACGAGGCCGTCAGCACCCAGAAGACCGCGAGGCAGACGGCCGCCGCGACGGCCCGCCCGCGATGCCCGTCCTGCCATTGCGAGACGATCGGCGCGATCAGATACAGCAACCAGACCAATGCCAGCACCGCGCCGAAGAGCAGGCGTCGATGCTGGATGGCGGTCTGCGGGGCGGGTTCGTGATCCATTCTGCGGGCGATCCGGTCCAGCGCTCCCGAAATCGGCCGATCGACCGGAGGTACCCGCATCGTCACCCTCCGTCTCCCGCCTCGGCCGGCGCCGCCGGATTTCGACGCTACCGCACCGTCCACCGGGGCGGACGGTGCGGCGCGTCGGTCAGCGAGCGGTATCACGCCGGAACAGAACCGCGGCTCCGAGGGCGAATACCGAGGCCCAGACCACGATGTTCAGCACCGCCAGTGCGGCGGAACCGGCAGTGGTGTCGCCGAGCGGCAACCGGGCCAGCGTCGCGACGCCGTTGGTCGGGAAGAGCTTCGACACCGTTTCGAACCAGCCGTGCAGCGGCATGAACAATCCACCGGCGAACGACAGCAGTGCCAGAACCGGGCCGAGGATCTGCATCACGTTCTCCGAGGGCAGCACATATCCCATGAACAGTCCGAATGCCGCGAAGACCACGGAGGTCAGCCACGCGATCAGGAAGCAGCCCACCCACGCGCCGGTGGTCAGATGCGCGCCGGTCACCGCGCCGGCGACGAAAACGACGACGACCGAACACAATCCGAGCACCATCGCGCCGGCCACTTTGGTGGCGACGTAGGCGGCCGGGCTCAGCGGCGTGAGACGCAACTGACGCACCCAACCGGCGGCGCGTTCCACCGCCACCATGGCGCCGCCGCTGGTGGTGGCCAGCATCGCCCCGTAGACGGCCATCGACACCATCACGTAGGCGGTGACATTCGCCGAGCCGTAGGTCTCGTTGCGGTAGGAGTTCTGGGCGCCGAAGATCACGAAGAACACCACGGGCATCACCAGCGCGAAGATGACGGTGCGCCGGTTGCGCAGCATGCGGCGCAATTCGAGCAGCAGGAATCCCCAGCTGAATCCGCCGGCGCTCGGACGGATGGCGCGGGGCACGGTCGATGTGGTCATCTCAGTTGTCTCCGGTCAGTGCGAGGAAGGCGTCTTCGAGATTGCGGCCGGTGATTTCGATGTCGACGGCCGGTGTCCGGGTCAGCAGATAGCGGGCGACCGCGTCGGAGTCGTTGCCGTGCACCAGCACTCGATCACCGCGCTGCTCGACCCGGTCCACGCCGGCGAGGGCGAGCAGGCTCGCCGGGTCGGCATCGGGCAGCGTCGCCGAGACCGTGCGACCGGAGGCCAGATTCTTCACCGACGCGGCACTGCCGTCGGCCACGACCCGCCCGCCCCGCACCAGCACGATGCGGTCGGCGTAGGCGTCGGCCTCGTCGAGATAGTGGGTGGCGAAGACGACGGTGCGTCCGAGACCGGCGTCGGCGCGGATGGCGTTCCAGAAATCGCGGCGTCCCTCCACATCCATGCCGGTGGTCGGCTCGTCGAGGATCAACAGATCCGGATCGGGCAGCAGCGCGAGAGCGAAGCGCAGGCGCTGCTGCTGACCACCGGAGCATTTACCCACCATGCGGTCGGCGATGCCGTCGATTCCGGCGCGGACGAGCACCTCCCGGGCGGGGCGCGGATGACGATGCAGGGACGCGACGACCCGCACCGTTTCGCCGACGGTGAGATCCGGAAGCAGGCCGCCCGATTGCAGAACCGCCGAAACACGGCCCGCCGCAACCGCTTCCGCCGGTGTTCCGCCCAGAATACGGGCGGTGCCGGCGTCGGGGCGCAGCAGGCCGAGCATCATGTCGATACTGGTGGACTTCCCGGCACCGTTGGGTCCCAGGAAGGCGACCACCTCACCCGCGGTGACGGTCAGATCGAGTCCGTCGACCGCGCGGACGGGCCCGGCGGAGCTGCGGAAGGTTTTGGTCAGTCCGCGAAGCTCGATCACCGGTGCGGCGGCGACCCGTTCCGCCGAACCGGATGTCATTGCTGATGTCATGGTTCCACTGTCGCGTGGAGCCGGGCGTCGTACCTGGCCCGAGCGTCACGACTGTGCCATGACAGATGTCATGGCAGCAGGACGATCTTGCCCCGGGTGTGGCCGCGCTCGAGTTCGGTGAACGCCGCGCGCACCTCGGCGAGCGGATATGTGGCGGCGATCGGAATCCGGACGGCCCCCGCGGCGGCCAGTTCGGCCAGCTGGGCGAGCACGTCGATGGTGTCGGCGGCCGCATTGCCCTCCGCCTTGACGCCGTATTTCTCCACCGCGGCGAAATCGATGATCGTATCGATGCGTTCGGGCTTCACGCCGAGATCGAGGGCGAGTTCGACGTAGCCGTTGCCGTGCGTATCGATGAAGGCGTCGATACCGGCGGGCGCCGCCTCCCGGAGGCGCTCGGCGAGACCGTCACCGTACTCCACCGCGACCGCCCCCAGCTCGCGCAGATAGTCCTGGTTGTCCGGGCCCGCGATGCCGATCACCGTCACCTCGCGGGCCCGAAGCAGTTGCACCACAATGGATCCCACTCCACCGGCGGCGCCGGACACCGCGATGGTGTCACCGGCCTCCGGGCTCACCGCGCGCACGGCGGCGAAGGCGGTGGTGCCCGCGACGTACAGCGATCCGGCGACCTCCCAGGACAGACCCACCGGCTTCGGGGTGACCTGCTGGGCCGGCACCACCACCCGGGTGGCGTGGCTGGAGCGCTTGTCGCTGAATCCGAGCACCTCGTCGCCGACGGCGATCCCGCTCACCCCCTCGCCCAGGGCGACGATGCGCCCGGCGAAATCGGTGCCCTCGCCCTCGGGGAAGGTGGCGGGCCAGCGCTCGTGCAGCGAGCCGTTGCGGATCTTGGCCTCACCCGGGTTGATCCCCGCGGCCACCACCTCGACCGCGACCTGTCCGGGCCCGGGCTGCGGATCCGGTATCTCGCGAACCTCGAGCACATCGATATCGCCGTAACGATCGAACTTGACCGCCTGCGCCATGATCAGGACCTTTCGTCGCACCTGTGGGCCGGGCCCGGCAGCGCCCCGGGGGCGCGCCGGATCTCGGACTGCTCAGTGCTCGGAACGACCCGGACGACGGCGATATTTCCGCCGATCCCACTTCGGCGCGCGATTCGCCCCGATAACGCCCGGGTCTTCGGTTATGTCCGAATACGAATGCGGTATGCCCGTCCGCGCCGCGGTGAACTCAGGCGCCCAGCAGGCGCTGCGCCAGGTAGCCCTCCACCTGGTCGAGCGCGATCCGGTCCTGCGCCATCGAGTCCCGCTCGCGCACGGTGACGGCCTGGTCCTCGAGGGTGTCGAAGTCGACGGTGATGCAGAACGGGGTGCCGATCTCGTCCTGGCGGCGGTAGCGGCGGCCGATCGCGCCGGCGTCGTCGAAGTCGACGTTCCAGTTCCTACGCAGTTGCGCGGCAAGGTCTTTCGCCTTCGGCGACAGATCGGCGTTGCGCGACAACGGAAGTACGGCGGCCTTCACCGGCGCGAGGCGGCGATCCAGGCGCAGTACGGTCCGCTTCTCCATGACGCCCTTGGCGTTGGGCGCCTCGTCCTCGGTGTAGGCGTCGATCAGGAAGGCCATCAGCGAGCGGGTCAGGCCGGCCGCGGGTTCGATCACGTACGGCGTGTAGCGCTCGTTGGTGTTCTGGTCGAAGAAGCTCAGATCGGTGCCGGAATGCTTGGAGTGGGTCGACAGGTCGAAGTCGGTGCGGTTGGCGACACCCTCGAGCTCACCCCATTCGCTGCCCTGGAAGTGGAAGCGGTACTCGATATCGACCGTGCGGGTCGAATAGTGCGAGAGCTTCTCCTTCGGGTGCTCGTAGAGCCGCAGATTCTCCGGGTCGATGCCGAGTTCGGTGTACCAGGCCAGGCGGGTGTCGATCCAGTACTGGTGCCACCGCTCGTCCTCACCCGGCTTGACGAAGAATTCCATCTCCATCTGCTCGAATTCGCGGGTGCGGAAGATGAAGTTGCCGGGGGTGATCTCGTTGCGGAAGCTCTTGCCGATCTGCGCGATACCGAACGGCGGCTTCTTGCGCGCGGTGGTCATCACGTTCGCGAAGTTCACGAAGATGCCCTGCGCGGTCTCCGGACGCAGATAGTGCAGGCCCTCCTCGGACTCGATCGGCCCGAGGTAGGTCTTGAGCATCATGTTGAAGTCGCGCGGTTCGGTCCACTTACCGACGGTGCCGCAGTCCGGGCAGCCGATCAGCTCCATGGACACCGAGTCCGGATCGTCGATCTTGTGCTTCTCGGCGTACGCCTCCTGCAGGTGGTCCTGCCGGTGCCGCTTGTGGCAGTTCAGGCATTCGACCAGCGGGTCGTTGAAGACGCTGACGTGCCCCGAGGCCACCCACACCGGCCGCGGCAGGATGATCGCGGAGTCCAGGCCGACCACATCGTCGCGGCTGGTGACCATGGCCCGCCACCACTGCTTCTTGATGTTCTCCTTGAGCTCCACACCCAGCGGACCGTAATCCCACGCCGACCGGGTCCCTCCGTAGATCTCGCCGCTGGGGTATACCAAACCCCGGCGCTTGGCGAGATTCGCGACGGTGTCGATCTTCGACTTGGGTGCCACGGTGGAAGCTCTCCCTCTGGATGATGGGTCCGAACGATTCGCCCCAGCCTACTGACACCGGATCGAACACCGCGAGGCAGTATCGCCCCGGCAACGACTGATTTCGCATGCACATGGGTAACTCGCCGGGAACGCCCAAAACCCGGCCCGACACAGACCGCCGGCCCGACACGAATGTCGTGGAGCACCCGCGACACGCTGAAGACGCGGAGAGGCGGTACAGCGCGCTTCCTTGACATGCGCACGTGTGCATATCAATAATGGCATCGGTTTCCAATAAGGAGTTGGTTCGATGACCGCCGACAGCGGTGTCCCCGCGCGTCGAAGCCGCGTCGCCGTCGAGGCGCCCACGCCGATCCCGCACGACCCGTATCCCTATCGCGCCCCGACCGCCCCCGCGGTCCCCGCCCGCACCACGCTCGACAACGCCGGCGAACTGCTGCGCGCGCTGGCCGCGCCGGTGCGGATCGCGATCGTGCTGCAGCTGCGCGAATCGCCGCGCTGCGTGCACGAGTTGGTCGATACGCTCGGCGTCACCCAGCCCCTGGTCAGCCAGCACCTGCGCATTCTCAAGTCCGCGGGCGTGGTGCGCGGTGAACGCACCGGCCGTGAGGTGATCTACGAATTGGTCGACGACCATCTGGCACGCATCGTCGTCGACGCCGTCGCACACGCCGAGGAAGGATGACCGTGCCGGAGAAGACGGACACCGCCGAGAAGACCGTCGGAATTCGCAGCACCCGCCAGCGCAGCGCGATCACCGCACTGCTGGGCGATATCGAGGAATTCCGTTCAGCCCAGGAGCTGCACGACGAACTACGCCGCCGCGGTGAGGGCATCGGCCTGACCACCGTCTACCGCACCCTGCAGTCCCTCGCCGACGCCGGCAAGGTCGACGTCCTGCGCACGGACACAGGCGAATCCGTGTACCGGCAGTGCTCCAAGGGCCACCATCACCACCTGGTCTGCCGCCAGTGCGGGCGCACCGTCGAGGTGGAGGGCCCCACCGTCGAGGCCTGGGCCGCGGCGATCGCCGGCGAGCACGGATTCACCGACATCAGCCACACCATGGAGGTGTTCGGCACCTGCCGCGACTGCGCCCACATCGCCCGCTGATTCGATCAGCGGCACACCGGGCCGGTCAGGGCACCAGGCCCTGGCGGGCGCGGCCCGCGCCGGACAGGACGAGCAGCAGCATCGTCGCCAGGGCGTCGTCGTCGAGGCCGGCTGCCGGGAAGGTATAGCGCAGCAGGACGTCGGCGAGCTTCTCGTGGGCGATGATCGTCAGCGAGCCGAACTGCAGGGCGTTGTTGCGATCGGCGACTCGCTTGTGCAGTTGCGGCTTCAAGGGGCGATCCCAGGCGAGCACGCAGGTCAGCGTGAGGACGTCCAGGCCCGGCGCCAGTGTGACGCCGCGCAACGAGCACAGCGCGCCCTCGTATTCGAAGCCGAGGGCGTCACCGTCCTCCTCCCGCACGGCGATATCGCATCGACGCAGGCAGGCGGCGGCTTGGGCCTGCAGTTCCCGGGCGACGGTCAGATCGTTGCTCACTTCACACCACCGAACCGGCGATCGCGCTTGGCGTACTCCACACAGGCCTCCCACAGGTCGCGCCGGTCGAAATCAGGGAACAGGGTGTGCTGGAAGACGAACTCCGCATAGGCGGACTGCCAGATCAGGAAGTTCGAACTGCGCAGCTCGCCGGAGGGGCGCAGGAACAGATCCACATCCGGCATATCCGGCTCGTCGAGATACTTCGCGAAGGTCGATTCGGTGACCTTCTCCGGATCCAGCTGTCCGGCCGCCACCTTCCGCGCGATTTCCCGTGCCGCGTCGGCGATTTCGGCGCGGCCACCGTAGTTGACGCACATCGTCAGCGTCATCACGGTGTTGTCCTTGGTGAGCTCCTCGGCGATCTCCAATTCCTTGATCACGCTGCGCCACAGGCGCGGTCGCCGGCCCGCCCAGCGCACCCGCACGCCCATCTCGTGCATCTCGTCGCGGCGGCGCCGGATCACGTCGCGGTTGAAGCCCATCAGGAATTTGACCTCGTCCGGACTGCGCCGCCAGTTCTCGGTCGAAAAGGCATAGGCGGAAAGCCATTTCACGCCGATCTCGATACACCCCTCGACGGTGTCCATCAGCACCGCCTCGCCGCGCTCGTGCCCGGCGGTGCGCGGCAGCCCCCGATCCTGGGCCCACCGGCCGTTGCCGTCCATCACCAGCGCCACATGCCTGGGCACGAACTCCGGCGGCAGCGCGGGCGGGGTGGCGCCCGACGGGTGCGGTGACGGCGGACGAATCGTGCGGGTGGTCTGGGAGCGGTTACCGATCACGCCACCTATCCTGCATCACCGCGCGCCGCCCGTGACCGGTGCCGTGGGATTTCCGCGCCGACCTGGGCCTACGCATCCGCTCAGGGCTTGACGCCGACCGCGGCCCAGATGCCGAACGCCTCGTCGGCCCACGCGAGCCGTTCCTCCGGGATGTAGAAGTCCGGATTCGGGTGCCAGCGGTGCATCGGAACCACGCCGGGCTCGACGAGCTCCAGCCCGTCGAAGAAGCGGGCGACCTCGCCCTTGTTGCGCAGGGCGACCTTCATCCCGGCCTGGGCGTAGACCGCCGCCACCTTCGCGAGTCGTTCCGGATTCACATCGCTGGAGGCGTGGGTGATGCTGAGGTAGGACCCGGGCGCGAACGCGTCCATATAGGTGCGCACGATGTCGTAGGCGCCCTCTTCGTCGGTGACGAAATGCATGATCGCGGCCAGGTTGAGCGCCACCGGCCGGGACAGATCGATCACCGCGCGGAACTGCTCCGAGCCGAGGATCACGTCCGGATCGCGCACATCCGCGGGAATGTATTCGGTACGCCCCTTCTCCGAGCCGATCATCAGCGCGCGGGCATGCGCCAGCACCAGAGGGTCGTGGTCGACGTACACGACGCGGCAATGCGGATCGACGGCCTGCACGGCGTTGTGCAGATTCGGTTCGGTCGGAATTCCGGTGCCGATGTCGAGAAACTGCCGCACACCATTGCGCGCCGCGAAACGCGCTGCCCGATGGACGAATTCGCGATTGGCCCGCGCGGCCTGCGCGGTCTCCGGAAACGCCTCCATCACCTTCGACGCGGCCTCGCGATCGGCCGGATAGTTGTCCTTGCCGCCGAGGTAGTAGTCGTACATCCGCGCCGAATGCGCCTTCTCCGTATCGAACTCGACAAGCTCGTGAGACATCGAAGCTTTCTCCGTAGGGTTGGTGGGACCTTCAAGTGAAATTACCCCGTCCGAGCCGCACGCAGGGCCCGCATTCCCGGAAACCTCTTGACCTGGAGTGCGCTCCAGGGCATAGCGTTCTCCACGGGAAGTCAGTCACTGACGAGGGAGAACTCCATGGAGCTCGGATTTCACATTCCTATCTTCGATATCGACGGCGGCACCCCCGCGATCGCGGGAGAGCTGGCGCGCGTGGGCCAGGCCGCGGAGGCGGCGGGCGCCACCTGGCTGTCGTTCATGGATCACTACTTCCAGATCGAGCCGACCGGCCTACCGGCCGAGGCGAATATGCTGGAGGGATACACCACGCTGGGATACCTTGCGGCACATACCACCTCGATCGATCTCGGACTGCTGGTCACCGGCGTGACCTATCGGCATCCGGGTCTGCTCGCCAAGATCGTCACCACCCTGGACGTGCTGTCGGGCGGCCGGGCCACGCTGGGGATCGGGGCCGCGTGGTTCGAGCGGGAGCATCGCGGGCTCGGGGTCGAGTTCCCGCCGCTGGCCGAGCGGTTCGAGCGGCTGGAGGAGACACTGCGGATCTGCGCGCAGATGTGGGATCCGCAGAACAACGGGCCGTTCGAGGGCAAGTACTACCAGCTGGCCGAGACGCTGTGCGCACCGCAGCCGATCCATCGCCCGAGTGTGCTGATCGGCGGCGGCGGCGAGAAGAAGACGCTGCGGCTGGTCGCACAGTACGGCGACGCCTGCAATCTGTTCGGGACGTCGCCGGAGGACGTCGCCCACAAACTGGACGTGCTGCGCCGCCACTGCGACGACGTCGGTCGCGATTTCGACACCATCCGCACCACGATCATGGCCAACAATCCGCGCCCGAATCCGGACGTTCGCGACGAATTCGTCCGCAGCATGGCCGATTACGCGAAACTGGGCATCGACGCGGTGCTGATCACCCCGACCACGGGCTCACCCGCCGCGTGGATCGAGGCCATGGCGCCGGCGGTCCCGCAGCTGGCCGACCTCGGGTAGCCGGCCGGTCTATCCCACCCGCGACGCCGGCGGCTCCGCCGCCTCGTGCGGACGAGAGCGCTCGATCAACGGCAACGTCCGCAACTGCCGTTCCAGATGCCATTGCAGATGGGCGGCGGTGAGCCCGCTGGCCTGGCGGCGGACGGACTCGGCAACCACGTCGAGTCCGGTCCAGTCTCCGCGATTGAGCGCACTCATCAATTCCAGGACCCCGACCGCGGGCGTGGCCGAGCCGGGCGGACGGCAGTGCACGCAGACCGCTCCCCCGGCGGCCACGTGGAAGGCGCGGTGCGGGCCGGGGGTGGCACACCGGGCACATTCGTCGAGAGCGGGCGCCCAGCCCGCGAAACCCATGGCGCGCAACAGGAATGCGTCGAGGATCAGTTCGTGCGGGCGCCGGCCGGCGGCGATCGCGCGCAGGGCGCCGGCGGTCAGGGTGTGCAGGCGGGGCGCGGGGGCGCGCTCCTCACCGGCGAGACGTTCGGCGGTCTCCAGCACCGCGCAGGCGGTGGTGTAGCGACCGTAGTCGGCGACGATATCGGCGGCGAACGCCTCCACGGTGTGCACCTGCGTCACGGTGTCGAGGTTGCGTCCGGGATACAGCTGCACGTCGATATAGGCGAACGGTTCCAGCCGGGCGCCGAACTTCGACCGGGTGCGGCGCACACCCTTCGCCACCGCCCGGACCAGCCCGTGCTGACGGGTGAGCAGCGTGACGATGCGATCGGCCTCACCCAGCTTGTGCTGGCGCAGCACAATGGCCTGGTCCCGATACAACAACACGTTCACAGTCTCCCACGCCACCCCGACGTGCCCGCGCCCCCACGCCACTCGACACCGCTCGGGCGCCACGTAACCGCCCCGGCCACCGAGTCGCCGGGCATCCGCCCCCGCGGGTGCGCCAGGCCTTCGTGGCCGCTACACGCTGCGCGGCAGTCCCTCGGCATACAGCTGCGCGATGCGGGGTGCGTGAATTGTGCGCAGCATCAACGTGGTCCAGCCGGTGCGGATCGGGTCGATCGCGCCGCGGTCGGCCTCGACAAGCATGCGCTCGGGCCCCTGCAGTTCCATGGTGACGGCGGGATGACCCAGCCAGACGTCGACCAACGCCTCCTGATTACCCCAGATGACGAGGCGCTTTCTGCTCATCCCGATGGTGCCGCCGACGATGTTCTCCCAACTGGAGGAACCGTAGTGCAGTGGCGTCCGATAATTGCGTCTGGCCAGCGATCCACTCACCGGGCCGAATACGACGATCCCTTCCGATTCCAGATCCGAACGCACTTGTGGCGGCAGCTCTTTCGAGCCGAACGCCCGGGACATCCACTTCACGCCAGGATCGTAGGCCCGTCTCACAATGTGCGTGCGCACACAGTTCGCCCGCTCCTGCGGAAATACCGGAATCGCACATCACAATTCGACTACGGCCCACCTGCGAATCCGATATGGGCGGTTACCCGGATGCGCGCCGCGTTTCGCGCGCGCCCCGAGACGGAGATCACAGAAAGCGACGGCATCGACGCGAGACCTGAGGTCGAACCCCGTAACCGCACCGGCTCGAGGCCGATCCCCGGTGGGAGCATCGATCAGAAGCCCAGCTTGCGCAGCTGCTTGGGATCGCGCTGCCAGTCCTTGGCGACCTTCACGTGCAGGTGCAGATAGATGCGGGTGCCCAGGATGTGCTCGATCTGCTTGCGCGCCGCGGTGCCGACCTCTTTGAGCCGCGCGCCGCGTTTGCCGATGATGATCGCCTTCTGACTCGGCCGCTCCACGTACAGCAGCGCGTGCACGTCGAGCATGTCCTCGTGTTCCTCGCGCGGCATGATCTCCTCGATCACCACCGCCAGCGAATGCGGCAACTCGTCGCGCACACCCTCCAGCGCCGCCTCGCGGATGAGCTCGGCCATGAGGGTTTCCTCGGGCTCGTCGGTCAGCTCACCGTCGGGGTAGAACGCCGGGCCCTCCGGCATCTTGGAGGCGATCACATCGACGAGCAGTTCGACCTGTTCCCCCTTGGCCGCGGAGACCGGAACCACCTCGGCCTCGGGGCCCAGCAGTTGCGAGACCGCGAGCAGTTGCTCGGCGACCTGCGGCTTGTCCACCTTGTCGATCTTGGTGACCACGCCGAGCAGGGTCGTCTTCGGCGCCATCTGCCGGACCTGCTGCACGATCCAGCGGTCACCCGGTCCGATCTTCTCGTCGGCCGGAATGCACAGCGCGATCACGTCGACCTCGGAGTAGGTGTCGCGCACCAGATCGTTGAGGCGCTGCCCCAGCAACGTGCGCGGCCGGTGCAGTCCCGGAGTGTCGACCAGGATCAGCTGAGCGTGGTCGCGATGCACGATGCCGCGGATGGTGTGGCGCGTGGTCTGCGGACGCGAGGACGTGATCGCGATCTTCTGGCCGACCATGGCGTTGGTCAGCGTGGATTTGCCGGTATTGGGCCGGCCGACGAAACAGACGAAGCCGGAACGGAATTCGCCCTCACCGGGCTGCTCGACGCTCATCGTGCCGTCTCGGTTCCGGCGTCGACGGTGCGGTAGGTCGCACCCTTGCGATCGGTGACGATGATCGCGGCCGAGGCGCTCACCTCGCGCACCGCGGCCACGCCCGGATCGGCATCCTGCCCGCCGACCAGCACCGCCGCCTCGAACCCTTCCGCACCGCTGGAGATCGCGGCCGCGACCGCCGCCTGCAGCGCCGACAGCGACAACGCGTTCAGGTCCACCGTGCCGGCGGCGTAGGTGCGGCCGTCGGTATCGCGGATCGCCGCGCCCGCCACCCCGCCGGTGCGTCCCATCGCACCGCGGGCCAGCACCAGCAGTTTGCCGTCCTCGGCGCTCAATTCGCCGGTGTTCGATTCGGCGGTTTCACCCTCGGTCATCGCCATCTCCGTTCTCGTATCTCGACGTCTCTTCCCGCCCCTGACGGTCGCCGCGCACCGCATCCGCGAGCGCGCCCGACAGTTCGCCCGGCTCCCCCGCCCGGCGCGCGACGACGGTGTGCACGCGCACCCGCCCCCTGGTATCGGCGCCGCCCTCGCCCTGCAGCAGCAGCCCGTGCGCGACGACCTCCGATCCCGGCAGCGGCACCCGGCCCAGTGTGTGGGCCAGCATGCCGCCGACGGTGTCGACGTCCTCCTCCTCGATCTCCAAGCCGAACAGCTCGCCCAGATCCTCGACCGGCAGCCGGGTGGAGACGCGGTAGACGCCCTCGCCCAGTTCCTCCACCGGCGCGATCTCGTCGGTGTCGTATTCGTCGGCGATCTCGCCGACGATCTCCTCGAGGACGTCCTCGATGGTGACCAGCCCGGCTATCCCGCCGTATTCGTCCACCAGCAGCGCCATGTGATTGCGGCGACGCTGCATCTCGTCGAGCAGAGCGTCGAGCGGTTTCGAGTCGGGCACGAACACGGCCGGCCGCATCACCGCCCGCACCTGCACACTGCGGCCCCGATCCGCATACGGCACAAGATCTTTCAGATAGACCACGCCGAGGATGTCGTCGACGTTCTCGCCGACCACGGGAATGCGCGAATGCCCGGACCGCACGGCCAGCGACATCGCCTGCGCCACCGTCTTGTCCGCCTCGATCCACACCATCTCGGTGCGCGGCACCATTACCGCGCGGGCCGCGGTGTCGCCGAGTTCGAACACCGACTGGATCATGCGGCGTTCCTCGGAGTCGACCACACCGCTCTGCTGCGCCATATCGACGATCTCGCGCAGTTCCACTTCGGAAGCGAAGGGGCCGTTGCGAAATCCGCGACCCGGGGTGATGGCGTTACCGATCATGATCAGCAACCGGCTCACCGGGCCGAGCAGCGCCCCGATCGCCTGCACCGGCAGCGCGGCCGCCAGCGAGATCGAATACGCGTGCTGGCGGCCCAGCGTGCGCGGGCCGACACCGATGACGACATAGTCGATCACGACCATGATCACCGCGGTCACGGCCAGCGCCCACCCCCAGCTGAGCACCTCGCCGAGTGCGGCCACCAGCAGGACCGTCGCCGCGATCTCACAGGTCAGCCGCAACAACACCATGAGGTTCACATAGCGCGGCCGATCGATCGTGATCCGGGCCAGCCGACGGGCACCCGGCCGGTCGGCGCGGACCAGATCCTCCACCCGCGCCGCCGAAACCGTCATCAACGCGGAATCGATCGCCGCGAAGACACCGCCGACGGGCACCAGCAGAATCGCCAGCAGCAGCGGGATCAGCGCATTCACGCTCTGCCCTCGGCCGCCCGAGCTCGGGCCCGGGTGGTGACGCTCATGCGGGATCCAGGGGATCGCCGGGGGCGGTGAATCCGGTCTTGCCCAGCAGGCGGCGGTCGCGCTCGGCCAGTTCGGCACGGCGGGCGGCCTCGCGCAGGCTTTCGTACCATTCGGCGAGCAGGCGGTTCTGCAGGCCGAACATCACCTTCTCCTCTTCCGGCTCGGCGTGGTCGTAGCCGAGCAGATGCAGCACTCCGTGGACGGTCAGCAGCGCCAGCTCGTGGTCGAGGGAATGACCGGCCTTACCGGCTTGAGCGGCGGCGAATTCGGGGCAGAGCACGATGTCGCCGAGCATCGAGGGGCCCGGTTCGGCGCCGTCGGGGCGGCCACCGGGTTCGAGTTCGTCCATCGGGAACGACATCACATCGGTGGGACCCGGCAGATCCATCCACCGCATGTGCAGGTCGGCCATGGTATCGAGATCGACGAGCACCATCGACAATTCGGCCGCCGGATGCACGTCCATCCGTTCGATCGCGAACCGCGCGACGCTGACCAGATCCGGTTCCGATACGTCGATGCCCGACTCGTTGGCGATCTCGATACTCACCCTGCCAGCCTAATGGGGGCCGCGCGGGGGCTCACCACCACATCAGCGGCGAGCCGCTCCTACAACTCAGCGGCGAGCCGCTCCTACAACTCAGCGGCGCGCCGCCTTGTCGGCCGCGCGGCGCTGGGCGCGGTTGCCGCCCGGGTAATGCCGCGCCACCTGCGGGCGGGCATCGGACTCGTAGCGCTCGTAGGCGTCGACGATGTCCGAGACCAGCCGATGGCGAACCACGTCACTGGAGGTGAGCTCCGCGAAATGGATGTCGTCCACATCGGTGAGGATGTCGCTGACCACCCGCAGTCCGGACCTGGTCCCGCCGGGCAGGTCGACCTGGGTGACGTCGCCGGTGACGACGATCTTCGAGCCGAAGCCGAGCCGGGTCAAAAACATCTTCATCTGTTCCGGCGTGGTGTTCTGCGCCTCGTCCAGGATGATGAACGAATCGTTGAGGCTGCGTCCGCGCATGTACGCCAGCGGCGCGACCTCGATCACGCCGGAGGCCATCAGCTTCGGAATCGCCTCGGGGTCCATCATGTCGTGCAGGGCGTCGTAGAGCGGGCGCAGATACGGGTCGATCTTCTCGTTCAGCGTGCCCGGCAGGAAGCCCAGCCGCTCCCCGGCCTCCACCGCCGGACGGGTGAGGATGATGCGGGTGACCTGCTTGCTCTGCAGCGCCTGCACGGCCTTGGCGACCGCCAGATAGGTCTTACCGGTACCGGCCGGGCCGATGCCGAAGACGATGGTGTGCTCGTCGATGGCGTCGACGTAGCGCTTCTGGTTCAGCGTCTTCGGGCGGATGGTCTTGCCGCGCCGGGCGATGATGTCGAGACTCAGCACCTCGGCGGGGGAATCGGAGGATCCCTCGGTCAGCATGGAGACCGTATGCCGGACCGCTTCCGGGGTGACGACGCGGTTGTGCGCGGTCAGCGCCACGAGCTGCTCGACCACCCGCTCGGCCAGCGCCACATCGGCGGCCTTACCGGTGAGGGTGACCGAATTCCCGCGTACGTGGATGTCGGCGTCGAGCAGACCTTCGAGTTCACGCAGGTTCGCGTCGGCGGAACCGAGGAATCCGAACACGGACTCGGGGGCCAGTTCGATGCTGGAACGCACCGTCCGGGCCGCTGGACCCGAACCGTTACCGTTGCCGGGGGCACCGGCTCCGATGCCGGTCGTGGGTGTTGTCGGGTCGCCGATATCGCCTGATGTTCGCAAAAGGAGCTATGGCCTGCTTTCCGGTCTCGAACGGATCCTCTCCTGTTCTCAAAGTCTATCGCGCGGCTCCGACACCGCCCACTTATTTGATCTCCAGCCGCAGCTCAGAGCCCGCTCACCCGGAAGATGAGGGTCGTCACCGTCCGTTCACCGGCCGCTGCGGCGCGCCCATTCGACGGCGAAGTCACGAAAGGTGCGCACCGCCTCGCCGGGCACGGTGTCGGCCGACCAGATCAGCCCGACCGCGCGGGCGGCGCCCGGATCCGACAGCGGAACCAGCACCGGCCCGGGCTGCGGTCCCCGCACCGCCGGCTCCTCCAACGGCAGCAACGCCACGCCGAGTCCCGCCGCCACCAGGCCCGAAACGGTCACCAGATCACTGGACTCCAGTGCGATCCGCGGGCGGAAATCCGCTGCGGCACACAGCTCGTCGAGAATTCTGCGCATCCCGTATCCGGTCGGCATGGCGATGAATTCGGCCTCGGCGGCCTCCGCCAGCCGGATCTGCCGCCGTCCCGCCAGCCGGTGGTCGACCGGCACGCCCAGGGCGAGGCGCTGCCGGAACAGCGTGCGCCAGCCCAGTCCCGGCAGCGCGGGTTCGGGCGAGGTCAGGCCCAGATCCGCCGTGCCGTCGAGGACCTCGGCGGCCACCACGTTCGCGGGCCCCTGATCGAGCCGGAACGTGATCCGCCCCGACACCCGCCGGAAGCCGGCGATCAACTCCGGCACCACCCGGCCGCCGAAGGAATGGACGAACGCCAGCCGCACCGACCCCCGCGCCGGATTCGCCAGATCCGCGAGCGCCCGGCCCGCGGCGTCCAGTTCGGCCTGGGCGCGGCGGGCGTGTTCGTAGAAGATGCGCCCGGATTCGTTGAGCGTCAGCCGCTTACCGTGCCGGTCGAACAATTGCGTGCCGAGCCGCTGTTCGAGCCGGGCGAGCATGCGCGACAGCGTGGGCTGGGCCAGATGCAGCCGGTCGGCGGCCGCGCCCACGCGCTCGAGTTCGGCGAGGGTCAGAAACCAGTGCAAATCGTCACTCGCCATCGGAAGGCTCCCCGCGCTCAGCTCGCCTAATGCAGCATTTGCATCAACTTACCGATCATTATGCATTTCCTTTTCCAGCCCCGCCGAGCCACGGTGGAGGAATGACCAGCGCGACCGTGACCACCGCTCCCACCCGGACGACCGAGGACGCGCGCCACGAACGCCGGATCACCCTCGCACTCTTCGCGGCCGGACTCACCACCTTCGGGTCGATGTACAGCGCGCAGGCGCTGCTGCCGAGCCTGTCGACGGCCTTCGGCGCGACGCCCGCGCACGCCGCACTGGCGGTCTCGCTGACCACGGGTCTGCTGGCGGTGGCGATCGTGCCGGTGAGCGTGCTGTCGGGGCGGTTCGGCCGCACCCGCGTGATGATCGCGTCCGCGGTGGCGACCAGCGTCATCGGCCTGCTGCTGCCGTTCAGCCCGAATCTGGACGTGCTGCTGGCGGGCCGGGCTGTTCAGGGCATCGCCGTGGCCGGCGTCCCCGCGGTGGCGATGGCCTATCTCGCCGAGGAGATCGGTTCGGCCGGATTGGGCGCGGCGATGGGCATCTACGTCTCGGGCACCACCATCGGCGGTCTGGCCGGTCGGCTGATCCCCGCCTTCACCCTGGAAGTGGCGTCCTGGCGTTGGGGCGCAACGATTTTCGCGGTGGGCGCCGCGCTGTGCACGGTGTGGTTCGTGCGGATGCTGCCGCCCTCGCGCCACTTCGTCGCACGGCCCCTCGGCGTCGGCGCGCTGCTGGGCGATCTCGCCGCACATCTGCGCAACCGCGCGCTGCTACCGCTGTTCGGGTCGGCCTTCCTGCTGATGGGCGGATTCGTCTCGGTGTACAACTTCCTCGGCTACCGGCTCATCCAGTCGCCGTTCGGTCTGTCGGCGGCCACCGCGGGTGCGGTCTTCCTGATGTATCTGTCGGGCACGGTCTCGTCCACCGCGGCGGGCCGATTCGCCGATCGAATCGGCCGTTTCCCGGTAGTGGCGATTTCCATCGTGACGATGGGACTCGGTCTGCTGCTGACCATTCCGGACCAACTCGCGATCCTGCTGCCGGGGCTGTTGCTGTTCACCGCGGGCTTCTTCGGCGCGCACGCGGTGGCCAGCGCCTGGGTGGGCGCCACCGCGACCGGCAATCGCGCGGCCGCCTCCTCGCTGTACCTGTTCGCCTACTACGTGGGCAGTTCGATCGTCGGAGCGCTGGCGGGCCTGGCCTACAGCTGGCACGGGTGGGCCGGATTGGTGCTGTACGTGGGCGTGCTGATCGTCGTCGCGGCCGGCTTGGTCGCGAGCCTCGGATTCCGTCCGCGCACGGACATCGCAGCTCGGCGATCGGCCGGGACGTTCGCCGGCATGCGGCGCGATAGCCCGGTGGAATGACCGCGCCGCCGATGGCACCTGCCATCCCGCCGACGAGATCTACCAGCGCGGAGTCAGGGCCCCCAGCGCACCGAGCGCGACCGCCGCGGCGGTGGACGTGCGCAGCACGGTCGGTCCCAACAGCGCGACGGTGGCACCGGCCGCGGTGAGCGCATCCAGCTCCGACTCGTCGAGGCCGCCTTCGGGGCCCACGATCAACACGATCGGCGCGGTCTGCGGGAACGGCAGCTCGGCGAATCGTGCCGCTGCGGATTCGTGCAGCGCGATCGCGATGCCGTTGTCCGCGATGGTTTTCCGGACCAGCTCGGCCACATCCAGGGTGCGGTGCAGATCGGCGACCTCGGGAATGTAGGGCCGCCGCGACTGCCGGGCCGCCGACCGGGCCGCCGCACGCCATTTGTCGACGCCCTTGCGCGCCTTGGCTTCCCAGTTCGCGACACACCGGGCGGCCTGCCACGGCACGATCACGTCGGCCCCCGCCTCGGTCATCGATTCGACCGCGAGTTCGGAGCGATCCGATTTGGGCAGTGCCTGCACCACTGTCACCGGGGGCGACACGGGCGGGGCGACCACCCGGTCGAGCACCTTCAGGTCCAGTCGATCCCGCCCGGTGGCCACGACCTCGGATTCGGCGAGCAGTCCCGCACCGTCGGAGAGCGTGATCGGCTCGCCGACCCGGATGCGGCGCACGGTCGCGGCGTGCCGTCCCTCGGGGCCGTCGAGCACCGCGACCGCGCCGACCGGCGGAATGTCGTCGAGGTAGAAAACCGTTGCGGCCACGGCGTTGTCAGCGACCGCTGAACGAGGCGCGCAGCCGCGCGAACAATCCGCTGTTGTGTTCGGACTGAGCCGAGAGCACCTCGGTGTGTTCGCCGTTGCGCATCGCCTGATACTTGCGCAGCAGATCGAACTGCTTGTTGTCCAGTTTGGTCGGGATCACGATGTCCAGGTGCGCGACCAGATCGCCGCGCGAGCTCGAGCGCAGCTTCGGCATGCCGTGGGCGCGCAGCACCGACACCTCACCCGGCTGGGTGCCCGGCGGAATGGTCAGTTCGGTGGGCCCGTCCAGGATGGTGTCGATGACCACCGTGGTGCCGAGTGCGGCATCGACCATCGGAACCCGGATCGTGCAGTGCAGATCGTCGCCGTCGCGGACGAAGGTGTCGTGCGGCTGCTCCACGATCTCGACGTAGAGGTCGCCGGCCGGTCCGCCGCCGGGGCCGATCTCACCCTGCGCGGCCAGCCGCACCCGCATGCCGTTGGCCACACCGGCCGGAATCGGCGCGGCGATCTCGCGGCGCGCACGCACCCGGCCGTCGCCACCGCATTTGCGGCAGGGATCGGGGATGGTCTCGCCGGTGCCGCGGCAGGTCGGACACGGCCGGGACGTCATGACCTGCCCCAGGAAGGACCGCTGCACGGTCTGCACCTCACCCGCGCCGCCACAGGTCTCACAGCGCACCGGCTTGGAATTGCCGTTGGTGCCCGAACCCTGACACAGATCACAGAGCACCGCGGTGTCGACGGTGAGGTGCTTGGTGACACCGACCGCGCATTCGGCCAGCGACAGCCGGGTCCGCAGCAGCGAATCCGCGCCCGGTTGCACCCGCCCGCGCGGTTTGCGCGAACTGGTCGCGTTCATACCGCCGAAGAAGGCCTCGAACACATCGCCCAGACCGCCGAAGCCGGCGCCGGAGAAGCCACCGCCCGCGCCCGCCGATTCCATCGGGTCGCCGCCCATATCGACGATGCGGCGCTTCTCGGAGTCGGTGAGAACCTCGTAGGCGGTGGATACCTCGCGGAACCGCTCCTGCGCGTCCGGATCCGGGTTGACGTCGGGGTGCAGTTCCCGGGCCAGCTTGCGGTAGGCGCGTTTGATCTCCTGGTCGGACGCATTGCGCCCGACGCCGAGGATTCCGTAGTAGTCCCGTGCCACTTGAGTCTCTAGTCCTGTTCCGAATGGGTGTCGTCCAGCATCCCTGCTCGCAGCCGATGCTGCCATGTTCACTGTGGCCGACCGGCGAACTCGGTTGCCGGCCGGCGCGGATCCCGGTTACCGGGGCGGGCTCATCGTTCCGCGAGCACCTCACCGATATAACGGGCGACCGCGGCGACCGAGGCGATCGTGCCGGGGTAGTCCATCCGGGTCGGGCCGACCACTCCCATACCTCCCAGCACGGTACCCGGCATACCGTACCCGGTGGATACCACCGAGGTGCCGCGCATCTGCTCGACCCGGGTCTCCTCGCCGATCTGCACCGTCACCGTGCCGGGCTGCTGCGCGGCGGCCAGCAGCTTCAACACCACCACCTGCTCCTCGAGCGCCTCGAGTACGGCACGCAGCGAACCCGGGAAGCCGAAGTCGCCGGCGTTGCGGGTCAGGTTGGCCGTGCCGCCCAGCACCAACCGCTCCTCCGGATGTTCCACCAGCGTTTCGACCAGCACGGTCGACACCCGGACCAGCACATCACGCAGCCTGGCGGGTGCGTTCTCCGGCAACGCCGCGACGGCGCTCGAGGCGGCGGACAGACGCTTACCGTCCATCGCCTTGCCGAGCATGCCGCGCAGTGCGGCGAGATCCTCGTCGTCGATCACCGCCCCCAGGTCGACGAGCCGCTGGTCGACCCGCCCGGTGTCGGTGATCACGACCAGCAGCAGCCGGGCCGGATTGAGGGCCACCACCTCCAGGTGGCGCACCGTCGACGCCGAGACCGTCGGGTACTGCACCATCGCGACCTGCCGGGTCAGCTGCGCCAGCAACCGCACCCCGCGGCGCAGGACGTCGTCGAGGTCCACGCCGCTTTCGAGGAACTCCATGATCGCGCGGCGCTCGGCATTCGACAGCGGCTTGACTTCGGCGATGTTGTCCACGAACTGGCGATAGCCCTTGTCGGTCGGAATGCGACCGGAGCTCGTGTGCGGCTGAGTGATGTAGCCCTCAGCCTCGAGGACCGCCATATCGTTACGCACGGTTGCGCTGGAGACACCCAGATTGTGCTTGTCCACCAGCGTTTTCGACCCGATCGGCTCCTTGGTCGCGATGTAGTCCGCGACGATCGCGCGCAGGACCTCCAGCCGCCGCTTCTCGGTGCTCGACATCGGCCCCACCTCCTCGCTCGCCTTCGGGGTCCACACGGCCGCAGACGGGCAGCGTCGACCGCGCGGATTCCCGGTTGATCCGACACCAGTTTAGTTCCTGTGCGGACAAGTTCCCGCGTGTGAGGTCGCACAGTGGTACCGGACCGGCACCTGGCACCCGGTCGCCCGGCGGAGCGGGGTGGAATCACGGCAGGCGCGGGCGACGACGTCCGATCGTCGCCCGACGCGCGAACTCAGTCCGATTCGGCGACGAGTTTGCCTGCCGCCGCGTCCAATCCGAGCATCGTCAGCAGCGCCTGGCAGTCGTCGACTCCGGTCGAATGACTGGCCACCGCCCGCGCGGCGAGCGCGCCGCGCCGCGCGGCCTCGGCTTTCTCCGCGGCACGCGTTTCGGCGAACTCGCTCTGCTCGTGGACAAGTGTGATGTGGCGTGCCTGTGACATGGATCTCCTCAAGTTGCCTCGAACCCTACGCTGTCCGGGCCCGTGCCCGGGCGGCAGCGCCGAATTCCGGGCGAAATCGGCCGATCCACCGGACCGCTACCAGGTGACGGGTTGCTCCTCGCGCAGGCGGCGCACGGCTCGGTCGATCCAGGTCTCGAAGTGCGCGGCCAGATCTCGGCTCGCCGCCGGGCGAATGGCGATGTGCTCGCGCGACTGCTCCCGCAGATAACGCCCGTCACCTGTGACGTCGAACCATCCGAGGATGTTCCAGGGCTCGGGGCGGCTGTGCAGATAACCGGCCAACAGGCCCGCCATACCGGTGCCGTCGAGGGGCCGGGCGGTGAGGCGGTGGAAACGGTCGCGCGCGGAGTTGCGGGTATAGCCGTCGTCCGGGCCGCGCAGGTCGTCGATGTGGAAGGTGCCCGGCTTCCCGTTTCCCGGAGGGCATCCGGGCACGATGGCGGCCAGGCGGCCGGCGAGCTGGTCGGTGGGGAACAGCCGGCAGCGGACGGGACCGTCGGCGTCGCCGTCGGCGGTCTGGGTCAGCATCACCGCGTGGTAGGGGGTGCGCGCGCCGATCACGCGGTACTCGCGCGGCCTGCCCTTGCCGAGAACCGCAGATTCGCCGTGGATTTCGATGCGGAGTTCGGAGGTGGTGAGCGTGTGCAGCGCCAGATTCAGCTGCTCGAACTCGTCGGTGCCGTATCGGGCGCGCACGGCGGCCCGGTGTGCGGTGACCTCGTCGTTGGTGGCCAGCTTGCTGGTGTAGCGCAGCGGCACCGGTATCCGATCGTTGGCATCGCTGTACCACAGGACCGCGAAATCGTCCGGGTCCCAACTCCATTCGGCCATCGTGGGGAAACGCTCCGATCATGCGAGACAGCACCGCCGGACTCGATGATCACGAGAACGGCGGCGAAACAGACGGATTCGGGTGACAGGGGCGAACCGGTGCGATCAGCCGGAACCGGCCGGCGGCTCGGCATAGTCGCCGCCGATCACGCCGCCCGGAATGGTTCGCGGTGCGGGACCGAGCAACTCCTCGGTGTTCTCCATGTTCCGCAGCCACTCGGGCAGATCGTGGGTCTTCTCCTCGCCCTCGGACTTCCCTTTGGCACCACCCAAGCCGCCCATACCGGGCATACCCGAGGTCCCCGTCTTGCCTCCGAGCGCGCCGCCGGTGGCGGCCGCGTTCGCCGCGGTGCCGGCCGGGCCCCCCGGGACGCTGCGCCCCGGACCGCCGGGTGTCGACCCACCGGGCAGCCCGCCGAGACCACCGCCGGGATAACCGCCACCGGACAGCCCGCCTGCTCCGCCCGACAAGCCGCTGGGCATCGTCGAGGCCCCCAATCCGGACGGGTCCACGGCACTGGGCGTGGTCGGAGAATTCGCCGGCGAACCGAGACCGGAGGCTGTCGTCGACGACGGAGCAGTGGACGACGGATTCGTCGACGGCGTGTTGTCGGTCGGACTTCCCGGCTGCCCGGGACCGGGAGTCCCAGGTCCCGGCCCGGGGCCAGGGCCCGGTCCGGGACCCGTCGGAGGCGGCGCGACAGACGTCCCCGGCGGTTTGTACAGCGGATCGGCCGGATTGTCGGGTACCGGCAGAACCGGGATCTGCCCGTCCGCGGCGACGAACTGCTTCACATAGTGATCC
This sequence comes from Nocardia violaceofusca NBRC 14427, assembly GCF_963869435.1. Classification (NCBI taxonomy): domain Bacteria; kingdom Bacillati; phylum Actinomycetota; class Actinomycetes; order Mycobacteriales; family Nocardiaceae; genus Nocardia; species Nocardia violaceofusca. The sequence goes on from NZ_CAWMPM010000035.1 coordinate 32,805, forward strand.
CGCATGGCCTCCCGGGCGGCGTTCTCGCAATCGCCCCGGACCGACGGCGAACTGGGACCGTGCATACCCAGCATCTGCCAACTCGTCGGATTCCACCCCGACGCGTGCGCCGGCGGTTTGTCCACGATGGTTCTCGTCTTGTCCACACCGTCGACCGTCGACGAAACCCGCTGCGCGAGTTGATTCAACGGAGTCACCAGATCCAGCGCCCGTTGCGCATATCTATTGATCGCGTCGCGCGTCGACGTCGCCGCCGGGCCCTCCCACGCCGCCGAACTGGAGTTGTGAATACGGGCCGCGAACAACTCCGCCGCCGAATTCCACCGCCGGGCGATCTCCTCGTATTCACCGCACCCATGGTTCGCCTCGGTGGTGTTCAGGCCGACGAAGGAGTCGTAGATCTTCTGATGGGTCCAGCTGTCGGGGTTCTCGCCGCCGTTGGTGATCCTGGGGTTTTCGTTGCCCGTGGCCACTACGGGGCTCCCACCGCGGGGCTCTGGGGAACGATGCCGGGTTGAATTTGCACGGTGCCGATAGGACTGGGCGCGGTGTTCGCCTTCAGGAGATTGTACTCGGCAGCGAATTCCTCATCGGTCTCCATGTACTTCTGCGCGATCGTGCGATGAAGAGTCTGTATTTGATCGACAATATCGTAATGCTGCTGAAGGATATCGAACACGTTATTGTTCGTGTCCCTCGATGAATCGACGACTTTAGCCTTCCCGCGGAACCAGCTCACCAGAACCCTCGATGACTCCAGACCATCCGTCGACTCGCCGAGCCCCCAATGTTGGCGGTCCGAAATGTTCTGCGCGATTCGTTGCAACTGCGATATTTCATCTTTGAAAGCTTGGCAATCGCGCTCGATGTAGACGAATTCGTCAGCGTTAACCTTGATAGCGTCGCCGAACTTTACGGTCAGTTTCCCGTCCGAGGCATCCGTGATCGAGGTCGACAGCGGACCATTTGCCTGCTGATCACCTGCAGTCATTGCTTGCCCTCCCCTCAATAATACGGCCGATGTCAGAAATCCGCTCAGCACTCAAAGATTGGAAGGAATAATCGGCGCGATGCCCTCTGTGAGACGTTTAGCGATCTCACAAGAGTCCTGTCCTGCAGATTTCCGTCGATTGGCCGGATTGTTGACACTGACTTCCAGGCTGCCGCCCTTGATTTCAGTACTCAGGATGCAGTGCGTCTTCAGATCCTGCCCTGTCTGCGCGTATGTCAAAGCCGGACGCCCAGCAATGGTCAACTCGTCGGCAACCGCGAAGTCTCTATTCGCACGGACCATCGCCAATGAAATGTTCGTCGAGTCGATCGTCACGCTGTAGCCGTCGGATTGAATCCAGCCGCAACCGCGCCACTTGACGCCCCCATCGCCATCCTTGATATCAGGCTCCGGCTTGACGAGTTCCTCGGACTGCACCAGCGACGGCGGCAATTTGCACGCATCGAAACCGGCTGGCACACCCGGCGCGATGGTCGACGTCTGCGAGACGTTCGTGGAAGCGCTGTGCGGGTCATCACCCGAACGGCATGCGCTCACGAGAGCAAGCAACCCGACACCCACAATGACACCGCGCCTTGCCTTCCCCCAGCTGGCCATTTCGTCCTCTCGCGTGCGCCGGTGTCACAACGCCGGGGCCGGACCGGCTCTCCCGCCCCCGTCAAGCTCGTGTAGACGGTACCGGGCGAGACGGTGGTGCGCAAAGGTAACGACTTGCCGGAACTGCGAAGCAGCGCAGGATTATTCGGAAACGCTGCGTACCTTCCGTCGCATCGCCCGAGAGATGGCGACTGTCAGCTCAGCAGATCGCGAACGACTCCATCGGCGAGCAGGCGCCCTCGATCGGTCAAGACGAGCCGACCATCGGCCACCCGGGCCAGTCCCTCGGCGACCACACCCTCGAGTGCCGCACGCCCATCGGCGTCCAATTCCCCGACCGGAAGACCGGAACGCAAGCGCACGCGCAGCATCACCCGTTCGGTGTACTGCTCCGCGTCCGTCAGCGCCTCCCATCCGGCGGCGGGTAGTCCGGCGCCGGAGGCGATGCGCTCGGCGTAGCGGCCCGGATGCTTGACGTTCCACCAGCGCACCCCGCCGAGGTGGCTGTGCGCGCCGGGGCCGGCGCCGAGCCAGTCGCCGCCGTCCCAGTAGCCGAGGTTGTGCCGGCAGCGGGCGGAAGGTGTTGTGGCCCAGTTGGATACCTCGTACCAGTCGAAGCCGGCGGCGGCGAGGCGGGCGTCTATGCGTTCGTAGCGGGCGGCGAGGGTGTCTTCGTCGGGTGCGGGGAGTTCGCCGCGGCGGACCTTGCGGGCCATGGCGGTGCCGTCCTCGACGATCAGGGAGTACGCGGAGACGTGGTCGACCCCGGCGGCGAGGACCGCGTCGAGGCTGGCGTCGAGGTCGGCGTCGGATTCACCGGGTGTGCCGTAGATCAGGTCGAGGTTGACGTGGTCGAAACCGGCGGCTCGCGCCTCGCGAGCGGCGGCCACGGCGCGGCCGGGCGTGTGAGTACGGTCCAGGATGCGCAGGACGTGGCTCGCGGCCGATTGCATGCCGAGCGAGACGCGGGTGTACCCGGCGGTTCGGATGCGCTCGAAGAACTGCGGTGAGGTGGACTCCGGATTGGATTCCGTGGTCACCTCCGCGTCGGCGGCGAGGGAGAATTCGGCGCGAATGGCGGCGAGGACGTCGGCCAGGCCGTCACCGCCCAGCAGCGACGGGGTACCGCCGCCGACGAACACCGTCGAGACCGGCGGTTGCGCGCTCGGCAGTTCCGCGAAAGCCGCTGCCGCCGTGGACAATTCTCCGCGCAACGCCTCGAGCCACGACTCCGGCGAGGCGCTGGAACCCAGCTCGCCCGCCGTATACGTGTTGAAATCGCAGTAACCACAGCGCGTCGCGCAGAACGGAACGTGCACGTAGATCCCGAACGGCCCGCCGCCGAAATCGCGCAGCGTCGGCGCGGCGGTGGTCTGTTCGGGAGCGGATGCGGTCACCCCACCAGTGTGCCCGGTGCGCCGCAGTGACCGGCGGCACACCGGTCAGTCGACCGCTTCCGGCGCCGGTCGCCCACCTTGGGTCCGATGCGAGCGGGCATATCTGCCGGGAGTGGTGCCGACGATCTCGGTGAACGCCGCGATGAAACCGCTGGGGTTCGCCCACCCGCAGGCGTGCGCGGCATATGTGGCGTCGTGTCCTTCGGCGAGCAGCACGAGGGCGTGCGAGATGCGCAGCTGGGTGCGCCATTCGTAGAAGGTCATGCCGAGCTCGTCGTGGAACAGCCGGCTCAGCGTGCGCGCACCTGCACCGACCGCCCGCCCGAGTTCGGCCAGCGGGGTGGTGTCGGCGGGATTGTCGTACAGGATCCGCGCGACGGCCTGCAATCGGTCGTCGCGAGGTTGCGGCAGTTGCAGCGGCTGCTCGTGGGCTTCCCGGAGTTCGTCGACGAGAACGCGATGCAGTCGGGCACGCGCGCCGCGGTCGTGGTCGCGGGGCCCGGTGAGACTGAGGAAGATCTCGCGGGCCAGATCGGTGGCCCCGAAGACGGCGGGGTGATCCGGTAGCAGCCGGGCCGGCGCCGCGGGGAGAAAGACGATCCGCATGTCGGTACGTCCGTGCGCGCGGTGCTGATGCGTGAATCCGGCTGGGGTCCAGCCGATTCGGCTGGCCGGCACGATCGACGTCCCGCGCTCGGTGTGCACCGACAGCACACCGCGGGCGGCGTACACCAGATGTCCGCGCGCATGGGCGTGGACCGAACTCGACGCTCCGGAAGCCCACTGGTGAACGCCACCGGAGGGCCACAGCCGCGACGTCGGACCCGTCTCGGCGGCGTGGCGGCGAACGGGCATAACGTGGCATTCTATCGGTGGTCGGCCGCCTCGGTGGTCCACGACAGTGAACGCATGAGCGAGACGACGATGCGTGCGGCGGTCTGTGTGCGGGCGGGCGGGCCGGAGGTGCTCGAGATCGGAGAGCGCCCGATTCCCCAGGTCCGGCCGGGATGGAGTCTGGTGCGGGTGCGCGGGGCGGGGGTGAATCGGTCGGAACTGCGAACCCGGCAGGGCCATTCCCCGGCGGTGAGGTTCCCGCGCGTACTCGGTATCGAATGCGTGGGCGACGTGGCGGTCTCGACCGATCCCGGCCTGCCGGAGGGGACGACGGTCGCGGCGGTGATGGGCGGGATGGGACGCGAATTCGACGGCGGATACGCGGAATTCGCATTGCTACCGAACACGCTGCTGATGCCGATCCGCACCACATTGCCGTGGCACATACTGGCCGCGCTGCCCGAAATGTATCTGACCGCGCACGGCGCGCTGGCGGCCTCGGGCGTCCTGTCCGCGGGGCGGCACGCGCGGCTGCTGATTCGCGGCGGAACCTCGTCGGTGGGCATGGCCGCGATCTGCCTCGCGGCCGCCGAGGGTATCGACACCGCGGCCACGACCCGCCGGCCCGCGAAGGTGTCGGCGCTGATCGCGGCCGGCGCCGATCATGTCCTGGCCGACGACGGCGGATCCGTGGCCGGGGCCGTGCGGGCGATCTGGCCCGAGGGTCCCGACTACGTCCTGGATCTGGTCGGGGCGCGTACGGCGGTGGATTCGCTTCGTCTGGTTCGCCGCGGCGGCACGGTCTGTATGGCGGGCTCGCTCAGTGGATGGCTGATCCCGGACTTCGAGCCGATCGCGATGATCCCGTCCGGAACCGGGCTCACCGCCTTCCACAGCGACGACTGCGTGGGCAGCACGGCCGTATTGCAGCGCATCGTCGACAGCGTCGAAGCGGGTGTTCTGCCTCCGAACATCGACCAAGTCTTCGCGCTGGACGACATCGCCGCGGCCCACCGCCGGATGGAGAACGACGAGGCGACCGGAAAGCTCGTCGTGCTGCCCTGACCGACCCGCTCGGCACCCCTCCGAACGGACCCGCCGGTACGGCAATCGGCGAATCCGCTTGTTCTATGACGCATCTCACAAATTAGGACGGCCGTCCAGGGAATTTCCCGCTTTTTTGCGGAGAATATGACCCACCCGTCGGAAAGACCCATCTGACATGGCACAATAACTGTCATGACCGGACTTGGAGTACGACTCGTGGCGCGCCGCCATGTCGACTTCAAGCGTGTCTGCAGTGCCAGTTGTCTGCCGGATCGCCTCCGGTAGCTCGGCCTCCCCTCTCCCGGTTCCCGGCATCCGTCGCGATGCCCATCGGTCCGATTCGCTGAACACCGAAGGCGCGAGCCAGCCCCTCCCGCCTGCCGCAAGGCCTGATCCATCTTCTTCAGGAGCGACCCTATGACGTCGAGTACCGACGCCGGTCCCACCCCCGAGTCCGTTCGCGCCGATCGTGAACGCCTCGCCCGCGAGCGTCGTGCCCGGCCCCGTCCGGAGGCCTCCGGGCCGCGCGAACGCACCGGCAAGCCGGTCCGCCGCAAGTCCGAGGGCCAGTGGGCCCTCGGTTACCGGGAGCCGTTGAACGCGAACGAGCAGAGCAAGAAGGACGACAATCCGCTCAACGTCCGCGCGCGCATCGAGAACATCTACGCCAAGGGCGGATTCGACTCGATCGACAAGAGCGATCTGCGCGGCCGCTTCCGCTGGTGGGGCCTCTACACCCAGCGCGAGCAGGGCTACGACGGCACCTGGACCGGTGACGAGAACATCGATCTGCTCGAAGCCAAGTACTTCATGATGCGCATCCGCTGCGACGGTGGCGCGCTGAACGTCGAGCAGGTACGCACCCTCGGTCAGATCTCCACGGAGTTCGGCCGCGACACCGCCGACCTGTCCGATCGCGAGAATCTCCAGTACCACTGGATCGAGATCGAGAACGTCCCGGAGATCTGGCGGCGCATCGAGGCGGTCGGCCTGCAGACCACCGAGGCCTGCGGCGACTGCCCGCGCGTGGTGCTCGGCTCCCCGCTGGCCGGTGAGTCGCTGAACGAGATCATCGACGGCAGTTGGGCGGTCGAGGAGATCACCCGCCGCTACATCGGTAAGAAGGAGTACTCGAACCTTCCCCGCAAGTTCAAGACCGCGATCTCCGGCCAGCAGGATGTGGTCCACGAGATCAACGACGTGGCCTTCATCGGCGTCGAACACCCCGAGCACGGGCCCGGTTTCGATCTGTGGGTCGGCGGCGGCCTGTCCACCAACCCGATGCTCGCTCAGCGCGTCGGCGCCTGGGTGCCGCTCGAGGAGGTGCCCGATGTGTGGGAGGCGGTCGTCTCGCTGTTCCGCGACTACGGCTACCGCCGCCTGCGGACCAAGGCGCGGTTGAAGTTCCTGATCAAGGACTGGGGCGTCGAGAAATTCCGAGAAGTTCTCGAGACCAAGTACCTGCAGCGCAAGCTCATCGACGGCCCGGCGCCGGAGAAGCCCACCCGTCCCATCGACCACGTGGGTGTGCAGAAGCTGCGCAACGGGCTCAACGCGATCGGCTTCTCCCCCATCGCGGGCCGCGTGTCGGGCACGATCCTGACCAAGGTCGCCGACGCGGTCGAGCGGATCGGCGCCGATCGGATCCGGTTCACCCCGTACCAGAAGCTCGTAGTGCTCGATGTTCCCGACGACAAGGTCGAGGAACTGATCGGTGAGCTGGAGCCGCTCGGACTTCAGGCCCGCCCGTCCGCTTGGCGGCGAAACCTGCTGGCCTGCAGCGGTATCGAGTTCTGCAAGTTGTCGTTCGTGGAGACCCGCAAGCGTTCGCAGGTGCTCGCGCCCGAACTCGATCAGCGCCTGGCCGACATCAACGCGCAACTCGATGTGCCGGTCACGATCAACATCAACGGCTGCCCCAACTCCTGCGGCCGCTCGCAGATCGCGGATATCGGCTTCAAGGGCCAGCTGGTCGACGACGGCAACGGGAATCAGGTCGAGGGCTACCAGGTTCATCTGGGCGGCACTCTCGGGCTCGATGCCGCCTTCGGCCGCAAGCTACGCCAGCACAAGGTGACCAGCGAGGAGCTCGGCGACTACATCGAGCGTGTGGTCCGCAATTTCGTCAAGAACCGCAACGACGGCGAGCGGTTCGCGCAATGGGCTGTCCGCGCCGACGAGGCCGACCTTCGGTAACGGGAGATTCAGTATGGCAACCACTTTGGACAAGCTGAGCGAAGCCGAGCTGCGCGGGATCGCCGAGGACGGCGCGGCGCGGCTGGGCCCGGACGCCTCGGCGACCGAACTGCTGCAGTGGACCGAGGACATCTTCGGTTCCGGCTACATCGTCGCCTCGAATATGCAGGACGCCGTGTTGGTGCACTTGGCCGCGCAGGTACGGCCCGGCGTCGACATCCTGTTCCTCGACACCGGCTACCACTTCGCCGAGACCATCGGCACCCGGGACGCGGTCGAGACCGTGTACGGCGTGAACATCGTGAACGTGCAGCCCGAAAATACTGTCGCCGAACAGGATCAGCTGCTCGGCAAGGATCTGTTCGCCCGCGACGCCGGTGAATGCTGCCGGCTGCGCAAGGTGGTGCCGCTGAAGAGATCGCTGGCTCCCTACAACGCGTGGGTGACCGGCATCCGGCGCGTGGAGGCCCCGACCCGGGCCAACGCGCCCCTGATCTCCTTCGACGAGGGCTTCGGCCTGGTGAAGATCAACCCGATCGCCGCCTGGTCCGACGACGAGATGGCCGCGTATATCGACCAGCACGGCATTCTCGTCAACCCTCTCGTCGAGGAGGGATATCCGTCCATCGGTTGCGCTCCGTGCACACGGAAGCCGGAACCGGGATCCGATCCGCGAAGCGGCCGTTGGGCCGGCCTCGCCAAGACCGAATGCGGGTTGCACGCCTCATGACTTCAACGGTGACCGATACACAATTCGATACCCTTGCCGCCCTCGAGAGCGAAGCCATCCACATTTTCCGTGAGGTGGCGGGCGAATTCGAGCGGCCGGTGATCCTGTTCTCCGGCGGTAAGGACTCCACGGTCCTGCTGCACCTGGCGCTGAAAGCCTTCTGGCCCGCGCCGCTGCCGTTCTCGCTGCTGCACGTGGACACCGGCCACAACCTCGACGAGGTGCTGGCCTTCCGCGATCACGTGGTCGAGAAGTACGGGCTGCGGCTGCACGTCGCCAGCGTCGAGGAGTACCTCGCCGACGGCCGGCTCACCGAACGGCCCGACGGTATTCGCAACCCGCTGCAGACCGTGCCGCTGCTGGACGCCATCACCGAGAATCGCTTCGACGCGGTCTTCGGCGGCGGCCGGCGCGACGAGGAGCGTTCGCGGGCCAAGGAGCGGATCTTCTCGCTGCGCGACGCGTTCGGCCGCTGGGACCCGAAGCGGCAGCGCCCGGAACTGTGGAACTTGTACAACGGCCGGCACGCGCCCGGTGAGCACGTGCGGGTGTTCCCGCTGAGCAACTGGACCGAACTCGACATCTGGCGCTACATCGCGCGTGAGAACGTCGAACTCGCGACCATCTACTACGCGCACGAGCGGCCGGTGTACCAGCGTGACGGCATGTGGATGACCCCGGGTTCCTGGGGTGGTCCGCGCGAGGGTGAGGAGCTGGTCGTCAAGTCGGTGCGCTACCGCACCGTCGGTGACGGATCCACCACCGGCGCAATACTTTCCGATGCCGCGACCAACGACGACATCCTCGCCGAGGTCGCCGCGTCGCGACTCACCGAACGTGGCGCGACCCGCGGCGACGACCGCGTCTCCGAGGCCGCCATGGAAGACCGCAAGCGAGAGGGTTATTTCTGATGTCCGACCTACTGAGACTGGCCACCGCCGGCAGTGTCGACGACGGCAAGTCCACACTGGTCGGACGTCTGCTCTACGACACGAAATCGGTGCTGGCCGACCAGATCGACGCCGTCACCCGGGCCTCGGTCGACAAGGGTCTGGCCACTCCCGATCTCTCGCTGCTGGTCGACGGGCTGCGCGCCGAACGCGAACAGGGCATCACGATCGATGTGGCCTACCGGTACTTCGCGACGCCGAAGCGGTCCTTCGTGCTCGCCGACACCCCGGGCCACGTGCAGTACACCCGCAACACCGTCTCGGGCGCGTCGACGGCACAGCTGGTGATCCTGCTGGTCGACGCCCGTAAGGGCGTCATCGAGCAGACCCGGCGCCACGCCGCGGTGATGGCGCTGCTGGGTGTGCCGAAGCTGGTGCTGGCGGTGAACAAGATCGATCTGGTCGACGATGCGGAAGCGGTCTTCGCCCAGATCGTGACCGAGTTCACCGAGCTGACGAGCAAACTCGGCTGGGCCGCCGAGGACGTCGTCGAGATTCCGGTGTCGGCGCTGCACGGTGACAACATCGCGTCGCGGTCGGAGAAAACTCCGTTCTACGACGGTCCGTCGCTGATCGAGCACCTGGAGTCGGTGCCGGTCGATGCCGACAGCACCGGCCGCCATCAGGTGGGTCTGCGCTTCCCCGTCCAGTACGTGATCCGCCCGCGGACGGCGGAGTATCCGGACTATCGCGGATATGCGGGACAGGTCGCCGCGGGCGTGGTGTCCAAGGGCGACGAGGTCGTGGTGCTGCCCTCCGGTATCCGGACCACGGTCGACCGCATCGACACCGCCGACGGCGAACTGCCCTCGGCCCAGCCCGGCCGCAGTGTGACCCTGCTGCTCACCGACGACGTCGACATCTCCCGAGGCGACACCATCGTCGCGGCCGCCGACGCACCCGAACCGATCGATTCGTTCGACGCCACCGTCTGCTGGCTCGGCGACAAGCCGCTGCGGCCCGGCGCCCGCCTGCTGCTCAAGCACGGCACCCGGACCACGCAGGCCATCGTCGGCGCGCTGATCGAGCGGTTCGACGAGCAGAACCTGGCCGCCGATCCGAATCCGGAATCGCTGGCGCTCAACGATATCGGCCGCATCTCGGTGCGCGTCGCGGAGCCGATCGCGGCCGACGACTATCGGGTCAACCGCTACACCGGCAGCTTCCTGCTCATCGACCCGGCGGGCGGTAACACCCTGGCCGCCGGCTTGGTGGGCGACGTGCTGACCTCGGTCGAGGTCGGTAACTGAGATGAGTTCGGCCGGTGGAGCATTCGGGAACGGCGAGCGGTCGCTGCGGCCGTTCGCCGCGCCCGCGATGCCCTCCGGCACCGGACTTGCCGCAGTCGGGAACGGGCGCGCCCCGGCATTCATCGCGGTCGCACACGGGAGCCGTGATCCGCGGTCCGCGGCGACGATGTCGGCCGTAGTCGCCGAGATCGCCCAACAGCGTCCGGATGTCGACGTACGACTGGCATTCCTGGATCTGAACACTCCCTCGGTGGAGCAGGTCATCGATGCCGTTGCGGCACAGGGACATACCGAAGCCATCGTCGTTCCGTTGCTGCTGGGCAGCGCGTTTCACGCCCGGGTGGACCTGCCCGGCATGCTGGCGGCCGCCCGCCACCGGCATCCGTTGCTGCGGATCACGCAGGCCGATGTGCTCGGAACCGACGCACGGCTCGTGGCGGCGTTGCGGGATCGAGCGTTCGACGCCGGCGCCGATCGCGACGACGCCGGCCTGGGTATCGCGGTCGCAGCCGTCGGCTCCTCGTCCGCGGCCGCCAACCGGATCACCGCCGAAGTCGCGGCGGCGCTCACGCACGGCACCGGCTGGCGGTCCGCGATCTGCTTCGCGACCACGCAGCCGTCGCTGACCCGAGCGGCGTCGGAACTGCGCAGCCGGGGAGCCCGCCGGGTGATGGTCGCCCCGTGGTTCCTCGCCCCCGGATTGCTCATCGATCGGCTGGCCGACGCCGAACCCGGCCTCGTACACGCACCCCCGATCGGGCCGCACCGGCTTCTCACGGAGGTCGCGCTCGACCGCTATCACGCCGCCGGGCGGCTGTCCCTCGAACTCTCGGCCTGATTCGGGCTCGGCCTCGCGTCGGTCGCGCGGCTTCGCGCGCCGGGGCTCATCCCCCGAACCAGCGCTCCAGCACCAGGGCCGCCCCGTCCTCGCCGATATCGGCGGTCGTCTCGTCGGCGAGCTCGTGGACCGGGGCCACGGCATTCCCCATGGCGACGGAATGCCCTGCCCAGGTGAGCATTTCGATATCGTTGTACCCGTCACCGATGGCCAGGGTCTGCTCCAGCGGGATGTCGAGGGCCAGGCGTAGTTGTTCCAGCGCCCAGCCTTTGGACACCCCCTGCTTGGACGCGACCAGCCACGGTTCGTCCTCGCCGTGCACCCAGCCGGCGCCGGGGAGATCGAGTTCGCCGACGGCGTCGATCATTTCGTCGAGGCTGCCGCCCGGCCACCAGCCGTTCAGCCGCGTGGTGGGTTCCAGGCTCAACTCCGCATCGTCGACGAAGCGGAATTCGCCGAGCCGGAAACTGCCGGGGTAGTAGCCGGTGGCCCAGGTGCCCACACCCACCTTCTCCACCGACAGCACCATGTCGGGCAGCACTGCACGCAGTGTCGCGACCGCCGGTTCCGGGTCGAAGGTGTGCACAGCCAGCGGCTCCCAGTTCGAAATGTCGACGTGCACAGCGCCGTTCGAGCACAGCGCCTGCCCCTCCTCGAGTCCCAGCTCCTCCATCACGAGACGGGTGGCCAGCAGGGTGCGGCCGGTGGTGATCACCACGTGGGCGCCCGCATCGACCGCGGCGCGCACCGCCGCACGCACCCGCGGACTCATGGGTGCGCCCGCCTGCAGGATGGTCCCGTCCACATCCAGGGCAATCAGTCGAGGACTGTTCACCGAGTCATTGTCACCGATCGTGCATCCGCACTGACAGCTCCGCCTCCGTTACCCGGCGGTATGCCGGCCCGAGCGTTGCATGACGCATCAACTATAGGTCCGAATCCCGCCAGCTTTGCCGGCTCCGCACAACTTGACTGACAGCTGCCGCGAGATCACGTGGCAGACAACGGATGTGGAAACAGCAGATATGGAGACGACGATGGACAACCGGTTCGAATCGAAGGTCGTGCTGATCACCGGCGCGAGCAGCGGGGTCGGTGCGGCCGTGGCCCGGCGCGTGGCGGCCGAGGGAGCCGCGGTGGTGCTGGGCTCTCGCGGTAAGGAGGCCGGGGACCGGATCGCCGCGGACATTCGGGCCGAGGGCGGCCGGGCCGTCTTCGTGCCGACCGACGTCACCGTCGCCGAGGACGTGGAGCGGCTCACCCGCACCGCGATCGACGAATTCGGACGGCTGGACGCGGCATTCAACAACGCCGGGGCGGTCAACGCCTTCGGCCCGGTGCAGGACATCGACGAAAACGGCTGGCGGGCGGATCTGGAACTGAATCTCACCGGCGTGTACTTCGGTCTGCGATCCCAGGTCCCGGCGCTGCTGGCGTCCGGCGGCGGGGCGATTCTCAACAACGCCTCCAACCTCGGCGTGGTCGGCATGGCCTCGGTCGCTCCGTACGTCGCGGCCAAACACGGCGTGGTCGGCCTGACCCGCGCGGTAGCGCTGGAGACAGCCGCCGCGGGCGTGCGGGTCAACGCCCTGGTCTCGGGCGCGGTGGATACTCCCTCCTTCCGCTCGTCGATGGGCGCGACACCCGAAGGCGAGGCAGCGGTCGCGGCGTTGCATCCCCTCGGCCGGATCGCGCGCGCGGAGGAGATCGCATCCCTGTGCGCCTACCTCCTCTCCGACGAGGCGAGCTTCGTCACCGGCGCGGCGGTCGCCGTCGACGGTGGCTTCACCGCTCGCTGAGCCCTCGGATCAGCGATAGATCAGGGTGAGTTCGGCCGCCAGCGCGGCCAGCTCGCGCCGAATCGATTCGGGGGCAACGACTTCGAGGCGTCTCCCGAATCCGGCGAGCTGTTCGGCGATCGCGCGCGGCAGGTGCGCACTGATCCGCAGCCGTACCCGGCCGTCGTCGACCGGACCGTCCTCGACGCAGTGCCGGCCCAGCCGATCACGCAGGACCGGCACGATCCCGGCATCGGCGTGCACGATCGCCGACACGTCGCCGCGGCGGCGTTCCATCTGTTCGACGATTTCCGACCACGCCTGCGCCAGGTCGAAATCCGCCGGGACGACGGTGACGCCGTCTTCGACGGTCACCTCGCTCATCCGATCGACCCGATAGGTCCGGCGCCCTCGATCGGTTCCGGCTATCAGGTACCACACCGCATCCTTGCCGACGACGCCCCACGGCTCGACGACACGGTCGCGACCGGCCGGACCGTAGCGGAAGCGGACAGGTCGCCGCCGGGTGACGGCCTGCTGCAACAGCGCGACCTCCGCCGGCTCGGCGTGCGGCTGCCGGCCCCAGCCGGCCGGATCGATCAGCGTCGCCGCCGAGGCGGCCAACGCCTCCTCCCGAAACGTCTCCGGCAAGGCCCGCAACAGTTTTCGCAGCGCCGAGCGGGTGGCCGGCGATCCCGAGGCGGCCGGACCGAGCAGCAGGAACAGCGCCCGCGCCTCGTCGGCTTTCATTCCGCTGAGATCGGTCCGGGCGCCGCCGACCATCGCCCAGCCCCCGCCGCGACCAGGCTGCGGATAGACCGGAACACCGGCCGACGACAGCGCCTCGAGGTCGCGGCGCGCGGTCGCCACGGAAACCTCGAGCTCCCTGGCGACCTCGGCGGCGGTCACCCGGCCCCTCGCCTGCATCAGGAGCAGCGTGGCAATCAGACGGTCGGCGCGCATGCGGCAATTCTGCCCAACAAAGTGCTCATTCGGTGAGCACTTTGCGCGCGAAGATCGTATGAGACACCGCAACGACCGAGGAGAAACCCATGCTGCGAGGAATGACGACCGTGTCCTACTACGCCGACGACCTGGACGCCGCCAAGCACTGGTACAGCGAATTACTGGATACCGCACCGTATTTCGAAGTTCCGGGCTATATCGAATTCCGCATCGGCGACTACCGGCAGGAACTCGGCATCATCGACCGCCGCTACTGCCCGGACCCCGCCCACCGGACCGGCGGCGCGCTGCTGTACTGGCATGTCGACAATCTGGACGCGTCTCTGCGGCGGCTCCGGGAACTCGGCGCCGCCGAACATCAGCCCGTCACCGAACGCGGTCCGGGCTTCGTCACCGCCTCGGTGATCGACCCGTTCGGCAATCTGCTCGGCATCATGTCCAACCAGCACTACCTCGACGTCCTGGATCAGCACACAGCCTCGTAGTCGCAGGCCCGGCATCGGTGGCCGAACCCGCTCGGTGAGCGGTGTCAGTGACCGAAACCGCCATGGAAACCACCGCCGAGCCCACCGCCCAGTCCACCACCGTGGAAGCCACCACCGGGGGTGGCGCCCAGACCGGGGTGGCTCGGCGCGACGATGCCGGGGCGGACGGGGGCCGCCGGGGCGGGGTTCGTCGCGCCGGGGCGGGTGGCGCCGCCGGGAGGCGTGGCCGTGCTGCCCCCGGGGCCGGGAGTCCGGGCCGTTCCGGCGCCGGGGACGGGATCGGAAGACGATGTGCCGGGGCCGGATTGGGCTCCTGCGGCGGGCGCGGAATCGGTGCCGCCGCCGGCGGGAGCGGGCGGACCGGGCTTCGCGTGGTCCCCCGCGTTCGCCGTACCGTTCGGATTCGTGGCGTCGCCGGTCGTTCCCGCACTACCGGGGTTCGTTCCGGTGCCGGAGTTCGTGGCGTCATCGGAGTGTGCCGCGCCCGAGTTCGCGGCTTCCGAGCTCCGTGTATCGGAGTGGTCCGTACCCGAGTTCTCGGCACCCGAGTTCTCTGCGCCCGAATTCTGCGTTCCCCCGGAGTTCGCGGAGTCGCCACGCGGCCCATGCGATTCGGCGCTGGTCGAACCCGAGCCGTTCGATGATGTACTCGAACCCCCGGCCGAATTCGCGTCGGCCTCCGACGTCGCGCCCGAGCCCGCACCGCTGTCGGCGGTGCCGCCCGAGTGTCCGGACCCCGGAGTGGACGCGGTATCGCCGGAATGCGAATCTCCTGACGTCGCACCGGTGGTCGCGGTCGTATCGCCGTTGGGCGCGGGGTTCGTACCGGGCGCGGGCGTGATGGAACCGTCCGCTGTGCCGGCGGGTTTCGGCGCCGGGTTCCCGGGCTTCGACGAGTTTCCGGGTGTCGAGCCGCCGGCGGGTGGGGTGCCCTGGTCACCGGATCCCGGCTGACCGGGGTGTCCCGTGCCGGGCAGGTTACGGGCCGCGGCGCCGGCGGCCAGGAGCGCCGCCGCACCCGAGTTCACGAACGGCATGGGATTGGTGAAACGCGCCGGGTCGGAGTAGGTCCTCGCGCGGGGCGGCACGCAGGGTGTCACGGCACCGTAGTCGCGCAGCGCGTTCTCCACCCGATCGGTCATGCTGCGCGAAAAGTCGTGCGCCGCACCGGCGTAGCCGCGCAAACCGGACAGCGAGGTGCCCATCAGGGTGTCGGCGCGGGCCGCCAGCGCCGCGAATCCGGCGCCGAATCCCGGCGGCTGCGGCAGCTCACCGACCTGCTCCCGCAACGCGTCCGCCGGACCGGCCAGCGCGGGGGCGAATTCCATGATCGGCCCGTCGGTACCGACCGGGCCACCGCCGATCATGGTCGCCGCCGACATCGCGAGAGCGGAGACGACCGCGGCGGAGGACACGACCGCGGCGCCCCGGGCATACCGCCCGACACTGCTGTTGCTCGCGGCGAATCGGGCCGAGGCGATGGCGGCACCGGTCGCGACCGTATGCGCCGGATCCGGCGGAACGATTACCGGGGGGCCCAATTCGGCCAGCACCTCCGCGACCTCGACCGGCCGCGCGGCGCCCCCGACCAGCAACACGCGGTCGATGTCGTCGATGCTCACCCGCGCACTCTGCAGGCAATCGCGCACCACCCGAAGGGAATTGCGCACATGCCACGTCCGCAGGCGACGGGTGTCCTCGGCCGGCACCACCTTCGACACCGGGACCGGCACGTCCGGAGCCAGGGTCCGTGCGTAGCGTGCCAGGACGGCGCCCAGCGGCCGGCCGCCGTAGGCATCGGATCGCAGCGCCGAGCCGAGCACTCCGCGCTGATTCCATTCGGCCTCGGTCCGGACCACCGCGACGTCCAGACTGTTGGCGCCGAGATCGTAGACGAGCGTGGAACTGCTTGCGGTGACGCCGTATTCGTCGTCGAGCCATTCCACCGCAGCCACCGGTTCGGGCATCAGAATCACATCGAAGGCGCCGCGGCGATGCAGCGCGTACTGCAGCGACGCGATCTGCCGGTCGGTGTAGCAGGCGGGATGGGTGAGGACCGGTCCGGCCTCCGGAGCGCTGGGATCGATCAGGCAGGTCGCCACCGCCGCGACCAGATCGGCCGAGGATCGGATCAGGCCGCCCAGCGACACGGGCTCGCGCGGCTGGGTGAGATCGGCGAAATCCGTGACCACCGGCGCGAATCGAGGCACTCCCCCGACCCGCACCGCGCCGGATCGGTCGACGGTAACCGCCGTGCGGCGCACGCGGACCGCCGGACGGTCGCGATCACCGGCAGTTGCCGCCCACACGGAATTCACTGTGCCGATGCTCATGCCGAAGCCAACCGTCATTGCCATCCCGTCAACGCACCGAGACCACGGCCCCAGTGGTTCAACCATGCGGTCGCGGTCGTTTACCAAATAGCGAACACAGGTTAGCTGGTCGGTCTCGATCACGGAAACCGAATGGGCGGAAAAGCTTTCACACTCACCGGCCGAACACACAAAAGACCTGCTAGAGCACAGTGGAGAACAAGATCGGAAGGCTGAATTCACCTACCGCAGGAGAATAGCTGGCAAAACTGGCCATTTCACAGTTGATCCCATGGAATACCGACCGGTTTTCTATGGAATTGCGACAATGACATTCACGAGACCGAATTCGAGGCGTCATGCCGAATGGCTGGATGGTTGCCGAAACGACAACCGCCCCGATCCGGACGGATCGGGGCGGTCGGTCGAGGTATCCGGCTCAGGAGCGAGCGAGCAGCTTGCGCTTCCACCACGGCTGGGCCGTGGCACCGCCGCGCACCGCGTCGGGGCGGCGGCGCTGGACCAGCCGATCGAAATCGGTGGCGTCTGCGGTGGGCCGGCGCAGGCGGCCGGCGTTGAAGTCGTCGACCAGCTGCCGCACCGTCTGCTGTGCGCAGGATTTGTTGGTGCCGATGAAGCCCGTCGGGCCGCGCTTGATCCAGCCGGTCACGTAGGTTCCCGGAACCACCGCGCCGTCGGCGGATTCGAGCACCCGGCCGTCGGCGTTCGGGATGACACCGGCGCGCTCGTCGAACGGCACCCCGGGCACGGCCACACCGCGGTAACCCACCGAGGCGAGAACCAATGCGGTATCCAGGGTCTCGGTCTCCTCCGTCGCGACGGCCCGGGTGACACCGGCCTCGTCGGTGACGAGTTCGTTGCGCACCAGCTCGATTCCGGTCACCCGGTCGGTACCGACCAGCGCCACCGGCGAAGACAGATAGCGGAAGACGATGCGCTTGCGCGCGCCCACCGGGCGGTCGGCCACACTGCGCAGCAACTTCAGCTTCTGCTCGATCTTCTGCGGCATGTCCGGAGTCGGTTCCGGCACATCACCTTCCACGACGATGTCGAGATCGGAGCCGAGCAGCCCCACGAATTCGGGGACGGTGAAGGCGGATTCGGCCGGGCCGCGGCGACCCACGATCACCACTTCCTCGATCTTGCTGTGCCGCAGTGCGTCCAGCGCCGCCGGCGACACCTCGGTGGCATCGAGCAGTTCGGGATCCATGGTGAGAATCCGGGCCACGTCGAGCGCGACATTGCCGTTGCCGACGATCACCGCGCGCCGCTGCGTCAGATCGAAACTGCGCTGCGCGTAGTCGGGATGGCCGTTGTACCAAGCCACGAACTCGGTCGCGGACAGGCTGCCGGGCAGGCCCTCGCCGGGGATACCGAGTTTGCGGTCGGAGGAGGCGCCCACCGCGTAGATCACCGCGTCGAAGTGGTCGAGCAGTTCGGCGTGCGAGATATCGTCGCCCACCGCCACATTCAGGTACGACCCGAATCCGGGCTGCGCGGAGATCACATCGAACAACCGGCTCACCTGCCGGGTCCGGGTGTGGTCGGGTGCGACACCGTGGCGGGCCAGGCCGTAGGGCACCGGCAGCCGGTCGAACACCGTCACCGTCACCTCCGGCTGGGTGAGCAGCTCGTCGGCGGCATACATCGCCGAGGGGCCCGAACCCACGATCGCGACGCGCATCGCGCCCCGATCGGTGTCGACCTCGGCGGCGGGCACCGGCTTGGCCAGCAGGGGGCGCGGACGCGCCTGACGATAGAAATCGGCGTTGATCTCGATGAACGGCTTCTGCTCCGCGGTGAGCTTCTTCGAGGAGGTGATGGCGTCCACCGGGCAGGCCGTGGCACACGCCCCGCAATCCACGCATGCCGCGGGGTCGACGTACAACATCTCCGCCGTCAGAAAGTCCGGTTCGTCGGGCGTGGGATGAATGCAGTTGACCGGGCATGCGTAGACGCAGGAGGCGTCGCTGCAGCACGACTGGGTGACTACATACGGCACTGTATGGCTACCCTTCAGGCGGCTTTGGTCTTGGCGCGCTGCGGCTCGGAGCGGTACCGGCTGGCCGGACCGTCGATCTTCAGCAGCTTCCAGACGTTCTTCGAGATCGGGTTCATCAGGCCCAGATCCTTGGCCAGCGCCCGCACGTCGATGAAGTAGTCGGCGAAGGTCTGCTGCGCCTCCGCGGAGCCGTAGAACAGTTCCTTGCGGACGTCCTCCGGGATGTCGAACTCCTTGAAGAAGGACTTCGGCGGGGTGGCGATGGACCGGCCGAGGATCCACATCACGATCGGCATGGCCAACGACAGTACGAACTTCGCGGCCGGATTCGACTCCGGCACATGCTTCTTCAGGAATTCGTGCGCGAAGGAGATGTGGCGCGCCTCCTCGGCGACGTGGATCGCCATGACTCCGCGCATGATCGGATGCACTTCCTCGCCGGAGCGCAGGATCTGCTTCTGGATGTGGTCGATCGGCTCCTCACCGGCGAGGACCGCCATGAAGAACAGGTTCGGGAACCGGGCGGCGACCGGTGCGGCGAAGTAGCGGAGCTTGCGGACCAGCGGGCCCATCCCCGGCACGTCGATGCCGATTCGGTTGACCATCTCCTGGAACATCAGGGTGTGGTTGTGCTCCTCGATCATCTCGTGGGAGCAGTACCGGAACTCGGGCGAACCGTTGGGCAGGCTGAAGTTGTGCGTGACCATGCCGCTGATCAGGATCGACTCGAACTGCAGGCCGACCTTGGCGACATTGGCCTGGCGGTACTTGCCGAGGGCGATCTTCTGCTCGTCCGACAGCGCCTTGTACCAGGGGTGACGCCCCAGCGGGTCGGCGGATTCCGGAAGGATCCACCGCTTCTCGCCGGCGGTCGCGGCGAAGTCGGGGTTGTCCCAGTCGATGTCGGTGAACGGATCGAAGTGCTTGTTGACCGACCCCTCGGACAGCAGGAGCAGCTTCTGGGCGTATTCCATGGCCTCGGCGACCACAGGGTCTACTTCCGGCGTCGCGGCAACGGACATCGTCGTCACAGCCTCTCCATCTCGCATGGGTAACTGTTTCCCATAGTTACACCTACAGCGGCGGAGGTCAACACCGACGACCGGCCCTGCCGGAAACGATCGCGCAACCCCGCCGATAGTCGGCCGTATTCCCAGCTCAGCGGCAACCCAAACAGCATTACCGGGCAGTACTGTGCGGGGCGTCACATCGGCTGCGGCCGCCACTACGCACCACGAGGGCAGGTCGGACGTGTCCGCACCCACATGGCAAATCATCCCATGTCCCGACTAAGCTACAACTTGTGTCTAAGACGTATTCAGCCGCTGAGCGCGCCTATCGCGAGATCAAGGAGCGCATTCTGACCGGCGCGCTGCCCGGCGGAGAGCTGATCAGCGAGGGTGAGATCGCGAACGATCTGGGTACCTCCCGCACTCCGGTCCGGGAGGCGTTCCTGCGGTTGGAGACCGAGGGCTGGATGCGGCTGTATCCCAAGCGCGGCGCGCTGGTGGTCCCGATCCCCTCACACGAGGCCGAACACGTCGCACATGCCCGCTATGTCGTGGAGACCGCGGCGGTGCGCGCCCTCACCGCCGACGACCGCCCGCCGCTGCTCGACACACTGCGCGAATCGCTCACCCGCCAGCGCGAACTCGTCGCGAACCTCGATGCCTCCGACGGGCAGGCGCTGTCGCGCTTCGCCACCGAGGACACCGACTTTCATCGCGGCTATGTGGTGGCCGCGGGCAACCCGCTGCTCACCGGGTTCTACGACTCGCTCCGCGAACGCCAGCGGCGGATGAACAGCGCCGCCCTGCACCGCGCGCCGATGAATACCGCCCGCATCGTGGAACAGCACGCGCGGCTGACGGATCTGATCGCCGCCGGAGATCCCGCCGCCTTCGATACCGCACTCGCCGACCATCTGTCGGGTGTGCACCAGCTCGAACTGAGAGGACTGTGATGACCGCACCGGCCGCCGTCGACCTCCGTCCGGCCCGCGTCGCCACCGCCCCTCGCGCCTGGTGGGGCGTGGCCGCGGCGATCTTCGCGATCGCCTGGGGCGGAAACGAATTCACCCCGTTGCTGGTGATGTACAAGAACGACGGCCTGCCGGTCACCACTGTGAATCTGTTGCTGTTCGAGTACGTCCTGGGCATCGTGCCGGCGCTGCTGATCGGTGGACCGCTGTCGGATCGCTACGGCAGGCGGCGGCTGATGCGGCCCGCACCGCTGATCACCGCGATGGGATCGACACTGCTGGCCTTCGGTTCCGGCGTCGTGCCGATGCTGTCGATCGGGCGCGTCCTGTGCGGAGTCGGTCTCGGGCTGGCGATGGCCGTGGGCAGCAGCTGGTTGAAGGAACTCTCGCAACCGCCGTTCGGGCCCGCCTCGGCCCCCGGCACCGGGGCTCGGCGCTCGGCGATGAGTCTCACCGGCGGTTTCGCCATCGGAGCCGGAGTGGCGGGCGTGCTGGCACAGTGGGCGCCGTGGCCCGCGACCCTGGCCTATCTGATCAATGTGGCGCTGTGCCTGATCGCTGCCGTCCGAGTGCTGCGCGCACCGGAAACCGTGGCGCCGCAACCGGTTCGCAAGCCGCTGCGCGACGATCTGCGGATTCCGGCGGCGGGCCATCGGCGGTTCCGCTGCATCGCATTACCCCTGGCGCTGTGGCTGTTCACCTCCGCCGCGGCCGCGTACGCGATCCTGCCGACGCTGGCGTCCGACCGCATCGCCGGAACGCCGATCGCGTTCTCCGCGCTGATCACGGTGATCACGCTCGGATGCGGTTTCGCGATCCAGTCGGGGGCGCGGCGGATCGACCTGCCGGGTACCGCGCGGATCGCGGCGCTGTCGCTGGCGCTGACCACGGCCGGCATGGCCGCGTCGGTGTACGCGGCGGCGACTCTGCAGTTGTGGGCGGTCATCGCGACCGCGGCCGTGCTCGGATTCGGGTTCGGTATCGGCATGGTCGCCGGACTGCAGGAGATCGAGCGGATCGCCCGGCCGGACGATCTCGCCGGGCTGACCGCGGTGTTCTACTCGGTGAGCTACCTCGGATTCGGTTCGCCGGCGCTGCTGTCGCTGCTGCACAACGCGCTGCACATCGGCTATCCGGCGATGTTCGCGGCCGGCGCGGTCATCGCCCTCGGATGTCTCGCGGTGGTGCTCAACAACTATCGCGACCCGGACCGCGCGAGCGCTGTCGAGCAACGGATCGGCCGATAGGCCGGGTCGACCAGGGCGTTGCCGACCCGGCGAAACCCGGTCTGCGCCCGCTGCGGCGGGCGCAGTCGCGGAGTCGGGTTCCGCCCGCGCGGCACGCCGTCAGCGCTGCACGTGCACGATTCCGGCGCCCATGGATTGCGCTCCCGCTTCGTCTCCCACCACCGCCGTCGCCGCGAACAGCGCGCCACCGGCCGCGACCGCGACGGTGACCGCGACCCGGGTCAGGCGGCGGCGCAGCATGCGCGGCGGCTCGGGCCGTTCGGGTGCCTCGGCGTCCTCGCTCTCCCGGACCGATTCGGCGGCGCGGCGCGCGAAAATGGCCGCGCCCTCGGCGATCGTGCGCTCCGGATCCGGGGCGACGATCACCGGCCGCGCCAGCGCCGAGGCCAGGACCGCGGCGACTTCGGGCGGACGGGCGGCGCCGCCGACGACCAGTACACAGTCGACATCGGCCATCGTGACGCGGGCTCGTCCGAGGCATTCGTACACCACATCGAGCGACTCGCGGACGTGCGCGGTACGCAGTGCCGTGATCGCGGAGTCGGCCGCCGACGATTCGCCGACGCGCCAGTCGTCCTGGGCTGCCATCTTCGCGCCGAAGGCGCGGCCACCGAAGGCGGTGGAGCGCAACGGTTCCCCGATCACCGGCCGGGCCGGAGTGCCGGCGCCGATGCGCACCAGGGTCACGGTCAGCCCGGATCCGCCGAGGTCGTAGACCAGCGCCAAGCCCGGCATCAGGGGCCCGTGCGCCACCGACAGCCAGGCCGCGGCCGCCACCGGTTCGGCGACCAGGGCGGCATGGGACAACCCGATCGCGTCGAGGGCCTCACGCAGTTCCAGCACCCGGTCCTCGTCGTAACTCACCGGATGTGTCACCGCGACAGCGGTTTCCGGACTGCGAGCGTCGGCGGTGGCCACCACGTGGGCGGATACGTCCGCGACCACGGTGCGCGCCACGGTCGCCACCAGATCGGCGGCGGACAGCGAACGATGACGCACCCGCGCGGTGCGTCCACGCTCGGTCAGATCGGCGAAATCGGTCACGGCACGGCCGTGGCGCGGGATCCGGCCGACTCGTGCGGCGCCGCTGCTGTCGAAAGTGAGTGTCGTGCGCCAGGTTCCCGGCGCCGTGCGCTGCTGTGGCAGCGCGGATCTCGGGCCGGAGGCCCGTATGCGCCCACCGGATCCGCCGCGCTTGCGACCGCGTGCGTTCTTGCCGCTCTCAGCAGTATCGATGGCGCACACCGTGTTGACCGTGCCGATACTCACTCCGAGCCCAACCGTCATCACAATTCCCCTCGATCGACGAGCGTACGTTCGCTGACATGTCCCGAGCAGGCATCAGGCAATCACTGTGCTGAGAACTTGCCAAGCACCGGACAATCAGTTGTCCGCTCAACCGCCGCACTTCGCGGTGAACCCCTCGATCCCGCAGATATACCTGTTCACCTGCGGTAACAAATCAGGCAATTCATACGCGCAGTGGACATTTCGCGACACCGACCGACCGGTACGGATTTGCCAGCAAACGTCCGAATACCCTCGGACACCGTATACCGGCGGTCCGGCAACCGTGGGCGCATCCGGCGAAACGCTCACTCCCGCAGCGCCGCACGGACGCGGATGCGCATCGGCGAACCGGGGAGGGCGGCTCCGCTCGACGGCGAGTGGCCGTTCGACGAAACACCCGCTCCCCCAGTGCCCCACGAATACGAAGGCGCTTCAGCCGACCCGAAGACGGGTCCGCTCGACAGCGAGCCGGCAGCGCCGGCGGGCGAGATCAGGCCGCCGGCAGTTCCGGGATGCGGGTGGCGCGGGCGAAGACGGTCTCTCCCTCGGCCAGCCGCAACGCCTCCGCATCACCGCGCGTGACCTGCGCGGTGAACAGATCGCCGGTGGCCGCGTTGCGCAGTTCGAGGCGAACCTCGAAACCCAGGCGGACGACCCGCTCGACCGTCGCGCGGGTGACCCCCGCCGATTCCGCGGTGCCCTCGTGTTCGGCCAACGCCATACCGGGATCGCGGCCGATGCGAATATCGTGCGGGCGCACGAGATGTCCGTTCAGCTTGGCCACCGCGCCGAGGAAGGACATGACGAATTCGTTGGCGGGACGGTCGTATACGTCCTCGGGCGTTCCGACCTGTTCGATGCGACCGGCGTTCATCACCGCGATCCGGTCGGCGACGTCGAGCGCCTCCTCCTGATCGTGGGTGACCAGCACCGTGGTCACGTGCACTTCCTCGTGCAGGCGGCGCAGCCACGTGCGCAGATCATGGCGCACCTTGGCGTCGAGGGCGCCGAACGGTTCATCGAGCAGCAGCACCTGCGGGTCCACGGCCAGTGCCCGGGCCAGCGCCATCCGCTGCCGCTGACCACCCGACAGCTGCGCCGGATAGCGATGCTGGAAGCCGTCCAAGCCCACGATGCCGAGCAGTTCGTCGACGCGCTTGCGGATTTCGTTCTTCGGCCGCTTGCGGATCTTCAGCCCGAACGCCACGTTGTCGCGCACGGTCATATGTTTGAACGCCGCGTAGTGCTGGAACACGAAGCCGATATCGCGCTTCTGCGGAGAGACCCGGGTGACGTCGCGGTCGGCGATGGTCACGATGCCCGAATCCAGCGATTCCAGGCCGGCGATCGAGCGCAGCAGCGTCGACTTCCCGGAACCGGAGGGCCCCAGCAGTGCGGTCAGTTCACCGGAGGGAATGTCCAGGCTGACGTTGTCGAGGGCGGCGAACGAACCGTAACGCTTGTTCGCGTCGGTGACGGTAATCATTTGGCAGTGCCCCGCTTGCGTTCGAGAAGAGTCATCAGGATGAGCGTGACGAGCGCCATGGCCATGAGCAGGGTCGCCGCGCAGTAGGCGCCGAAGGTGTTGTGGTCGTTGATGTAGCGACCGTGCACCAGCAGCGTCAGGGTCTGGGAAATGCCGGGCAGTCCGGACGACACCATGATCACCGCGCCGAATTCGCCGAGGGCGCGAGCGACGGTGAGCACGATGCCGTAGGTCAGGCCCCACCGGATGGCCGGCAGGGTGATGCGCCAGAAGGTCTGCCAGCGGTTGGCGCCCAGGGTCGCCGCCGCCTGTTCCTGATCGTCGCCGATCTCGTGCAGGACCGGGACGACCTCGCTGACCACGAAGGGCAGCGTGACGAAGAGGGTGGCGATCACCATGCCCGGCAGGCCGAAGATCACCCGGAACCCGAAGCTGTCGAGACCGCCGAACCAGCCGCCGACACCCCACAGCATGATCAGCGATACGCCGACCACCACCGGCGACACCGCGAACGGCAGATCGACCACACCCTGAATCAGCGTGCGCCCCCGGAAGTTTCCGCGCACCAGCGCGATGGCGGTGATGACTCCGAAGACCACATTGAGCGGCACCACGATCGCGACGATCAACAGCGAGAGATTGAACGCCGAGATCGCGGCGGGTGTGGTGATGGAATCGAGGAAGGCGCCGATGCCGTGCTCGAAGCTGCGCCAGAGAATGATCACCAGCGGAGCCACCAGCAACACGATCAGATACGCGAGCGCGATCACGCGCAGCGAAATCCGGGACGGGGCGGACAGTTTCATCGGCTGGCCTGTTCCTTGCGGGCGGTGCGTTCGGAGAAGACGCGCAGGATCAGCAGGGTGGCGAAGGAAATCGCCAGCAGCGCTACCGAAACGGCCGCCGCGTTCACCGGACGGTCCACCTCGATCTGCTGCTGGATGTACTGCGACGCCACCTGAGTACGGCGCGGGATATTGCCACCGATCAGCACCACCGACCCGTATTCGCCGATGGCGCGCGCGAAGGCGAGGCCACCGCCGGAGATGATGGCCGGCGCGAGCGACGGCAACACCACTCGCCGGAAGATGGTCAGGTTGTTCGCGCCCAGCGAGGCCGCGGCCTGCTCCACTTCCTTGTCCGCTTCGATCAGCACCGGCTGCACCGAGCGCACGACGAACGGCAAGGTCACGAACGCCAGCGCCACCACCAATCCCGGCTGGGTGGCGTTCAGGTGGATACCGACCGGGCTCTGCGGCCCGTACAGCGACAGCAGCACGATGCTCGCCACGATCGTCGGCAGCGCGAACGGCAGATCGATCAGGGCGTTGACGAAGCTCTTACCCGGGAAATCGTCGCGCACCAGCACCCACGCCACCACCGTGCCCATGACGACGTTGATCACGGCGACGACCACCGACACGAGGACGGTCACCCGCAGCGCGTCCAGTGCCGCGGGCGCGGTGACCGCGTCCCAGAATCCGGACCACCCGTCGTCGAAGGAATGGACCGTCAGGGCGGCCAGCGGCAACAAGACGATGAGGCTCAGCCACAGCACCGTGATCGCGAGGCCGAGCGAGCCGGCCGATCCGGTGAGCCGCGACCGCCAGGCCGGACCGGCGGACCGCTTCTGCTGCTGCCCGGAAACGCCGGGACCAGGGGTCCCGGCGTCGGTACTACTGCCGATCTCGGCCTTCGTACTGCTGTCAGTCACAGTTATCCAGTATTCCGTGCGCTCCGGGCCACCGGTTTACTTGGTGGCTTTGTCGTAGAGCACCGCGACGCTGCCGGTGTTGGGGGTGAACAGATCCTTGTCGACCTGCTTCCACCCGCCCAGATCGGCGACCGTCCACAGCTTCTGCGGCGCCGGGAAATCCTTGCTGTACTGCGCGGCGACCTTGGGATCGACGGGACGGAAACCGGCCTCCGCCCATGCCTTCTGACCGGCCTGCGAGTACAGGAAGTCCTTGAACGCCACGGCCGTGGTCGGGTTCTTGGCGTTCTTCGTCACGGCCACCGGATTCTCGATCTTGAAGGTGGTCGGCGGGATGACGTGTTCGATCGGATCTCCGCTGCGCTCGGAGAAGATCGCCTCGTTCTCGTAGCTGAGCAGCACGTCACCGGTGCCCTGCAGGAAGGTCTCGGTCGCCTCCCGGCCGGACTTCGGCTGCACCTTGATGTGGTCCTTGGAGATCAGCTTGCCCAGGTAGTCCAGGCCCGCCTGCGGATTCTTACCGCCGTCGCTCTCCGCGGCATAGGGCGCCAGCAGGTTCCACTTGGCCGAGCCGGAGCTGAACGGGTTCGGGGTCACCACCTCGACGCCGGGCTTGAGCAGGTCGTTCCAGTCGTGGATGCCCTTGGGATTGCCCTTGCGGACGGCGATCACGACGACCGAACCGAACGGCACGCCCTTGTTGGCGTCGGCATTCCAGTTCGAGTCGACCAGTCCGGCGTCCACCAGCCGGGTGATGTCGGGCTCGACCGAGAAGCTGACGACGTCGGCCTGCGCCCCGTCCTTCACCTTGCGGGACTGGTCACCGGAGGCGCCGTAGGACTGCTGGATCTGCGCGCCCTTGCCTGCCTCGGTCTTGTTGAATTCCCCGATCACCTTGTCGTAGCCCGGCTTGGCGACCGAGTAGGCGAACAGCGTCAGCTGCCCGCCACCGCTGCTGGCGTTGCCACCCGCGGTGTCGCTCGAACCACCACTGCAGGCGGCGGTCAGTCCCACGGCCGCCAGCGCGGTGAGCGCTACGGCGATGCGCCCTCGGCGCACCGAGAACCAGGATCTGCTGGACGATCTGCGAGACATGGAAGCGACCTTTCCTGCCGCCCGCCACCGGCACACTACTGCCGGGGCGGATGTAACTGTGATTGAGCGGTAGACCTGCCCCGGTGGATACCGGACAGTGGCGCGTGCGGCAGAGCCGCGGGGGATGGAGACGCTGCGGAAGATATGTGCGCCGGTCCGATGGAGAAGGCGCAGCGTGTCCGATCAGCTATCGACGACAGTGAATGTCCGCGACGACGAGACAGCCGACCGCGATCAACGCCAATTCATGGCGGACCTGCGGAACAACGCTCGATGACACGGGCAGACTCTAACAGAGCGCCCGGAACCGCGCGAATCGGTCGAAGAGGAAATCCGCCCGGCCCGGCGAGTCCGCGAAACCCGCCGATGACCGGCGGGAAGTATTCATGTTTCGGATTCCCGGCGGCCACCCGACGGCCCCGGAAACGAGACCCGGGGCCCGCGCCGACGGTGGTGAAGACCACAGTCACGCGAACCCCGGTGTGGGCACGTCCGGCACGAGCCGATCGGGCCGGCCTATTCCTCGTCGGCGGACTCGGGCGGGCTCTCGTAGAGGTCGAGCACCCACTCCTCGACGGCGATCTCCTCACCGTCCTCGTCGGGCTCGTCGGCGCGGAGCCGGTTCTGCAGCCGCACGCCCAGACCGAGCAGTTGCGCGGCGCGCACCATCTCGATCGCCTCGTCGGCGGTGGTGTAGTGGGTCGCGATCAGTCGGGGGCCGTCCTCGATCTCCAGGAGCTGCTCGAGGTCGACGAATTCCTCATCGGTTGGCATGGGCTGCACAGTACCTGCAACCTCCGACAGCGGGGGATTATCGCGTCAGCAACCAGGCGACGACGATCAGCACGAGCAGCGCGATCAGCGCCAGCTGGACCCGTGAGCGTGGCATCAGATCGCTTCCTTCGGCATCGGACCGGGAGTGTGCATCGAGGCGCCGGCCAGCACCGGCTCGGGCGGCGCGAGGGTCGCCGCATCGGACTCGATCTCGGATGCGGCGCCGGCGGTCGCGAGGTCGGTCTCGGCGGCGGCCGACCGGTCCCGGCCGAGCAGTCGCAGCACGATCCGCAGTCCACGATCGAGCAGGTAGGCGATCAGGAAACTGACCGGCACCGCCCCGACCAGAACCACGACGAACTGCGGGAGGAACGGCAATCCGGCCACCCACAACTCGAAGCCGTCCCACCAGCCCGCGACATGATGCACGTCCACCAGCCTAGTAGGTCACGGGTGCGCCGGCCGCGGGGCATGCCGACCGGCCGATATCGAGCGCCGACAGTCCCGGCGAACGCGGCCGGAATCCACCATGATGGCTGTATGGCGTCCTACGACGAACCGATCACCGAACAACCCCTCATCGAGACGCTCGACGACATGTCTCCGCCGCGCGACGCCCTGGGCGATATCTCCGATGCGGAGATAGGGGCGAACTACCTGCCCATCTCGGCGGGCGTCGTGCACAAGTCGTCGTATCCGCCGATCGACGACTACGCCTTCCTCTCCGATTGCGAAACCTGCTGCCTCATCGCACGCAACGGCGCGGTCGAGTGGATGTGCCTGCCGCGCCCGGATTCGCCCAGCGTGTTCGGCGCCATGCTCGATCGCAGCGCCGGGCATTTCCGGCTGGGTCCCTACGGCGTGAACGTGCCGACGGCGCGGCGCTACCTGCCCGGCGGCATGATCGTGGAGACGACCTGGCAGACCGACACCGGCTGGATCATCGTGCGCGACGCGCTGGTCCTGGGGCCTTGGCACAACAACGACAAGCGCAGCCGCAGCTACCGCCGCACCCCGGAGGACTGGGACGCCGAGCACATCCTGCTGCGCACCGTGAAATGTGTCAGCGGCGTGGTCGAACTGCAGATGAGCTGCGAACCGGCCTTCGACTATCACCGGGCGCCCGCGAACTGGGAATACACCGGTGAGGTCTACGAGCGCGCCACCGCCACCGCCACCTGCGCCCACGACGAATTGCCTTGCGGGGAACTGGTTCTCACCACGGATATGCGGCTGGGCCTGGAGGGGCGCGAGGCGCGCGCCCGCACCCGCATGCGCGAGGGCGATCAGTTGTTCGTGGCGCTGTCCTGGTCGGCGCTGCCGGCCCCCAGCACCTTCGCCGAGGCCGCGCAGAAGATGTGGCAGACCACCGAATGCTGGCGGCAGTGGATCACTCTCGGCAAGTTCCCGGATCATCCGTGGCGCGGCTATCTGCAGCGCAGTGCGCTCACACTCAAGGGCCTGATCTACTCTCCGACCGGCGCCCTGATGGCCGCCGCCACCACCTCCCTGCCGGAAACGCCGGGCGGCGAACGCAACTGGGACTACCGCTACAGCTGGGTACGCGACTCCACCTTCGCGCTGTGGGGCCTCTATACGCTGGGGCTCAACCGGGAGGCCGACGACTTCTTCGCCTTCCTGCACGATGTCGCGACCGCGAAAGACGGTGCGGCGCAACCGCTTCAGGTGATGTACGGCATCGGCGGGGAACGCGATCTCGACGAGTCCGAAATCCCGCATCTGCACGGTTACGACGGCGCCAAACCGGTTCGCATCGGCAACGGCGCGTTTCAGCAACAGCAGCACGACATCTGGGGAACCATCCTGGATTCGGTGTACCTGCACGTGAAATCGCGGCAGCAGGTGCCCGAGACGTTGTGGCCGATGCTGAAGCGTCAGGTCGAGGCGGCCATCGAGAACTGGCGCAAACCCGACCGCGGCATCTGGGAGGTGCGCGGCGAACCGCAGCACTTCACGTCCTCGAAGGTGATGTGCTGGGTCGCGCTGGATCGCGGCGCGAAACTCGCCGAATTGCACGGCGAGGACGACTACGCCGAAAAGTGGGCCGCACTCGCCGAAGAGATCAAGGCCGATGTCCTCACCCATGGTGTGAACGACAAAGGCATCTTCACCCAAACCTACGGCGGCGACACCCTCGACGCCTCGCTGTTGCTGGTCGTCCTCCTGCGCTTCCTGCCGCCCACCGATCCGCGGGTGCGCGCCACGGTCCTGGCGATCGCCTCCGATCTGACCCAGCACGGTCTGGTGTTGCGCTACCGCACCGACACCACCGACGACGGATTGTCCGGCGCGGAGGGCACCTTCACCATCTGCTCGTTCTGGCTGGTGTCGGCGCTCGTGGAGATCGGCGAGGTGCGCCGGGCGCGGCATCTGCTGGAACGGCTGCTCGGCTACGCCAGCCCGCTCAAGCTCTACGCCGAGGAGATCGACCCCTATACCGGACGGCATCTGGGCAATTTCCCGCAGGCGTTCACCCACCTGGCATTGATCAACGCGGTCATGCACGTGATCCGCGCGGAGCAGGCCACCGGTGCGGGAAAATTCCGCCCGGCCCATCCGGCGGGCTGACGAGTTCGGGTGGTCCGGACGGCTCCGGACCACCCGGAAACATCAGGGCACGTCGGCGTTTTCGCGGATCTCCCGCAACCGCACCATCGACCGCTCGATTTCGGTGAGGCGCCGTTCGCGGCTCTCCGGCGAATTGATCGCCGCCGCCTCCTCGGCCGCGCGCAGCGATTCGTCCACCGACCGCAGCGTCTGGTCCGCCAGGTCGGTGAAGTGGTCGCGCAACATGCGTTGCATGGCGCGCAGCCGGTGCCGCGATTCCTTGCCGACCTGGAAGATCACATCGTCCATCAGGCGGGCGACCGCCACCTTGGCCTCGGACTGACGCCGATCCCGGCGCAGCTTGCGGTCCTCCCACAGCGCGTTGATACCCAGCAGGGCGGCGGCCACACCCGAATACCAGTTCACCAGCGGCATTTTCAGCAAGCTGGTGAGCAGACCGACCATGAGCAGGCCACCATAGGAACCGCGCATAACGTTCAGCAGTGACGAGGTGAAACTCACCTTGGCGGTGTCGAGCGGCTCCAGCGAGGCCACGGGTTCGAGCACGTCGCCCGGATCCTCGAGCCGCAGATCGGGCAGCGGCACATCGCGCGAGTCGGCGGGGAATTTCGCGGTCACCTGCTCGGCCAGTTCCACCGCGCGATAGTGGGCGACGACGAAATTCTCCTCGACCGCCTCACAGATCCGGGAGTCCAGATCGGCGCCGAATTCGTCCCAGCTGCGGGCCGGATCGCGCTTGGTGATCTCCGATTCGGCGTGACGGACCAGACTGCGCAACCGGTGCCGCAGATCGTGCTCGATATCGGCCATCAGTTCCGAACAGCCGTCGGCGAGGGTGACCTGCCAGTTGGCGCTGCGGTGACGCAGATCGGCGGCCTCGGCGCGCGCGGTGCGCAACTGATCGGTGATCGCGGTGTAGCGCCGCGGATCACGCAGGGTTTCGGCCTCACTGCGCAACGCCAGCCCCAGCTGGTCGGTGATGGTGCGGATATCACGCAGCGCCGCCTCCCTGGCGACCGCGTCCGCGCGGGCGAGGACGTATCCGCGCAGATGGTCGATCAGTTGCGGCACACCGGATTCGATATCGCGGCGATGATCGTTACCGGCACGCAGATGCAGGTCGGCGGAGATCGGGGCGACCGCGAAACCCAGACCGGCGGCGTCGAGCAGCTCGCGGTTGCGCTGCTGCACCTGGCTCCAGTGGCCGTAGCGATCGATCTTGTTGAGCACGCACACCACGGTCGGGCACACCTGCCGGATCCGCTGCAGCAGCGCCATCTGCTCGGCCGTGTATTCCGCGGCCGCGTCGCTGACGTAGAGCACGGCGTCGGCCGCGGCGATCAGCGACCAGGTGGTCGGCGCGTCGGCGGCGGCGCCGGGCGCGTCCATCACCACGAACCCCTCGGCCAGCAGCGGGCTCGGATCGGTGAACTCGGCCCGGATCACGCCGGCCGCACTCAGGGCCGGGCCGGGATTCAGCGGGTCGACGGGCTGGCGTTCGGTGCGGCCGCCGGGCAGCGAGCGCACCAGTGTGGCGGTCGCCTCCGGACCGTATTCGGCGATCACCGGAACGCTGACCTGGCTCCCGGTCGCGCTGACCGCGCTACCCACCAGACCGTTGACCAGCGTGCTCATCCCGTTCTTGGGTTCGCCGACGACCACCAGCCGCACGCGCGGGTCGGCCACCCGGGCCCGCGACATCCCCAGTCGCGCGGTCAGGTCGGCCCGGCCCGCGGCACGGGTCAGGTCGAGCAGTTCGTCGAGCTGCGCGAGCAGCGGCGCCATCTCGTCGGGATGTTTGGCACCCGGCGACTCCACCGCCGTCACAGCGGAAGCACGTGGAAATCGACGGGATGGTCCACCGGGTGATGCGTCTCGGCGAAGGTGGTCTCGTGCAAACCGCCGGACAATCCGGCGGCGGACACGGTCGCCAGGCCGTGGCCGGGATCGGACCACAGCGACGTATCGTACGAATCCGTCACGGCCGCAACCGGTTTCACCGGAATGTGCGCATTCGGCGCGGGATCGATGGTGGTCGGTGGTTTGATCACGGTCGGCGGCTCCACGGGTGCGGTGTGCTGCGCGGTCGGCACGGTCGGTTCGTGTGTCGGAATGGTCTGGTCGCGGCTCGGCGGCATCGACTGCTGTGTCGGAACCTGCTGCGTCGGAACCGAATCCGGATCATGGGTCGGCAGCTGGGAACCGTGGGTCGGTGCGGTCGAACCGTCGGCGTTGCCGGACGCGGAGGTGTCGGCGCCCGAGGAGGTGCCCGGCGCATGCGTCGCGGTATGTCCCGGCGTCGACGCGTCCGCGCCGGCGGAGGTCGACGGCCCGGAATCGCTGCCGGTATCGGACGGCGTGGTACCGGGGGTGCGGGTGGGATGACCGGAATCGGTGTCGCGGGGCACCGTTACGGTCGGCGTGGGCCGGTCGATGGAATCGTGATCGGCCGAATCCCTGCCGGTCGAGGTGCCCGGACGGGTGGTGGTGTGCTCACCGCCGGGCGTGGTCCCGGGTACATGCGACGTGCTCGGCACGGCGGGCGTCTTCGTCGCATCGGTGCCGTGCGACGTGGTGGTCGGCGTGTGGGTGGTGGTCCGCCCGGCGCCGTCCGAGGGATCGTTCGCACCGCCGCCCGGCAGTACGGCATCGGTATGGCGGGGCCGGTCGTCGAAGAGCGCCGGAACGGCCACCGCGGGGGCGGTCAGCGGAGACGGTCCCGCATGCGTGGTGATCACATTCGCGATCGGATGGGTGGCGGCCTCGGGCTGAATCGTGGTCTGCAGCGGCGTCGCCGAGACCGGTTGGACGAACGCCGGCGCCGGAGCGGGCGCGACCGGAGCCGGTGCCGCGACGACCGGTGCGGTCGAAACAGGTTGCGGTGCCGCGACATTCGTCACCGGCGCGGACGCCTGAGCGGTGGAGAACGACGTCGGGCCGGGAGCGGCCGATGCCGCCATCGGTCCGGATTGCGGCGCGAACGCCGGCGAGCCGGGTGCCGCGGCGCCGGGTCCGGGTGCCGCGGCGCCGGGTCCGGGTGCCGCGGAAGCGGGATGCGCGGCCCCCGACTGTGCGGCCGATGCGGTCGCTCCGGGTACGGGAACAGTCACGCCGTCGGCGGAGGTACCCGCCGCGCGGGTGACATCGGCGGCCGGGCCGACGCTCTGCCCTGCCGCAGCCGTGGCGTCGGGTTGCGTGGTGAACCCGGGGAATTGGTGCGCGCTGTTGCCCAGCCAGTTGCCGTAGTCGTCGATTTGATGTCCGACGTCGCCCACGGCGAAGTCGACCTTCGTCTCGGTCGTGACCCAGATGCCGTCGAAGCCGACGTGGGCGTCCACCTTCATCTCGGTGCCCAGGAAGATTCCCGGACCACCGTCCCCGACTCCGTCGAAGGCGCCGTGTCCGTCCTGAAGTCCGTTGTCGGAGCCGAAACCGCCCGCGCCGAGACCGTTCATACCGGGCAGGTGCAGACCGTTGGTGCCGGGAAGCCCGAGGCCGTGGCCGAGCAACGGCGTAGTGGGGTGCGGGTCGGCACCCGACAGGTCGGAGTCCTCGCGCTGCTCGTCGGTCGCGCGGGCGGCACCGGGCAGGTCGAGTCCGCCCGAACTCGACGCCGGACCCGAATCCTCGGCGCCGAAGCCGAACGGAGCACTCGAGGTGTGCAATCCGGGCATCGAAAGCCCGTGTCCGCCACCGAAATCCGGTGAATCGAAGACACCGTTGCCGCCGAACCCGTGGTTCGACTCGGGGAACGGGAAATGGGAGTCGGGAGATTCACCGCCGGTCGTCCCGGGGAACTCACCGAACGTCAGCGGCGACTGGCTGCCCTGCGGGAACTGCAGACCCGGAAACGCATCCGTGCCGTGGTGTTCCGGCAGTGCGAGTCCCGGTGCCGGTGCCGCCGGGGCGTGCCGCGGCGTGGAGGTCCCGAGATCCGGCGGGACGGAGTCCGGCGACGGATCCGGGTAGGTCACCACCGGGCTCGGCACATCGGGATGCGGATCGGCGGTGGACCAGCCGGTGATGTGGCTGTTGTGCGATTCGTTCTCCGGCGCGGGCGACCCGTTGGAGGCGATCAGCGCACCGCCGGTGACGTACGCACCGGCCCGAGCCACCCGCGCGACACCGGTCGCCACGCGATATGCGGCATCGTTCGCATGATCGCCCGCGTCCGCATCATCGTCGAAGGGCAGCTCACGCGTCATACAAACTCCGCTCTCAGCGTTCGGCTGGCGAAACCGAACGGGGTGTTACCGAATCCGGGTCTTTTTACACCTTATTTCCGGAAAACTTGACTGTCACATCCTTCAGGTTTCTTTCAGGTGGACAGATGACAGGTCACAGCGGCATCTTCCGAGCTTGCCACCGGAGGCCGTCTCCGGAAAGCCCCAAGATCAACCGGCCGCCGACTCGGTCAACGGTCCAACTAATCTCACGGAACCTCGGAGACTACCTCTTCGGCTTGTCCGATGACGAATCGGTGGAGAGCGCGGCCACGAAGGCCTCCTGCGGAACATCGACCCGGCCGATGGTCTTCATCCGCTTCTTGCCCTCCTTCTGCTTCTCGAGCAGCTTGCGCTTGCGCGAGATGTCACCGCCGTAGCACTTGGCCAGCACGTCCTTGCGGATCGCGCGGATGTTCTCGCGCGCGATGACCTTCGAGCCGATCGCCGCCTGGATCGGCACCTCGAACTGCTGCCGCGGAATGAGCTCGCGCAGTTTGGTGGTCATCTTGTGGCCGTAGGCCTGGGCCGCGTCCTTGTGCACGATGGCCGAGAACGCGTCGACAGCCTCGCCCTGCAGCAGGATGTCCACCTTGACCAGCGCGGCCTCCTGCTCGCCCGCCTCCTCGTAATCCAGCGACGCGTAACCGCGCGTGCGCGACTTCAGCGAATCGAAGAAGTCGAAGATGATCTCCGCCATCGGCAGCGTGTACCGCATCTCGACGCGGGTCTCGGACAGATAGTCCATGCCGAGCAGTTCACCGCGGCGCGACTGGCACAGCTCCATGATGGTGCCGACGAACTCGCTCGGCGCGATGATCGTGCACTTGGTCACCGGTTCGAAGATCTGGCGCACCTTGCCCTCGGGCCAGAACGACGGGTTGGTGACGACCTGTTCGGTGCCGTCCTCCATGATCACGCGATAGATCACGTTGGGCGCGGTCGAGATCAGGTCGAGGTTGAATTCGCGCTGCAAACGCTCCCGGGTGATCTCCATGTGCAGCAGTCCGAGGAAACCACAGCGGAAACCGAAGCCCAGCGCGACCGAGGTCTCCGGGACGTAGGTGAGCGCGGCATCGTTGAGCTGCAGTTTGTCCAGCGCGTCCCGCAGATCCGGATAGTCGGAACCGTCGACCGGATACAGGCCGGAGTAGACCATCGGACGCGGCTCGCGATAGCCGGTCAGCGCCTCGGTGGCGCCGTCGCGGGCGGTGGTGACGGTGTCACCGACCTTCGATTGACGGACGTCCTTCACGCCGGTGATGAGATAGCCCACCTCCCCCACGCCGAGGCCCTGGGTGGGCTTGGGCTCGGGCGAGACGATGCCGATCTCCAGCAACTCGTGGGTGGCGCCGGTGGACATCATCTTGATCTTCTGACGCGGGGTGAGCTTGCCGTCCACCACACGCACGTAGGTGACGACACCGCGATAGGTGTCGTAGACCGAGTCGAAGATCAGCGCGCGGGCCGGGGCATCGCCCTCGCCGACCGGCGGCGGAACCGTCTCGATCACCTTGTTGAGCAGTTCGGGCACGCCGACGCCGGTCTTGCCGGATACGCGCAGCACGTCCTCGGGCTCGCAGCCGACGATATGGGCGAGTTCGGCGGCATAGCGGTCCGGATCGGCCGCCGGCAGGTCGATCTTGTTCAGCACCGGGATGACCTCGAGATCCTTGTCCAGTGCCAGATACAGATTGGCCAGCGTCTGCGCCTCGATGCCCTGGGCGGCGTCGACCAGCAGGATCGCGCCCTCACACGCCTCGAGCGCCCGCGAGACCTCGTAGGTGAAGTCGACGTGACCAGGCGTGTCGATCAGATGCAGGACGTAGTCCGTGCCGTCGACATTCCAGGGCAGCCGCACATTCTGGGCCTTGATGGTGATACCGCGCTCGCGCTCGATATCCATCCGGTCCAGATACTGCGCACGCATCTGCCGTTCCTCGACCACCCCGGTCAACTGCAGCATGCGGTCGGCCAGCGTGGACTTGCCGTGGTCGATATGCGCGATGATGCAGAAGTTCCGGATCCGCGAGGGATCGGTGAACGTCGTGTCGGCAAACGTGCTGATGGGACACTCCTACCCGTGAACAAGTCGATAAGTCGCCATGCGGCAGTCTACGTGCGCATACCGCGTGGTCGTGCACGCACCGGCGGCCCGGCATCGGCGGCAACGACCCAGTTCCGAAGGCCGACGGCCCCGGTGTGAGCGGCGGCACACCCGATTCCCGGCCCGGCACAAGCGAATCCGACAGGGATGAGCCGAGCGCGGTTCGCCGTTAAGCTCTGCCGATATGGCCAGCACATGGAGCTCTCTGGGCAAGCAGTTGGGGACCATTGCCAAGGAGCAGGGGCCCAGGATCGTCAAGAAGCAGGCGCCGAAACTCGTCGACCGGATGCAGCGCTCCTCGATGTGGGATCGCGCCCTCGGCGGCCGCCGCAAGGACACCGTCGCGGTGCGGCCGGCGGCCTCGACTCCGGTGCCGACCCGCGAACGTGCCCGCCAGATCGTCTACTGCCCGCAGCTCGACGGGCGCGCCGATCCGGGCGAGATCGTGTGGACCTGGGTGCCGTTCGAGGAGGATCCGGCCAACGGCAAGGATCGCCCGGTACTGGTCGTGGGCCGCGAACGCAAGACCTTGCTGGGTCTGATGCTGTCGTCGAATCCGGCGCGCAGCGCCGAGCACAACTGGGTCGGAATCGGTTCGGGTCCTTGGGATTACGAGGGACGCGACAGCTGGGTCCGGCTGGATCGCGTTCTCGATGTGCCCGAGGCCGGCATCCGGCGCGAGGGGGCCATTCTCCCGCGCAAGACCTTCGATCTCGTCGCGCACCGGCTGTGCGCGGAGTACAACTGGGGCTGAATTCCCGCCGCCGCGGACTCCGGCCCGGACGCCACCGGTAATCCCCGGCGGCGGATCAGTCGGTGAGATGCCGGGTGCGACCGAACAGAGAGCTGTAGATCAGCGCGCCCAGCAGACCGCCGACCAGCGGGAACACCACGAAAACCCAGACCTGCGCGAGGGCGCCGTCCTGATAGGGCGCGACCGCGAGGCTGCGGGCGGGGTTCACGGAGGTGTTGTCGATCGGTATCGAGATCAAGTGGATCACCGCGAGGGTGATACCGATGCCGAGTCCCGACATCGGCACGTGCGAGATCCGGTCGGTCGAGGCCAGGACCACGAAGACCAGCAGCGCGGTGAGAACCACCTCGACAGTGATGGCAGCCGCCAGGCCGTACCCCTCGCGCGTGATCGTCGCCATCGGTCCGCGCATCCGCACGCTCGACGGGCTGTGCGCACCCCAGCCGTTGGCGGCCAGACCGTCGGAGGCGCGGTTGTAGGACGGCAGGCCCTTGGCGATGGCAAAGATCACCGCACCGGCGACGAACCCGCCCACCAGTTGCGCGATCCAATAGCAGCCGGCGGTCAGCCAGCTGATTCTGCCCATCGCCAACTGACCGATGGTCACCGCCGGATTGACATGCGCTCCCGAGATGGGGCCGATCGCGTACACCAGGAACAAAAGACTGAAGCCGAACGCGAGCGCGATACCCAGGGCCCCTACCCGGCTCCCGGCGAAGACAGCGGTACCGACGCCGCCGAAGACCAAGACGAATGTGCCGATCATCTCGGCCCCCAATTTTCGAGCCAGCGGTACTTTCCGCTGCTCGACCACATCTTCCAGCACTTCCTGAGCAGTCGGAGACATCTGCCACCTTCCCTTTGTCGAGCTGTGCTTCGAGCCGGTACTACGCGGAGATTCAGGAATAACGCCGAACAACCGGTACGGTCGTCCAGTTCGGACGCTACGGCAGCGGCCGATGGATCACAACGGCGCCTCTTCGCATGCCGCGGGCGGTCCGCGCAGACTCGGACGGCCTCCGGACCACCGGGCGCAGGTAGAGCGATTTCACTTCGCGGCACCCCAGCTGGTAACCTCGATCGTCGGCGCGGCGCTACCCGTTTCGGTGTAGTGCGCCCAGAGACTTTCCACGAGCATCTAGTGCATATCAACTGACGAGAAGGAATCAGAGGAACAGGCGTGGCCAACATCAAGTCCCAGATGAAGCGGATCCGCACCAACGAGGCGGCGCGGGTGCGCAACCAGTCGGTGAAGTCCTCGCTGCGCACCTCGATCCGCAAGTTCCGCGAGGCCGCCGCGGCGGGCGAGAAGGACAAGGCGCTCGAGCTGCTGCGTTCGGCGAGCCGCAGCCTGGACAAGGCCGCCTCGAAGGGCGTCATCCACGCCAACCAGGCCGCCAACAAGAAGTCCGCCCTCTCGCTGGCTCTCAACAAGCTGGGCTGATCTCCCGGGTTCCGGCCGGGGCCGGAACCGACGCGGCATGTTCTGCCGCACAACAGCATTCGCAACGCCGCCGTGGCAGAGGATCTGCATCGCAGATGACCACGGCGGCTTTTGTCGTTGATTCACGTCGGCTACCGTTGTCCGCGTGTGGGGTGGGGAGATCAGCCGAAGTACGGGCCTTGTTCTTGCGGTAGCGGCGGTGTCGTGCGCGCTGTCGTCCGGATGCGGGCAGTCGGTCCCGGCCGCGCGACCGGTCGCCGCGGCGCAGTCGGCGCCGGCATCCGCCGCCTCCGGCACCGAGTCGGCCGGCATACCCAAGGCCGCCGCCGTCGGCGCGATCGACCATCTCGATTCCGCGAGCAATCCGGACTGGATGGGCGCGCTGCCCGACAGCACACCGCTCGGCGCGATGTCCATCCCCGGCACTCACGACACCCTGTCGATCCACGGCGGTAAGGCCGGGCCGGCCGTGGTCACCCAGGAGAAGTTCGATACCGGTTGCACCGAGCCCACCTGTGCGTCGGAGCGGACCGCGAGCACCCAGCTCGAGGCCGGTATCCGGGCGCTCGACATCCGTGTCCGGCGCGACGAGGCCGGCAATCTCGGCGTACAGCACGGCAGCTTCTATCAGCAGGCCGGCCTCGACGACGTGCTGCGGGTCACCGGACAATTCCTGGACCGGCACCCGCGCGAGACGATCCTGATGCGGGTGAAGGCCGAATGCACGAACGAGGACAAGACGTTCCAGTGCGAGGACGCGGGCGGGCTACCGCCGGACCCACCACTGCTGGACCGATACCTGAACGCGCATCCGCGGGTGTGGCGACCAGCGGCGTACGGCCCCGTCGCGATTCCCCGGCTGGGTGACGTGCGCGGCACCATCGTCGTCATCCGCGCCGACGGGATCGACGACCGGGGCGTGCCGATCGACGCGCAGGATCTGTGGGACAAACCCACTCGCGAGGACAAGTGGGCGGCCGCCGCCACCCATCTCGCGCAGGCACCGGCTATCGGCACCCAGGCATTGCCGATGGACTTCCTGTCGGCCTCCGGCGTGCCCGACCCGGCGAAATTTCCCCACCGCTACGCCGAATACGAGAACCAGCACGCACTCGACTACCTCCGCTCCCGGCCGGGGACGGCGACCGGCGTAGTGATGGCCGACTTCCCGGGCCCCGCGCTCGTCGGGGAGATCATCGCGCACAACCACCGCTGACTCCGGTCGCAACCTCGGTTTCGGTCGATGCGGCGCGGTGAGCAACCGCCGCGCCAGGCCGGTCGGCGCCTCGCCCGCTCGGCGCGGTGCTCTGTCGGCCCGCGGCTCAGTGCGCGGCGGCGTGCAGGTCCAGGATGCTGGCCAAAGCGTGTTCGAGCGCGAAATCCGTATCGGCCGCACCGCCTTTGACGTCGGCGTTGAGGGCGGCAACCACCTGCAGGGCGCTGCCGATGGTGGCGGCGGTCCAGCCGCGGGCCTGGGTCTGCGCCTTCTTCACCTTCCAGGGCGGCATGCCGAGCTGGGAGGCCAGCGCGAACGGGTCACCGCGACCGGCGGATCCGACCCTCGCGATGGTGTGCACGGAGTCGGCGAGCGCGTCGGCGAGCAGAACGGCCGGGACGCCGCGGTCGGTCGCCCAGCGCAATGCCTCCATGGCCGCGGGCCGGTCACCGGCGACGGCCAGATCGGCGACCTCGAATCCGGTGACCTCGGCGCGACCGGAGTAGTACCGGCGCACCGCGTCGACATCGACCTTGCCGCCGGTATCTGCGGCCAGCTGGGAACAGGCCGCGGCCAGCTCGCGCAGATCGGATCCGATGGCCTCCACCACCGCCTGCACCACGTCACCCGAGACGCGGACGCCGGCTGTGCGGAATTCGTTGCGTACGAATTCGTTTCGTTCGTTCGCCTTACTGATCTTGGCGCAGGTATGCACCTCGGCGCCCTGCTTCTGCAGTGCCGGCGCCAGCGCCTTGGCCCGGCCGCCGCCAGAGTGCAGGACCACGAGCACGACTCCCTCGGGCAGATCACCGGCGGCCGCGGTGACCAGCGCCACCGCATCCTTACCGGCCTCCGCGGCGGCCTCGAGGACGATCACCCGATCCTCCGCGAACAGCGAGGGGCTCAGTAGTTCGGCCAGTTCGGCGGAGCTCGCATCGCCCGCCCGCAGCCGATCCACCGGCATCGCGTCGGGATCGTTGGTCGCGGCCCGCGCCTGCGCCACGATCGAGGCGACCGCCCGTTCGATGAGCAGTTCCTCCTCACCGAGTACCAGATGTAAGGCAGCCAGGTGATCGGTCACGGGACGATCCTACGGGTGGCCGGTGACAGGTTCACCGACCCGTCGCCGGGTGCCGGTGGCGGCGCCGGACCCGCGGGCGTGCGGGTGTGGCGCGCGCCCACGCGCCCGAGCACCGCGACACCACCGCCGATGAGCGCACCGGCCAGTACCGCACCCCGCACTCCGGCGGGCATCGGCAACGAAATGCCCAGTGCCGCCGCGTGTTCGGCGACGAAGAGCAACCACCACATCGGCGGCTCGGCCAGATTCAGCACCCAGATCGCGGCCGGTTGCCAGCAGCAGGACAGGGCGGCCGCGCCGACCCCGAGCAGCGTGATCGGCGCGACGACGGGTTCGACCAGCACATTCGCCACGATCGCCACCCCGCTGACATGTCCGGTGAGTGCGGCGATGATCGGCGTGGTGACCGCGAAGGCGGCCGCCGCGACACCGAACGCCTCGGCGGCCGGCGCGGGCCAGCCGCGCCGTTCGAGCCATTGCGACCAGCTCGGCGCCAGCAGGATCAGGCCCGCGGTCGCCAGCACCGAGAGGGCGAAGCCGATATCGACCGCCAGTTGCGGTGAGAGCGCGATCAGTACGATCACCGCGGCACACAGGGCCGGCAGCGCCTCTTTCCGGCGTCCCGTCACCATCGCCAGCACCGCGATCGCGCCCATCACGGCCGCCCGCAGTACCGACGGCGACGGCCGCGCCAGAACGACGAATCCGATGAGCGCCAGCGCGGCGAGTACCGCACCCCAGCGCGGGTCGAGCGTCAGAGCTCGGGCCGCGAGCAGGACACCGGCGAGCACGATGGAGACGTTCGTCCCCGACACGGCGACCAGATGCGTGAGATCGACAGCCCGGAAGTCCTCGCGGACGTGATCCGGAAGCCCGGAGATATCACCGTCGATCAGCCCCGGTAGCACTCCGGCCGCGTCCGGTGGCAATGCGCGTTCGGCCGCCTCGGACAGATTCCCGCGCACCGCCGCGGCCGCCGACTGCCACCACGGCCGCGTCCCGACCCGGATCGGCGGTCCCTGCGCCCGCAGCACGGCGACCGTCAGATCACGTCGCCACGGATGATCGAGCCGAGCCCGGACGGTGACGTGCTGCCCCGGCACCAGATCCGACCAGACCCGCTCGGGCATGATCACCGTCACCGCCGCATCGCCGTGTACGGATGTTGCGCCGTAACGGAATTCGCGAATCGTCGCGCGCATCGTCCATTGCCGCCCACCGAAGGAGTGGGCCGGGAGGGGTTTCGGATCTCCGGCCACCATCTCGGCCGTCACCACACTGCCCGCCGCCAGCCGCCCGAGGGGATGGGCGCTCACCCGGTAGGCCTGCCACGACGCCGCCACCCCGAACCCCGCCGACGCCAGCAGCGCGGCCAGCACCACCCACCATGCCGCTCGATGCGAAGCACGGAATCGGCTCCGCGCCAGAATGATTCCCGTTCCGGCCACCGAGAGCCCCAGCCCCGCGCACACCCACATCCCGGCTCGCCACCCCAGCGTGATGCCCGCGATGGTCACGGCCCAGCACCCCAGCGCGGCGGGGAGCAGCCGCGCGTCCAACGGAGTGCCGGCCGCCCCGACCGTCATGCGTTCGACGCCGCCGTGGCCGGAGTTCGCGACGTGTTCGTGCCGGTGCCGAGCGTGCGTCGATTCGCCGCGGTTCACAGGGTGACCTGGTCGCGGAGGCGGTTGAGCTTGGCAGGGCCGATGCCGGTGACTTCGGCGAGCTGGTCGATGCTGGTGAAACGGCCGTGCCGGTTGCGCCAGCCGATGATGGCCGCGGCGGTGGTGGGACCCACCCCGGTCAGGGAGTCGAGATCCTGTTCCGTCGCCGTGTTGAGGTTGACCTTGTGCCCCGGTGGGGAGGCGGCGCCCGACGTCGC
The DNA here is from genome assembly GCF_963869435.1 of Nocardia violaceofusca NBRC 14427. Taxonomy (NCBI): domain Bacteria; kingdom Bacillati; phylum Actinomycetota; class Actinomycetes; order Mycobacteriales; family Nocardiaceae; genus Nocardia; species Nocardia violaceofusca. The sequence goes on from NZ_CAWMPM010000035.1 coordinate 76,103, forward strand.
AGCCGGATGCGAGGCGCCCGCAACGACCATGCTGCCGAGGCGCGGACCGCTCGCGGGGCCCGGCTCGCCGACGACGATCTGGTCGCCGTCGGCGAGCCGCTGGGCGAGGTTCAGCCCGGCGAGGTCCGCCCCCTCCCGCGCGACGGCCACCGCGACGGCGTCGGCGACCCGTGTTCCTGGTGCGAGATGCAGCAGACCGGGATGTTCGACCAAACCGATGACGCTGACCACCAGATCGCCGCCGGAAGCCGGCGACGGCGTCGCCCGGCCCGGCGGATCGGACCGCACAGCCAGTCCGGGGCCGTCCACCGCCGCGGGGACAGCCGAGGTTTCGGCAGCCTCCGTGCGCACTGCCGGTAGCGGCGCCACCGGCGCCGCGACCGGATCGTCTCGGTGCGCGGCGGCCGCCGCCACGATCACCGCCGCCACACCGGCACCGGCCAGCACCCACACTCCTTTGCGCCCGGGATCCACGCGAACTCCCCGGAATCGCTCCGGAACGAGCCGCTGCCAGATCGTCACCGATCCCACCGGTTCGCTGAGCCACTGCGGAATTCGCGGACTCTCCGGCGCCTCGGGGAATACCACCCCCGCGCCGTTCGCCGCGGGACCTTCGTCGCCGTCCCGACCGTCGCCGTCCCGACCGTCACCGTCGTGTCGCTCGAGGGCTCCCGCACTCGAAGGATGCGACGCGGCGTCGTCGTGCCGCTGCCGGATACGGTTCGGCGAATACGGGCGCCTCGGCCACGTCCCGCCGTGGTCGCCGGCCCGCACATCGGCGGACGGCCCCGATTCGCTACCGCGCATCCGGAAATCACGGCTTCCGGAGGGGCTGCCCGAGGGGTCGCGGCGCTGCTCCGCCGAGTCCGCGGGTGATCGGGCGAGGTCCCACAGCCCGTCGTGGGTCGGGTCACCCGGGCCGGGGGCCAGGGTGCCGAGCGTTGCCGTTCCGGGTGATACGTCGTGCAGTCGCTGCCGCAGTAGGGTCCGATCCTCGTGTCGCGCCATGACGGTGACCGTAAGTGCGCGGCGGGGCGTGACTCGGTGCGCGAACTGGGGTTTCGGAATGTCTGGGGACAGCGGCTGAGCTGTGGACAACCTCCGGCGCGGCGACGAAGTTCGTCGGCCGGCGATGGTAGACGCTCAGCCGCAGCCGCCGGGGACCACCAGAACGCCGACTGCCCCGGTGCCCACGTGCACGCCGAGCGTGGGACCGAATTCGGCGGTCACGAGTTCCCGCATGCCGGGGATGAGTTCGCCGAGCTGTCCGGCGATGGTCGCCGCCGCGGAGGCGGCACCGAGATGCTGCACGGCCACCGCCGCCCCGTCGTCACCGGCCGCATCCACCGCTGCCGCAACGAGTTTCGCGTATGCCTTGGACCGGGTGCGGGCCTTCTCCCGCAGCTCCAGTTTGCCGTCGACGATCTGGAGTATCGGCTTGGTCACCAGTTCGGTGCCGAAGAACATGGCCGCGGTGCTGAGCCGTCCGCCGCGACGCAGCTGCTCGGTCCGATTGACGACGATGAACGTGCGCGATCGCCCGGCGGCGGCGACCGCGGTGTCGTAGACGACGTCCAGCGCCGCACCCGATCGCGCGCGGCGGGCGGCGGCGAGTACGGGCAGCCCGGTGCCCAGGCCCGCGCTCAGCGAATCCACCAGGCGCACCCGGTCGGCGGCATCCATATCCTGCACGGCTTGGCGGCCGGCTTCCCAGGTCGCCGACAGCTGTCGCGAAATATGCACGGCCACGACACCGTCGCCCGCGCTGAGCTCCAGAGCGCGCTCGTAGGCGGCGCGCAATTCACCGGGAGAGGCGGACGAGGTCGTCACCGTGGACGCGCCGTAGTCGATCTCGCAGTCGTCGACGCCCTCGGCGATCGCCCGATCGTCGACCAGCACATGCAGCGGCACCACCACGATGCCCAATTCCGATACCAGTGCGGCGGGTACGCTCGCCGCCGAATCCGTGACCACCACGACGGTCATCGGCTATCCGAACCGATTCATGCACCGGCCTCGACCGAACGCACCTCCGACAGCACCTTCACCATGGCTCGCGCCACCGCCGCATGCCCCTCCCAGCCCCAGTGGATCCCGTCCGGATTCGCCTCGCCCGAGAAGATGTCGTCGCGCACGGCATCACCCAGATCCACCAGCGGCACACCGGTTTTCGCCGACCACTCCTGTAGCGCGCGCACCGCGGGGGCACGCCCCGAGTGCACCTTGCCGTAGGCCTCGCAGTCGTGGACGGAAGGCAGCACCGAGACCACGGGCAGATCCGGCCGCAACTGGGCCAGCGCATGCCGTGACTGTTCCAGGTAGTCGATGCTCACGTGCGGCGGAAGTGCCACGGGGCGACCGAGTTTCGACAGCCGCGGTTGCAGCCACTGATATCCGGTGCGCACCTGCCGGCGCAGCACCGGCGGGCGCAGATACCGGATCATCTCGCGCAGCGCCGTGGGCAGCGGCGAGGGCAGCGTGTCCATGCCGCCCGTGGCGAGGACCACCGCTCCCGCGCGCGGCACCGCGGCCCATACGCGCGGATCGCCGATGAGCGCCCAATAGGCGTCGCGACAGGTCCAGCCGATCCGCGCCACCAATTCGACATCCCAATCGAGTTCCGCGGCAACCAGATTCGGCCAGATGCGCGGATGATCGGCGGGCAGGCCGCCCTTCGGGCCGAAGTACGACAGCGAATCCGCGATCACGACCAGAACCGGTCGCGCCGAAGCCTCGGGTGCGCCGGCCGTATCGCCGATGCTCGGCTGCGCATCCGCGGAGACCGCGTCGGCGTCATCAGCTACCGCCGCACCGCCGGAATCTGAATCGTGCGTAGCGGTGGACGGTGTCGTCTCGGAACCGCCGGGCACGCTGTCTTCCCGTGCGCCCGCGGCCGGTTCCGGATTCTCCTCTGTCTCGGTGGGCGCATCCGCGAGAACGTCCGGCGGACCGGTCGAGCCACCGTCGTCGTCCGCATCACCCGACTCGGAGGCGGCGTCGGATTCCCCGGCCGGGTCGACCGGCGTGACCGGACCGCCGAACAGCGCGTCCGGCAGCCGCCGGACCGGCCCTTCGGATGCCTTGCGCAACAGTTCGTCGGATACCTGCCGGACCGGTTCGTCCCGGTCGTCGGAGGAGCGTTCAGAGGACATCAGGTGCTACCTTCGCCGCCGCATTCCACACATCCAGCCGCCAACCCGGCTGCTCGATGCCCGGACCGTGGCTGCTCAGCTGCACCCAGCTGGTATTGGCCAATCCGCCCAGGATCGGCCATTTGTGCTCGGGCAGTTCCAGCAGCGCGGCGGTCAGGGCTGCGATCAGCCCGCCGTGCGCGACCAGGATGATGGTACGGCCGGGCCAGTCCGCACGCTCGGCGAACAGCTCGCGAACCACCGGCAGCGCCCGCGCGCCGACCTCGAGTTTGCTCTCCCCGCCCGGCGGCGTGACCGTGGGATCCAGCCGCCACGCCTTGCGCGCGCCCGGATACCGAGCGTCCACCTCCAGGTGGTCGAGACCTTCCCAGTCGCCGAGGCTGGTCTCCCGCAGCCGCGCATCCCGCACGACCTCGAGTCCGCTGTGCTCGGCCAGTGCGAGCGCGGTGTCGTAGGCGCGGCGTAGATCCGAGGAGACGATCGCGACGGCGTCCTGGGAAACGAGCTCGCGCGCAGCGTCTTTCGCCTGGCTCCGGCCCAATTCGCTGAGCTCGGTGTCGATCTGGCCCTGCATGCGGTCGGCGGCATTCCATTCCGTCTGCCCGTGTCGCAGCAGGATCAGCCGGCGCACGCCCGGATATTTCGACGCCCGCGAACCCGCTGCCGGCGCAACACTTTCGGACGCGTCGCTCACATCGGAGTCGACGGCGCGTTCCCCGGTCACCTCGGGATCACGCGCGGTCCCTCCTTCGGGTCCGCGGCTCACTCGGGGTCCCCGCTACCACTCGCCTGGGCCCGCGCGGGAGCCTCGAGACCCGGCACCTCGACCTTCGGGCAGTCCTTCCACAACCGTTCCAGCGCATAGAAATTGCGTTCGTCGCTGTGCTGGATGTGCACCACGACGTCGACGTAGTCCAGCAGCACCCACCGACCTTCGCGAGTGCCCTCGCGGCGGACCGGCTTGTGCCCGGCCAGACGCAACTTCTCCTCGACGTTGTCGACGATCGCGTTGACCTGACGCTCGTTCGGCGCGGAGGCGATGACGAAGCAGTCGGTGATCACCAGCTGATCGGAGACGTCGAGGACGACGACGTCGGTCGCCAGCTTCTCGTCGGCGGCCCGCGCGGCGACCCGCGCCATCTCCACCGCCTGTGCCGATGCCGTCATTGACTCACCCTTCCGTTCCCTCCCGGCACGTACAGGTGCCGTTTCGATATGTACTGCACGACGCCGTCGGGAACGAGGTACCACACCGGGCGCCCCTCGGCGGCACGGCGACGGCATTCGCTCGACGAGATCGCCAGGGCCGGGATCTCGATGACGGTGACCGCATCGGCCGGCTGATTTCGCAGATGTCCCTCGAGGTGGTCGACATTCAATTCGTACCCCGGACGGCTCACCCCGACGAACTTCGCCAGCTCGAACAGTTCCGCCCAATCCTGCCATGTCAGGATGCTGGCCAGCGCGTCCGCACCCGTGATGAAGTACAGATCCGCGTCCGGATGCTGATTCTGCAGGTCACGAAGGGTATCGACGGTGTAGGTGGCCTTTTCCCGGTCGATGTCGGCACGGCTGACCGAGAACCGGGGATTGGACGCGGTGGCGATGACCGTCATCAGATAGCGGTCCTCCGCCGGTGAAACCTGCCGCGAGGACTTCTGCCACGGCTGCCCGGTGGGTACGAAGATCACTTCATCGAGGTCGAAGCGGTTGGCGACCTCACTGGCGGCAACCAGGTGCCCGTGATGGATCGGATCGAACGTACCGCCCATCACGCCCAGTTTGCGCCGGCCTGTGTTTTGCACGAATGCCGAGCTTACTGGGCGGGCCCGCGCGGGGTCGGGTCTCGTCGGCCGATCCGGCTCCGGAGTACTCGGGAGATGCCGATTCCGGACCGGTTCAAAGGCGCCGAGACGAGGCCCGTCGCCGCGGCGAGGGAAACGGCGGCGACCCGGGGGTGCTCACCGTGCTCGCCGCGACGAAAGATACGCCCGGACCATCGCGACCGGATTGCGCGCCGAGTGCCGGGAACGCGACGCCGCGTCGACCAGGTCGCCGTGCAGTTCCTCCCACCGGGGTCTACCGGCGACGGCGGCCGCCCCCGCCGCGTAGGCCCGTGCCGCGGCACGGTGGCGGTAACACTGTCCCAAGCACCGCCCGAGCTGCTCGTACAGCACCGCGACCTCTTCCGGCGGATAGGGCAGCGCATCGCAGCCGAGGGCAGCGGCGAACAGGGTGGCCGCGAGGCGATGGTGACCGCTGCGATAGTGGACGCGGGCGGCGAGCAGGGTGTGATGGGCCGCGTCGGCGGCGGAGATGCCGGTCCAGCTCTCGGCCGCAGCGACCGCCGCGGCCGCCAGGTCGTGCTCCCGGCCCGGCTGATTGGCGACCGCCGTCACCACCAGCGAGGACAGCCGCGCGAGTTGTTCACCGGACAGCACACCGCTGCCACAGTCCAAGGCCTGCAGCAACATTCGTTCGGCGGCGGCTGGGCTGGTAGCGAGCAGGGCGGTCGCGGCCTCCGCCAGTTCCCCCGCTCGCAGCCGCATATCGCCCCGCCTCGGCTCCTCCGTCGCGGGCGTCGGTGCCGGGCATGGGGCGGCCGATTCGTAGCCGGAGCGCTCCGAGTCGTGCGGCGGCCCGGAGTCGCGGGGCTCGGTGTCGAGAGGCTCGGCGTCCACGTGGCGGGACATTCGTCGCGCCGCAGGGGCGCTCGGCTGGTCGGCGGGGATTTCGTCGGCGAACTCCCCCGATGGGCACGGCACGCGCGAATGATCGACGGCCCTGCTTGGAAAGCGCTTAACAGCCGCTGACGATGCCGGGCAAACGGCGTGCTATCCCGTCGGCCGCTTGGATTTCGGCAGTTTCGCGACGACCTCGGCGTAGGACTGATCGATCAGTTCGCGCACTTCCGCATCCGACACCGAGCCACCCAGCCGGACCGTGTTCCAGCCGTATCGCCCGATATAGGCGGAGGCGGTGACGTCGTCGGGATGGATATGCACCAGTTCGTCGGCTTCGAGACGGCTGCGCCCACATTTGAGCGTCACCGTCTCCGGGCTGACGAAGGCGAAGATCTTGTCGCCGACCTTCGCGACGACGTCGCCCTCCCAGGGTTCGTCGCGCCACGCTCCCGGCTTGCGGAGGCAGTACCGCAGGATATCGCTCATCGCCGTCCTCGATGTCTAGACCGGAAGCAGTCTGCTCACCACACCGGTCAGCTGGCGCGCCGACCGGCATTCGTGCATCTCGACGACCTCGGCGTAGCGGTTGGCCGCCGAATCACCGGTGCCCCACATCTTTTCGGCCTCCGGATTCAACCAGTGCGCGTGCTTGGCCACCTGGACGAGTTCGCGCAGCGTGTGCAGCGCCGGATCCCGATAGTTGGTGCGGGCGTCGCCGAGAATCAGCAGGGAGGTGCGGCTGGTCACCACGTCGGGCCAATCCTGCGCGAAACCGCGCAGTGCCGCACCGTAATCCGAGTGCCCTTCGAATCCGACCACCTCGGTCTCGGTGAAGATGCGCCGGGTCACCTGGTCCAGCGGCGTGACCTGGTCGAAGATGTGGGTCACCTCGTCCACCTGGTCGACGAACGCGAAGATCCGCACCCGCGAGAATTGCTCGCGCAGCGAATCCACCAGCAGCATGGTGAAACTGGAGAATCCGGCCACCGAACCCGAGATGTCGCACAGCAGCACCAGATCCGGGCGGCCGGGCCGCGGTTTGCGGGTTTGCAGCGTGATCGGCACCCCGCCGGTCGACATGGACTTGCGCAGCGTCTTGCGCAGATCGATTTCGCCGCGCCGGGAACGGCGCCGGCGAGCGGCCAGGCGAGACGCCAGGACGCGTGCCAGCCGTTGCGAACCGCGCCGCAGTTCGGCCAGTTCGTTCTCCGAGATGCGCAGGAAGTCGGCGTCCTCGGCTTGGCGCTGGACACCGTAGGTCGCGACTCGCTCGCGGCCCAGCCGCTCGGCCACCCGCCGCCGGGTCTCGGCCTCGACGGTGCCGCGGAAGGCCTTGACCCGTTCGCGGGCGGCGCGGCGGGCGACTTCGGTGCCGAACTCCGAATTGTTCTGCCCGGCGGCCAATCCCGCGAGGATCTTGCTGATCAGCACCTCGGGCTGCACATCTTTGAGCGTTTGATACGCCGAGAACGACGGCCCGTTCGCCGACTGGTACTGCCCCATCTGCTCGACCATCTGCGCGGCCAGGTTCTGCAACTGCCGGGTCTGGTCACCCGTAGGTTCGGCGGCCAGCATCTCGGCCAGCATCCGCCGCAGTTCGAACAGGTCGATCTCCCCGTCGTCGCGCCGCGGCAGTTCGATATCGTCGGCGCCCGCGCGCTCCCCCAGCGCGGCCGGGAACCACAGCTCGAACAATCCGTCGAAGGTAGCGCGCTGCGTGGGCCGGCGCAGCAGCGCACAGGCCAGGCCCTCGCGCAGCATCTCGCGATCCATCAGATCGACCACGGTGAGCACCCGGCCGGCATCCACCGTTTCCGACGGTCCGACCGGAATTCCCCTGGCGCGCAAGGCCTCCACGAAGCCGACCACATGTCCGGAGAGTCCGTGCGGCGCGGTCTGCCCGGGTGGCGGCGCACCCTGCGCCGCGGACGCGGACCCGCCACGCAATGCCGCGGAGACCAGCGTGCGGGGGGTGGTGCGCTTACCGGACACGGCTCAGGCCAATTTCAGCTCGGCCAGGGCGCGCTGATGGTCGCTCTGGTGTTTGAGCACCACACCGAGCGTCGCACGCACGGTCTTGTCGTCGAGATCCTTCAGGCCCAGGGCCAGCAGCGTCCGGGCCCAGTCGATGGATTCGGCGACCGACGGCAACTTCTTCAGCTGCATCCCGCGCAGCACGTGCACCACGCGGACCAGCTGGGCGGCCACGGCCGGTTTCAGCTCCGGCACCCGGCTGGCGAGGATGCGGCGTTCGAGTTCCTCGTCCGGGAAATCGATGTGCAGGTAGAGGCAGCGGCGCTTCAACGCCTCCGACAGTTCGCGGGTCGCGTTCGAGGTGAGTACCACGAACGGGCGGCGGGTAGCGGTGATCGTGCCGAGTTCCGGGACGGTGACGGCGAAGTCGCTCAGCACCTCCAACATCAGGCCCTCGATCTCGACGTCCGCCTTGTCCGCCTCGTCGATCAGCAGCACGGTCGGGTCGGTGCGCCGGATCGCGGTCAGCAGCGGGCGCTGCAGCAGGAATTCCTCGCTGAACACATCTGCTTTGGTGTCGGCCCAGGCGTTACCCGAATCCGACCCACCGGAAGTCGCCGACTGGATGCGCAGAATCTGCTTGGCGTGATTCCACTCGTACAGCGCACGCGCCTCGTCGATCCCCTCGTAGCACTGCAGGCGAACCAGTTCGGCATCGGCGACCTGGGCAACCGCTCGCGACAATTCGGTCTTGCCGACGCCGGCGGGTCCCTCGATCAGCAACGGCTTGCCGAGCCGGTCGGCCAGGAACACCGAGGTGGCGGTGGCCTTGTCGGCCAGGTAGCCGGTGGTGGCCAGACGGTCGATCACATCGTCGACCGAGGCGAAAATCGGCTCGTGCACGGTCGTCTGCACAGTTGGGCCCTCCTTCGGGAACAGCGCAGCCCACTGCAGGTATGCACCGTAAAGAACAGCTGATCACGACGGTACACACCCGCGGGCCGGGTTCGATACTCCGGTGTCGGCGAGACCACAGGCCGGACCGGGCAGCGACGGGCCGGCCCGGACGGGTTCAGCTCGGCCGAATCTGGCCGTCGCCCCAGACGATCCACTTGGTGGAGGTCAGCTCCGGCAGCGCCATCGGACCGCGGGCGTGCAACTTCTGCGTGGAGATGCCGATCTCCGCGCCGAATCCGAACTGCTCGCCGTCGGTGAACGCGGTGGAGGCGTTCACCATCACCGCGGCCGCGTCCACCCGGGCGGTGAATTCGCGGGCCGCCTTCAGATCGGCGGTCACGATGGCCTCGGTGTGGCCGGTGCCCCACTCGTTGATGTGGTCGACCGCGGCATCGAGATCGTCGACGACCTTGAGCGCGATATCCAGCGACAGATATTCGTCGGCCCAATCCTCGTCGGTCGCGGGAACCAGGCCGGGCAGATCGCCGTGGATGGTGACCTGCGCCTGTTCCAGCGCGCCGATCAGACGCGGGACCGCGGTCTCGGCGATCGCGCGATCGATGAGCACGGTCTCGGCGGTATTGCACACGCTGGGACGGCGGGTCTTGGAGTTCAGCAGAATCGATTCCGCCATCTCGAGATCGGCGGCGGCGTGCACATAGACGTGACAGTTGCCGGTGCCGGTTTCGATGGTCGGGACCCGCGCGTCGCGCACCACCGCGTTGATCAGTCCGGCGCCACCGCGCGGGATCACCACGTCCACCAGGCCGCGGGCCTGGATCAGATGGGTGACGCTGGAGCGATCCTCACTCGGCAGCAGTTGCACCGCGTCGGCCGGAAGGCCCTGGGCCACAAGGGCTTCCCGCATGACCTCGACCAGAGCCGCATTCGACCGCGCCGCCGAGGACGACCCGCGCAGCAGGGCCGCGTTACCGGACTTCAACGCCAGGCCGAAGGCATCGACGGTGACGTTCGGACGGGCCTCGTAGACCATGCCGACCACGCCCAGCGGCACGCGCACCTGCCGGATCTCGAGTCCGTTGGCCAGCGTCGAACCGCGCAGTACCTCTCCGACCGGATCCGGCAGACCGGCGACCTGACGCAATCCGGAGGCGATGCCGTCGATGCGCGGCTCGGTCAGCCGCAGGCGATCCAGCAGCGAGGCCGCGGTTCCGCCCGCCTCCGCGGTCGCGATGTCTTCGGCGTTGGCGGCCAGGACGGCATCCTTGTGCGCGAGCAGCGCATCGGCCGCGGCGTGCAGGGCCGCATCCTTCTGCGCGGTCGTCAGCTGTGCCAGCGTCCGCGACGCCACCCGAGCCCGCCGCGCCGCCTCGTGCACCGCTTCGCGCACGGTATCCACTTCGCCGACAGTTCCAGCAGTCATGGTGAACAGCCTACTGACCGGGTCGCGGACGCCGTCGGCGGATAACCGCCGAACGCGCGCTTGCGTCGGTGCCCACCGCTACCGTGTCCTCATGGTCGCCACCATCCGGTTGTCCTCGGGTTCGGGTCGTTGGGTGCTGCTGGCCACGGTGCTGGGTTCGGGAATGGCGATGCTGGACGCGACCGTGGTCAATGTCGCACTCCCCCGCATCGGTGCGGAATTCGGCGCCTCGATGGCGGGTCTGCAGTGGACGGTGAACGCGTACACGCTCACGCTGGCCGGGCTGATTCTGCTCGGCGGATCGCTGGGTGACCGGTTCGGGCGGCGGCGGATCTTCGTCGTCGGCGTGGTGTGGTTCGCGTTGGCCTCGGCGCTCTGCGGTGCGGCACAAGGTATTCCGATGCTCATCGCGGCCCGCGCGCTGCAGGGGGTGGGCGGTGCGCTGCTGACCCCCGGTTCGCTGGCGATCATCCAGGCGTCGTTCGCGAAATCGGATCGCGCCCGCGCGGTCGGCGCGTGGTCCGGGCTCGGCGGGGTAGCGGGCGCGATCGGGCCCTTCCTGGGCGGATGGCTGGTCGGCGCGGCCGGGTGGCGCTGGGTGTTCCTGCTGAACATTCCGCTGGCCGCGGTGGTGGTGCTGGTCGCGGTGCGGCACGTGCCGGAGACCTACGGTTCCGGCGCGGCCGACGGCTCGGCATCCACCCGCCCGGCTCCCGAATCCGGCGGCCCGGCACACGAGGGGTTCGACGTGCTGGGGGCATTCCTCGCGGCACTGTGCCTGGCAGGCATCACCTATGCGCTGACCATGGCCCCCGAACACGGGAGCAGCCGGACGGCCGTGGTGGCGACGGCGGCGATCGGCGTGCTCGCCGGGGTGGCCTTCGTCGTCGTCGAGCGGCGGCGGTCGGCACGGTACGAGGCGCCCGGGCACCACGGCGGGCCGCCGCCGATGCTGCCGGTCGAGATCTTCGCCTCGCGGCAGTTCAGCGCGATCAACGCCGTCACCTTCGTGATGTACGGCGCGATGGGCGTGGTGTTCTTCCTGCTGGTGCTGACCCTGCAGGTGGTGGCCGGTTTCAGTCCGATGGCGGCCGGGACCGCGATGCTGCCCTCGACCGTGCTGATGCTGCTGTTCTCCGCGCGCTCGGGCGATCTGGCGCAGCGCATCGGACCGCGCATCCCGATCACCGCGGGTGTCCTGCTGGCGGCCGCCGGGATGCTGCTGATGATGCGGATCGGCCCCGACGCCTCCTATGTCGCCGACGTGCTGCCCGCCGCCCTCGTCTTCGGCCTCGGTCTCACCCTGGCCGTCGCACCGCTGACCGCGACCGTGCTGGCGACCGCCGACGAACGGCACGCGGGGGTGGCCAGCGGCGTCAACAACGCTGTCGCCCGAGCGGCCGGACTGCTCGCGGTGGCGGCGATCCCGCCGCTCACCGGCCTCACCGGCGCCGCCTACACCGACCCCGCCGCCTTCGAACACGGATTCCGCGAGGCGATGCTCATCTGCGCGATCGTCATGGCCGCGGCCGCGGCGCTGACCGTGGTCACCGTCCGCGACGACGCGCTGCGGGACGCGAGTCCCGAGGCCACGCCGCAATGCAAGATCAACTGCCCGGTGACCGGCCCGCCCCTGGAGCCCTGGCACGCCGAAGCGACGTCCGGCCCGGTCGGCGACCAGGAATAGGACGCGCACACCGAAAGGGCTGTGCGCGAACGATAGTCGTGGTCGCGTTGTCGACGCTGCCGGTGAATGATTCGATGGTCGCATGGCAGATATCGACAGGGTGGTGTCGGCGGAGCGCGAAGTCGCCGCGCCGGCCGGGCACATCTTCGAACTGATCGCCGATCCGGCGCAGCAGCCGCGATGGGACGGGAACGACAATCTCGACCGGGCGGAGACCGGGCAGCGCGTGCGGAGTGTGGGCGAGGTCTTCGCGATGACACTCACCAACGGGAGCGTGCGCGAGAATCACGTGGTGGAGTTCGAGGAGGGGCGCCGGATCGCCTGGCTGCCCGCGGAACCCGGGCAGCGCCCGCCGGGACATCTGTGGCGCTGGGAACTGGAACCCGTCGACGAGAGCCGGACGCTCGTGCGGCACACCTACGACTGGACCCGGCTGACCGACGAGGTCCGGCTGCCCCGAGCCCGCGCGACGACGTCCGACAAACTGCTCGGGTCCATCGACCGGCTGGCCGCGCTGGCATCGGCGGCCGACCGCGCCTGATCACGGCGACGTTCGGTCCGTCCGCACCGCGGCGGGTTACGGTGCGTGCATGGCACGGATCGCAGTGGTCGGCAGCATCAACATGGATCTGGTGACGCGCACGCCGCGGCGGCCGCAGGCCGGTGAGACCGTCCTCGGCACCACCTTCGCCACGGTGCCCGGCGGCAAGGGCGCGAACCAGGCGATCGCCGCCCGGCGCGCGGGCGCGGCGGTCGATTTCGTCGGCGCGATCGGCACCGACGTCTTCGGCGCCGAACTGCGGAAAGTGCTCGAGGACAACCAGGTCGGGACCGCGGGACTGCGCACCGTCGAGGGGTCCAGCGGAACTGCCACCATCGTGGTCGACGAGACCGGCGAGAATACGATCATCGTGGTCGGCGGAGCCAACGCGGCGCTCTCGGACCTCACCGACGGGGACCGCACCCTCATCGCCGATGCGGATATCATGCTGTGCCAGTTGGAGATTCCGGTCGACACCGTCCTCGGCGCCGCCCGCTGCGCCCGCGACCACGGCACTCTCGTCCTGCTCAATCCGTCCCCCGCGCGATCACTGCCACCGGAGCTGTGGGAGGCGGTCGACATCGCGGTGGTCAACGAGGGCGAAGCGGCGCACTGGAATTCGCAACTCCGGGTGGTCCCGCACGTGCTGATCACCCGGGGCGGCGACGGCGCGACCTATCGCGGACCCGAGGGCGAGCTGACCCACCCCGGCGTCCGGGTCGACGTGGTCGACACGACCGGTGCCGGGGACACGTTCACCGGCGCACTCGCCGCACACTGGCACGAGGGCCCCGCCACCGCTCTGGCCTGGGCCTGCACCGCCGGCGCCCTGGCCACCACCGTCGTCGGCGCCACCGCGTCCATCCCCACCGCCGCGGCGATCGAGCGGGCACTGGCCGAATAACCGCCGGTGACGCCGGGGCTGTGCGGAGCCCGGCTGCCGTGCCCGCGCCGGCCCACGACGTCGATCCACCGCCGCCGCGCACAACCGGTGTGCGCTCCGAAGACCTGCGACGAAACTACGGCGCGGCGGTGTGGCGAGCGATGAGTTCCGACATCTGGGCGCCCACGCGTTCCAGCGGCGCCATCGAACGGGTCGCCAGGGACAGGATCACCGCCCCCTCGAGCGCCGCTACCACCGTGGTGGCCAGCGATATCGCGAGATCCGGTGCGACGTCCTCGGTTTCGAGGCGTTCGGCGAGAATGGTCTCCCATTCGGTGAAGGTCGCCCCGGCGGCGTCGGCTGCCTCGGGCGCCTCCGACCGGCCCAGCGCGGCCGCGACGATCGGACATCCGGCGGTGAAGTCGCTGGTCGCGAGTTTTTCGCGCCAGAGGGCCGGGAAGGCGCCGACACACGAGGCCACGTCGGCCCCGGCGGTGATCGTGCGCAGCAGAGCGCTGTAGGCGGCGCCGGCGGCGCGGGTCGCCTCGGCGATCAGTTCCGATTTGCCGCCGGGGAAGTTGAGATACACCGAGCGGCGCGAGATGCCGCTGTGGTCGAGCAGCTGCGCGATACCGGTGCCGGCCACACCGTTACTGCGCATCAGATCCACGGCGCTGTCGATGAGCCGGTCGCGGGCTCCCATGATGCGACCCCTTTCCTCACGCACCTTGTCCGGTCCAGCCTACCGTTGCCCTAGACCGATCGGTGTACTACTCTGCCGACTATACCGATCGGTATACCTCATTTCCGATCCGCGCCCTGGAGGATAGGCATGACCGGACTGCACGACCCCCTTCCCCTGCCCTGCGGCCAGGTGCTTCCCAACCGGATCATGAAGTCGGCGCTCAGCGAGGGGCTCGGCACCGCGGCGCACGCGCCCGACGAGCGGCTGGTCCGGCTGTATCGCCGCTGGGGAGCGGGCGGCTACGGCCTGATCGTCACCGGCAACGTGATGATCGACCGCACCCAGCTCGGCGAGCCGGGCAATGTCGTCGTCGACGACGATCGCGATCTCGCGGCGCTGACGCGGTGGGCGAAGGCCGCCAAGGACGGCGGCACCCCGATCTGGATGCAGCTGAATCATCCCGGCCGCCAAGCCAATCCGCTGGCCACCCGGCAGCGGCCGGTGGCGCCCTCGGCGATCGCGTCGGGAGTGCCGGGACTGCCCACGCCGCGCGCGCTCACCGAGGCCGACATCCACGATCTGATCCGGCGCTTCGCCGACGCGGCGCGAATCGCGGAATCGGCCGGTTTCGACGGAGTCCAGATCCACGGCGCCCACGGCTACCTGGTGTCGCAGTTCCTGTCGCCGCTGGCCAATCAGCGCACCGACGACTGGGGCGGTGACGCGCCACGCCGGGCGCGCTTCCTGCTCGAGGTGGTCGGCGCCGTCCGCGCGGCGGTCCAGCCGGGCTTCGCGGTGGCCGTCAAACTGAATTCGGCGGATTTCCAGCGCGGCGGTTTCACCGAGGACGAATCGCGGGCGGTGGTCCAGCAGTTGGCCGCGCAACCGCTGGATCTGATCGAAATCAGCGGCGGCAGTTACGAATCCCCGGCGATGATGGGCCGGTCCCGCGATGCGGCGGCGAGTACCCGGGCACGCGAGGCCTACTTCCTCGAATACGCGGAGACGGTACGCCGGCTCGCGGCCGCGGTGCCGATGGCGGTCACCGGCGGCTTCCGCAGCCGGGCGGCGATGGCCGGTGCGGTCGATTCCGGCGCCTGCGATGTGGCCGGACTGGGCCGCCCCACCACGGTGTACCCCACCGCCGCCGCCGATCTGCTCACCGGCGGCACGGAAGAGCTTCGGCCGCCGTCGATTTCGCTCGGCCTGCGCGGCCGCGTCGCCCGCAGCGGTATTCTGCGCGCCGTCGACGGCGCCCTGGATCTGCAATGGCATACCGATCAGCTGCATCGCCTCGGCGCCGGGCTCGATCCGGATCCGGCTCGCTCACCGTGGTCGACGGCGCTGACCATGCTGCGCCGCAACGGGTTCGACGCGTTCCGGTCGCGGCGCGGCACGACCGGGGGCGACCGGAAGTCGACGAAGTTCCGGATCGAGCGCGCGGTCGGCCGCTACCTGGTCAATCCCGGATTCGCCGCACTGGACCGGATCGGTGTGCGGTCCACCTTCGCGACCGAACTGGAGACCGTCGGCCGCAAATCCGGTCAGCCACGGCGGGTTCCGGTATCGGTGCTGTTCGACGACGACGGCGCCTGGATCATCTGCCAGCACGGGATGCGGTCGGGCTGGGGCAACAATGTCCGCGCCAATCCCTCGGTGCGATTGCGGCACAACGGAACCTGGCGTGCGGCCACGGCCGAGCTGCGCCCGGACGACGATGTGGTCGCCCGGGCCCGCGCCTTCGCCCCGCATCCGGCGCTCGCACCGCTGACCGCCGCCGGATTCGCCGCCCTGCAGACCGATCCGATCTCCGTGCGGGTCACCTTCACCGACGCGTAGGACCCCGCGACGGCCGGTTCGCGTCACCGCGTGCCGGCCGCCGGGCGGTGGTGACGGCCGCTCAGCCGCGCGCCCATTCGTGGCCCCAGTAGCTGTCGGCCGTCATCTCCTCCGCGACATAGTCCTCGCCCACGAGCATTCCCTCGCAACCGAATTCGAGGTCCCAGCCGCCCGGGGTGCGGACGTAGAAGGAGATCATCTTGTCGTTGGTGTGGCGGCCGAGTGTCGAGGACAGGTGGTAGCCCGCCTTGGTCACCCGGTCGAGCGCCCGGCCGACATCGTCGAGCGCATCGACCTCCACCATCACGTGCACGATGCCCGGGCCGTCGCCGCGGCCGCCGGGAATCAGCGCCAGGCTGTGGTGGCGGGGATTGACACCCATGAACCGGATCCAGATCGGATGTTCGGGCGGACCGACCCGGAACGAACCGCGCGAGGCGAAGTCCAGCACCTCGGTGTAGAACTGCCGCGCCGCCTCGATATCGGGCACCGGCAGCACGACGTGGCCGAGCCCCAGATCGCCGGAGACGAAACGGTGTCCGTACTTGCCGACCACCGGGCTGTGGTCGAGCAGGGGGCCGTGGAAGACCTCGACGGTGAATCCGGCGGGATCGGTGAAGCTGATCGCCTCCTCGACGTGGCGTGCGGCGGATTCGGCGAGGGTCAGCTCGGTGACCTCGATCCCGGCCGCGGCGAGGGTTTCGCGCACCAGCGTCAGCGAACGCCGGTCGGCGACCTGCCAGCCGACGGCGATCACCTCGTCGCGATCGCCCGGAACCAGTTCGAGGCGGTAGGTGTGCTCGTCCGTCCGCAGGTAGATCGATTCCGGGTTGGGGCCCGACCCTTCGGCGAATCCGATGGTGTCGAAGGCGAATTCACGCCACGCGGCGACATCGGCGATCTGCGCCCGGACATAACCGAGCGAGCTGACGGCGGCCATTTGCACTCCTTGCAAGGGGTCGGGTGGTTCAGGAATAACTGATCGAAACGTCGTCGGTGACCGGTACCGCCTGACAGGCCAGCACATAGCCCTCGGCGAGATCCTCCTCCTCGAGGACCTCGTTGCGGCGCATGGACACCTCGCCGGACACCACCCGGCACACGCAGGCGCTGCATGCGCCCTCGCGGCAGGAATACGGCGCCTCGAGGCCCGCGGCCAGCAAGGTGTCCAACAGGACCTGGCGTCGCGGCCAGGCCATACGGTGATTCTCGCCGTCCAGTTCGACCTCGACGTGCGCCGAGTCGGCGGGATCTGCGGGGTCGGCGGGGTCACTCACGGGAGCCGTCGCCTCGAACGGATTGCCGTTCAGGGAGACGAACTTCTCCATGTGCACGCGCCGGCGGTCGGCGCCGTGCGCGGCCATGGCCGCGCCGACGGCATCCATGAACGGCCCCGGACCGCAGACGAACGTCTCGCGGTCGGCCCAGTGCCGCACCAGCGCGGACAGCTGCGCCACACTCGGCAGGCCCTGCACCGATTCCAGCCAGTGCAGCACCTGCAGCCGATCCGGATGCGCCGCAGCGAGTTCGGCGAGTTCCGCGGCGAAGATCACCGACGATTCGTCGCGATTGGCGTAGACGAGGGTGCAGTGCCCACCCCCCTGTGCCAGCGCCGATTTCAGGATCGACAACACCGGGGTGATGCCGCTGCCCCCGGCGAACAGCAGCAGATCGGTGTCCAGCGAGGCCGGGGTGAACAATCCGGCGGGCGGCAGCACCTGCAAACTTTCTCCGGCGACGGCGTTGTCGCACAACCAGTTCGACGCGTATCCCTGCGCCGTTCGTTTGACGGTGACCTTCAGCGGACCGTCCTCGTGCGGTGCGCTCGACAGCGAGTAGCACCGGCTCACCGAACCGGTGCGATCGCTGGGGATGCGCAGGGTGAGGAACTGTCCGGGCCGGTAGCCGAACCGCTGCGCGTGTTCGGGCCGTGGAGCCAGCTCCAGCGACACCGCGTCCGCGGTCTCGCGCACCACGCGGACGATCTCGACGACGACCGGATCGGCCGCCGCGTCGCGCGGGCCGGCGTCCTCGGGCACCTCGCCCGGCTCACGCACGTCGAGTTCGATCGCCGTATCCATCGAGCACCACCACATCCGTTTCTCTGCCGTTCATTCAGCTTCCTGCCCCGCCGTCAGGCCACGGTCCGGCCGCGGGTGCGCACATCGACATCACGGGTACTCACGCTCACCTGCCCGGACTCCACCGCCGCATCGATGCTGTCGCGCAGGGCGGCACAGGTGTGCGTGCCCGGCGCCGACAGTTCGGTGCACGCGCGCATCGCCGCCCGGCTCCACTGCACGCTCGTGTGCTGCGGGCTGAACTTCTCCACCAGCACGCACGTTCCGCATGATCGGCACGAAACCTCGTCCATCGCGATGACTCTCAGCCCGCCACGGCCTGCTCGGCCCGCTTGGCGAGGTTCTCCGCGACCTCGGCCTCCCAGGCGGTGACCGCGCGGGTGGTGTCGACCTCGAATTCGAAGCGCGCGGTCATCTCCTCGGAGATGTCGGCGACATCGGTGTAGAACTGCTCGTACCAGCGCCGCAGCTGATAGACCGGCCCGTCCTCCTCGCACAGCAGCGGATTGTTGATGCGCGACTTACGCTTCCAGATCGCCGCATCCTGTTCGAACCCCTTGCCGAGACCGCCGACGAAGGCCGCCGCGATCTGCTCGGCCCGCTCCGGCGACACGCCCTCCGGCTTCTTCGCGATGGCGCCGTACTGCAGGACGAACCGGTTCTCGGTGATCGGATAGTGGCAGTTGATCAGATAGCCCTCGACCGTGAGACCGGCACTCTCGCTGCGCAGATAGTCGATCATGTAGGAGGGGCCGTAGTACGACGCCTCCGAATGCAGAGTGTTCTTGCCGCCCAATGCCTTCGCGGTCGCGCCCATCATGTCCTCGCGTGAGATCGAGGTCATGTACTGGCTGGCGATATGACCCTCGAACACGTTCTTGAAAAAGGTCGGGAAGCCGTAGTGCACGTAGAAGAAGTGCGCCATGTCCACGACGTTGTCGACCACCTCGCGGCAGTTGGCCTCGACGATCATCGAGTTCCAGGTCCACTCGGTCCAGCCGTCGTCGAAGGCGGCGTCGACGCGCGGGATGGTGACGTCGGCCGGCGGCTGCTTGCCCTCGGGATCGTTCCAGACGAACAGCTGCTTGTTCTGCTCCAGCGTCGGCCACGCCTTGGTGCGGGCCAGCGGAGGCACCCGGCGCGCGTACGGGATTCCGGTGCACTTGCCCTTGCCGTTCCACCGCCAGTCGTGGAAGGGGCAGGCCAGCGAATCGCCCTTGACGGTGCCGTCGGCGAGATTGCCGCCCATATGCGGGCAGTAGGCGTTGAGGACGTTGAGCGTGCCGTCCTCGCCGGCGAAGACGACCAGTTCGGTGCCGAAGGCCGCGACGGTGTGCGGCTTGCCGTCGCGGAAGGAGTCCGCCAGGCCCAGGCAGTGCCAGCCGCGGGCGAACCGGGTGGGCGGTGCGCCGGCGTCGATGACCCGCACTTCGCTGTCGCTGTTCATGATTCCTCCGTCTCGATTGCGTTCGGCCTCGATCGCGATCGGCCTCGACTACCCGCCGGCCCAACCCGCCCCGGGTGATGACTCGATGCTCGCCATCGGAACGGGGGCCCGGCATGCGAAGTCCCACTGGCCGGGAGATCCACTCCGCTTATCGGCAACCACGGGACGCCTCGGCGGTGTGGGCAGGTACGCACCCTGCCGGTCACCCGCACGCCAGCAGACGCTCGCGTCGGTACCCGTGCAGACGCTCGCGTCAGTACCCGTGAAGACGCTCGCGTCAGTGTCCGTGCAGACGTTCGAACGCGGAGCGGTAGAACAGCAGCGGCGCCTGGTCCGAATGTTCGGCCAGCGCGGTGACCCGGGCGATCACGATGGTGTGGTCACCGCCGTCGACCTCGCGATCCAGCTCGCAGTCGATACTGGCCAGCGCGCCGCTCAGCCGCGGCGACCCGTTTCCGGACAACTCCCAGTCCACACCCGCGAATTTGTCGGTGCCGCGGCGGGCCAGCGCGCGGCAGATCTCGTCCTGGTCGTGGGCCAGGATGTTCACGCAGAATCGGCCCACCTCACGGATGCGGGGCCACGACGTCGAGGTCCGCGCGGGGAAGAAGCAGACCCGGGGCGGGTCGAGGGACAACGACGAGAAGGACTGGCAGCTGAATCCGACCGGCTCGTCACCGGACAGCGCGGTGATCACCGTGACCCCGGAGCAGAACCTGCTCAGCACGGATTTGAAGGTCGCCTCCGAGATCTCGTCCACCTGTACTACCGGCTCCACGGCCACTCCTTGTTTCGGACAGACATATAGCTGTAAGTCATGACACCAGGTCGAGGGGCGCCCCCGTCAACAGCGAGGTCCAGTGAACGGGAGAGATTTCGGTAGCACTTACGTAGTTCCACCGATTCGCGATCGGTGTGGTGGCAGCCACTGTGATAGGTGACACAAATGCCGAAACCGAACATGCCTAGTCGAAATACTTCTAGACTGCATATGAGCCAACGGAGGTACATATGACCGTCACCGTGCTGCCCTCCGCGGAACGCACCACCACGGCCGCGCATCACGCGACGACGGGCGCCAGGGCTCATCGAGCCGGCGCGCCGATTCCGGTGTCGATGATCGAGCGGATGACGCTGATCCTGGATGCCTTCGACGCGAACACCCCGACGCTGACACTGCTGGAACTGGTTGAGCGAACCGGACTTCCGCGCTCGACGGTCCACCGCATCCTGGATCAGATGATCCGGCTGCGCTGGCTGGCGCATTCCGCCGGCGGCTACCGCCTCGGCATGCGCACGCTGGAACTGGGCGGATTGACCGCGGACCACAACGAGATTCGTGACGCGGTGAGCCCGCTGCTGCACGAGTTGTCGCAGCGGACGGGCATGGTGGGCCATCTGGCGGTGCTCGACGGTCGCGAGGTCGTCTATCTGGACAAGGCCGGCGGTCGCTTCGGCGCGGCGCTGCCGACCCGCCTCGGGGGCCGGATGCCCGCGCACGCAACGGCTTTGGGCAAAGCGATGCTGGCGGCGCTGGAACCCACCATCGCCGAGGCCGCCTTCCGCGGCCGGCTGCCGCGCCTCACTCCGCGCACCCTGGCCGAACCCGATGCGCTGCATCGCGAACTCGGGCAGATCCGGTTGCGCCAAGGCGTGGCGATCGACCGCGAGGAGGCCATGGTCGGCATCGCCTGTGTGGCCGCGCCGCTGCGTGGCCGCGGCGCCCCGCCGGCCGCGCTCTCGCTGTCGGGACGTGCCGAGGCGATGAGTTACGACCGGCTGGCCCGGGTCGTTCTCGAGGTCGTACACGAGGCCGGGCGGGCACTGTTCCCGCACCGCACCCGCTGGCGCTGATTTCGGATCCGCATATGACTGGGCGGTATAGTTCGGCGATGACATCTGGCACCGATCTGCCGACCACCTCGTGGGCCGTGCTCGGGATGCTGTCGCATGCGGACGAGTTGTCCGGATACGACCTGAAGAAGTGGGCGGACTGGAGTTTGCAGTTCTTCTACTGGAGCCCGTCGTTCAGCCAGATCTACGCCGAACTCAAACGCCTCGAGAAGCACGGGTACGTCACCTCGCGCACCGTGACCTCCGAGGACGGCGTGCGTGGCAAGCGGATGTACGCGATCACCACCAGCGGCCGGGATGCCGTGGCGCACTGGGTCAACCACTCACCGGTCGAAGCGCCGGTACTGAAACACAGTGTGCTGCTGCGGGCGTGGCTCGGACATCTGGCCGAGCCGGAGCGGTTGCGCGAAATCCTCACCGCGCATATCGATTACGCGGAGAAGATGCGCCGCCGCGCCGCCGCCGACGCCGAGGGGTCCGACGCCAACCCGGATTGGGCCTTCCCCAGCGCGGTGTTGCGCTGGTGCATCCGGCACTACGAGGCGGAACGCCAACTGGCCGAGGATCTGCTCGACGACCTGGAGGCGTTGAACAAGCGCGGACGGCTGCCCCGCAATCGCGAGGCGCCGCTCGCACCACCGAAGCCGAAGGCACGGCCGCGATAGAGCACAGGACCGGGGCACCCGGTCCGCACCGGATCCGTCGCTACCCTCGCCGGATCCGGGCCAGCCAGGCGGCGGTATCCACGGTCCCGTCCTCGGCCACGTTCAGCCCGGCGACCTGATCGGCGACCACCGGGGTGACCCGGCCGCGATAGGACGCGGGTCGCAGATCCTCCAATTCCCAACCCGCACCGAATGATTCACGCAGCAGCCGATCGCTGATGCGCGGCCCGAAACCCGGATCGGCATCGGAGAGTGCCAGCACATGCACCAGACCACCCGGAGCACACAGGGTGTGCAGCGACCGGACGTAGTCGGCGCGGGTCCCGGGATCCTCGCGGAAGATGTGGAACAGGGCACTGTCGACGATCGTGTCGAAGACGCCGAGTTCGGCGGCCGCCGCATCGGTGCCGAGCCGGACCGCATCCGCTACCCGGAAGCGTGCCGCGGGCACCCCCTTCGCGGCCGCGTTGCGCCGCGCGTATTCGACGGCGCTGGGCGACAGGTCGATACCCAGCACGTCGTAGCCGAGGGCGGTGAGGGCGATGGTGTGCTCTCCCGCACCCGTTCCGACGTCGAGCACCCGCCCTCGGATCAACCCCTCGCGCTCCACTTCCACGATCGCCGGCTGCGGCTCACCGATCACCCAGGGAGCGGTGTCGTCGTCGTAGACGGTGTTCCAGAACTCTGCGGCCTGTGTCATGACCCCAGCGTGCACCCTCAACCGCACTCGAGGTCAACGCCGGCAGTGGGTCCCCGGAATTCGTCGTCCCCAGAATCTCACTGAGCGGAACCCTTCCTAGCGAGGAGCGTTTCGGAATATTTCTATTAGGCATACAGGAGGTGCACGATGACCGGTGAACTCGATTCCATCCAGAACGCACTCGACGCCCTGGCCGCCGGCCGGCCCGTCGTGGTGGTCGACGACGAGGATCGGGAGAACGAAGGCGATCTCGTCCTGGCCGCGGAATTCGCGACCGCGCAGACCATCGGATTCCTGATCCGCCACACCAGCGGCGTGCTGTGCGTGCCGATGCCCGGCGCCGACCTCGACCGGCTCTCGCTGCCCCCGATGACCGCGGTCAACGAGGACCCCAAGGGCACCGCCTACACCGTATCGGTCGACGCGGCCGCCGGCGTCAGCACGGGTATCTCGGCGGCCGACCGCGCCCACACCATGCGACTGCTGGCCGATCCGCGCACCACCCCGGCCGACCTCACCCGACCCGGGCACGTCTTCCCGCTGCGGGCGCATCCACGCGGCGTGCTGGGCCGGGCCGGGCACACCGAGGCGACCGTCGACCTGCTGCGCGCGGCCGGATTGCGGCCGGCGGGAGTGATCGCGGAGGTCGTCAACGACGACGGGTCGATGGCACGGTTGCCACAGCTGCTGGTCTTCGCACGAGAGCACGGGCTGCCGATCATCTCCATCGCCGACCTCATCGAATATCGAAAGCATCGCGAGCACACCGTCACCCGGCTCGCGCAGACCCGGCTGCCCACGCGCTACGGCGATTTCCAGGTCTTCGGCTACCGCGACGCCGACTCCGGAACCCAGCCGGTCGAACATCTCGCCCTGGTTTTCGGCGATCCGTCCGGAACCGACGTCCTGGCCCGGCTGCATTCGGAATGCCTGACCGGCGACGCGTTCGGCTCGCTGCGCTGCGATTGCGGTGAACAGCTCGACGCCGCACTGCGGGCGGTGGCCGCCGAGGGGCGCGGCGTCGTGGTGTATCTACGAGGCCAGGAGGGACGCGGCATCGGCCTGCTGAACAAATTGCGCGCCTACGAACTACAGGACGCCGGCGCCGACACCGTGGACGCGAATCTGCGCCTCGGGCTGCCGATCGATGCCCGCCGCTACGGCGCGGGCGCGCAGATCCTGAGCGATCTGGGTGTCGAATCGGTGCGGTTGCTCAGCAACAATCCGGATAAGCAAGCGGGCCTGCAGGCGCACGGCATCGCGGTCACCCGCCGGATTCCGCTGCAGACCGACCCGACCGAGCACAACGTCCGCTACCTGCGGACCAAGCGGGAGCGGATGCGTCACCAACTGGCCGGACTCGACGTCGCCTCCGCTGCGGCGAACTGAAAATCCTTGTGCTGCAACGGTTTCAGTGAGATTCAGAGCCGATGTTCGGCCAGCCAGCGCCGGGCCCGCGTCGGCGAGGCCCGCGAGAGCCAGGCGTCCTGGACGACCTCGCGCAGTTCGTCGAGATCGAGTTCACCGATGTGGGCCCCACGCAGCAGTACCGATAGATGCCCGTCGAAATGAGTGGTGGTGAAGAACGGCGAGTCCGGGTCCTGGACGAGCGCACGCTTGTCCGATTCCGACGGCACCCAGAAGACGATCACATCGGGATACCGTTCGCCGGTGTCCGGATCGACGGCGTCCGGGCGCGGGGTGCGGAAGAAGATGAACGACTTGGCCCCGACCTGGTAGACCGGATTGCCGCTCGATCCCCGCACCACCGCGACGTGCGGCATCGCGAGGGCGAGCTCTTCCACGTCCTCGATCCGCGCCCGGCGCGCCACGCTCGCTCAGTCCGCCAGCTGGGTGAGCAGCTTGCGGGTGCGCTCGGCGGCCTGCCCGCCCACGAACGGGGCGGCCACGAATTCCGTGGCGCCGGCGGCGAACACCTTCTCGATGCGGGCGGCGACCTGCTCCTCGGTGCCGATGATCGCCAGATCGGCCGGTCCCTCCGCGCCCTCGCGATCCATCATGGCCCGATAGGAGGGCAGCGAACCGTAGGCGGCGAAGACGGTGGCGGCCCGCTCCCGGCCGCGCTCCACGTCGTCGGTGACCAGCACCGGCAGCGAGCAGACCACTCGCGGCGCCGGCCGGCCGGCCTCGGCGGCCGCCGCGGTGATGGTGGGTGCGATGTGGTCGGCGATGGTCGCGGGGCCGGTCATCCACAGCACGGTGCCGTCGGTGCGCCGCGCCGCGAGTTTCAGCATCTGGGTTCCCATGGCGGCCACGAGCACCGGAATCCGGCCGGTCTCCCCCGCGGTCAGGCCGAGGTTAGCGCTCAGGGTCTCGCCCTGATACGACACCGGCTGCCCGTCGAGCAGCGGCCCGAGAATCGACAGATATTCCTTCATGTGCCGGGCCGGGCGGCCGAAGTCGTAGCCGAACATGTTCTCGATGACGATCTGGTGCGACAGCCCGATCCCCAGGGTGAGCCGGCCGCGGCCGACGGCGAGCGCGGTGGTGGCCGCCTGCTGGGCCAGGGCGCCCGGGTGCCGCGGATAGGTCGGCACCACGGCCGTGCCGAGTTCGATGTTCGCCACCTTGCTGCCGGCGACGGCGAGCGCGGTCAGCGCGTCGAGACCGAAGATGTGCGACAGCCACGCCGATTCGAAACCCTCGCCGGCCACCTGCTGCAGTTCGTCGGTCAGGCGCACCAGCGCATCCGGTCCGGTCTGTTCGCTGAGCATGATGCCGATCCGCACGGGAAGCCTCCTGGGGGCGAGGGGTCTGTGGGTTCGCGGCCCCGAGGGACCGCGGCGCGAGTCTCGGTTCGCGGTCTCAGCCTATTCCCGTTCTCACCGTCCGCGGGCACGCGGGACCGACATCGCCGATGTGGTCCGAACGCGTTTCGATCACGATAGGGTTGGCGATCATGGCGCGGCGTGTCACCGGGAATCTTCCCGCCGAGGTCACCAGTTTCGTCGGCCGCCGCGACGAACTGGCCACCGCGAAACGGCTGCTGCCCGCGACCCGGGTGCTGACTCTGCTCGGTCCGGGCGGCGTGGGTAAGACGCGGCTGTCCCGGCAGGTCGGCGCGGCGATGGCGCGCGCCTTCCCGGACGGGGTGTGGCTGGTCGAACTGGCCGATGTGCACGATCCCGACCTGGTCACCCTCAGCGTCGCCGAGGCGTTGAATCTGCGCGACGACACCACCGCGCCGCTGGACCGCCTCACCGAATTCCTCGCCAGCAAACGGCTCCTGCTGATCCTGGACAACTGCGAACATCTCATCGACGCGTGCGCGGCGCTGGTCGCCCATCTCGTCGCCGCCACCCCGGAGGTGCGGGTGCTGGCGACCAGCCGCGAGGTGCTGGGCATACCCGGTGAGCAGGTGATGCCGATTCCACCGCTTCCGGTCGCCGAACACGACAGCGACGCGCTGCTGCTGCTGGTGGAGCGGGCCACCGCGGCGAATCCGGATTTCACCTTCACCCCCGCCAACCGCGACACCCTCGCCGCGATCTGCCAGCGTCTCGACGGCATTCCGCTGGCGCTGGAACTGGCGGCGCTGCGGTTCCGGGTGTTCACCCCCGAGCAGATCCGCGACCGGCTCGACGACACCATGGACCTGCTCAGCGCCGGACCGCGCACCGCACCGCAGCGTCAGCAGACCATCGAGGGCGCGATCCGCTGGAGTTACGAACTGTGCACCCCCGCGGAACAGCGGCTGTGGCAACAGCTGTCGGTCTTCGCCGGTGGTTTCGACATCGAGGCCGCCGAGGCGGTGTGCCGGCTGCCACCGGGGCCGCAGGGATTGCTCGACGCGCTGACCGGCCTGGTCGACAAGTCGGTGCTGCGGTTGCGCTACGACGCGGTGGCGCCGCGCTATTCGATGCTGGAGCCGATCCGGCAATTCGGCCACGACCGCCTCGTCGAACACGGTGACGAACGCCGGGTGCGGGCGCGCCACCGCGACCACTACCGTGGGCTGGCCCTGCGCGGGCAGACGGCGTACTGGAGTGCCGACGATCTCGCGTGGTTCCGTGAATTGGCGCGCGAACACGCCAATCTGCGCTCGGCCCTGCAGTTCTCGATGCTCGACGCACCGCAGCTGGCGATGGAGACCGCGACCGTGCTGCGGCCGTTCTGGGAGCATTACCGGTTCCTGTCCGAGGGGTATCGGTGGCTGACCGACGCCCTGGCCCGGAATCCGGAACCGAGCTGGGAGCGAGCGCGGGCGCTGTCGTCGGCGGCCTCGCTGGCGGCACTGCTGTCGGATCGGGAGTCGGCGGCGCGGCTGGCGAGCGAATGCGTCACCGTGGCCACCGATCTGGGCGCCACCGACATCCTCGCCGAGGCGGAACTGGATGCGGCATTGATCGATTTCACCGACGCCGATACCGCCGGTGCGCTGCGCCGCTCCGAGGAGGCGATCCGGCTGGCGCGGGCCGACGACCATCATGCCACCGAAATGGACAGTCTCGCTTTCGGTTTCATGTGCGCGACCCTGCTGGAGAACCCGCGCGCCACCGAGATGGCCCAGGAGTTCCGTGCGCTCACGCAGCGCTACGGGCCGCATCTGCTGGGTGGGCTCGCGCTGTGGACGCTCGGTATCGATCAGTGGCGGCTGGGTGATCAGGACGCCGCCGACGACTATCTAGGACGCGCGATCGAGGAGTTCGCGCTGTTCGACCGATGTGTATGGCTGGCTTCGGGATTCGACGGTATGGCGTGGTCGGCCGCCGCCCGCGGTGATATGGAGCGGTCGGCCCGGCTGATGGGTGCGGCCGAGACGCTGCAGCGCAGTACGGTGCGGCTGGCCCATACGATCACCAGCGCGGTGGGTGAAAAGGTCCGCGACGAGGTCCGCAACGCTCTGGGCGACAGCGGTTTCCGCACCGCCTACGACACCGGTGCGGCAATGACGCTCCCGGCGGCGATCGATTTCGCGCTGGGCCGCGGGCCCGCCGCCGAGGAATCACCGGCCCCGCCGGCGCGCCCCACGCCCGTCGACACCGCGGCGCTGTCGCTGCTCACCCGCCGGGAGAAGGATGTGGCCCGGCTGGTCGCCGCCGGGCACAGCAACAAACGCATCGCGGCCGATCTGGTGATCTCGGTGCGCACGGCCGAGACCCATGTCGAGCACATCCTGACCAAACTCGGCTTCACCTCGCGTACCCAGATCGCGGGATGGGCCCGCGACCACGGACTGTAGCGGACAGGGTGTAGCGAACGCGGGCTGTAGCGGGCAGGAGCCGACGCCGGCACGCCCCGGAAACGACGGTGGCCGCCGCACCCTCGTGAGGTGCGGCGGCCACCGCGTCGGCGCGAAAAGGTCAGCGCGCGTTCATAATCCGTTGTGCAGGAAGTCGATCACGGCACGCTCGAACGCGTCCTTGCGCTCGACCTGAACCCAATGCCCGCAGCGGGAGAAGATCCGCAGATCGGCGCGCGGCAGCTGGCGGGCGGGCAGCAGTGCGCCTTCCACCGGTGTCACCCGGTCGTCGCGGCCCCACAGCATCAGCACCTCGTGCTGGATAGCCCGCAGACGCGCCCACAGCGGAACCGGATCGGCGAAGGCCGGGTTGTAGAAGGTGGCGTAGGCATCGGCGAGCGCCTTGGTCTGGCGCGGATCCGAGGCCGCGGCGGTGCGGGCCGCGATCAGCTCCTCGGTGAGCACCGCCTGATCGAAGACCATCGTCTTCAACCAGTCCACCGCCCGCTCCGGAGTGGGATCGGCGTTGAAGTCCAGCAGGCGCCGAATCCCTTCCGACGGTTCGGGTCCCAGAATGTTGACGCCCACACCGCCCGGCGCCATCAGCACCAGCCGGTCCGCGCGCTCGGGATGTTCGGCGGCCAGCAGGGTCGCCACCGCGCCGCCCATCGAATTTCCCAGCAGATGAGCGCTGCCGATGCCGAGCTCGTCCAGCAGACCGAGGACCGCGTCGACGGCGATCCGCAGATAGTTGCGGTCGTAGGTTTCGGGCCGTTCGCTGGCGCCGAACCCGGGCTGGTCGAGGACCAGGCAGCGGAAGTGCGGAGCCAGCGCCTCGAGGTTGGCGCCGAAATTGGCCCAGCCCGAGACTCCGGCGCCGGAACCGTGCAACAGCACCAGCGGCGCACCGGAACCCGCCTCGTGATAGCGCAGTTTCACGCCGTCGACGGTGACCCAGCGGGTGGTGTCCTCGGCAGTGAAACCCATCAGACCATCCGTTCTGTGACCTCGACGCCCATCTCACCCTGACCGTACATCGCCAGCGCGCGCTCGACGTCGTTGATCACATGCGCGTTGCCGGCGTGGGCGTCGCGCCAGTTGCGTTCGATCACATTGGGTTTGCGGATCGAGTGGCCGCCGGAGTTCTCGAACAGCAGATCGATCGCGTAGATCGCGCGTTCGGTACCGCGCACCTGGTCGCGGCGGGTCCGCAGGCGCAGCTCGTACGGAATCTCCTCGCCCGCTTCGGCGTAGCGCAGCTGCTCGCTGATATTGCGTTCCTGCTGCAGGATGGCGGCGTCGATCTCCGAGGCCGCCCGCGCGATCCGCACCTGCGCGAACGGATCATCGGCCACCTTCTGCCCGCCGTAGGACAGCCGGACGCGCTCACGCTGGCGCTGCAGATGCGATTCGTAGGCGCCCTGCGCGGCGCCGATGATCGGCGCGGTGATGGTGTTGGAGAACACGCTGGCGAACGAGATCCGGTACAGCGCAGCGGTGTTCACCTCCTGGCCGGGCCCCACCAGCGCGGACTGATCGGCGGCGCTGTACGCGCGATAGGCGGGGATGAACGCCTTCTCGACGATGATGTCGTTACTTCCGGTGCCCGACAGGCCCGACACGTGCCAGACATCCTCGATGCGGTAGTCGGTGCGCGGAACCAGCACCGTCAGGTAATCGGCTCCCCCCTTGTCGTTCGGCACCACCGCGCCGAGGAACGCCCAGTCGGCGTGGTCGCAGCCGGAGGAGAAGCTCCACCGGCCGCTCATCTCGAAGCCGCCGTCGACGGGGGTCAACTTGCCGGTGGGTGCGTACGACGAGGAGACCAGGGTGTCGGGATCCGCACCCCACACATCCTGCTGAGCCCGCGGGTCGAACAACGCCAGCTGCCACGGATGCGCACCCAGCACCGAGGACACCCACGCCGTCGACGGGCAGACGGTCGCGATCGCGCGAATCACCTCGTAGAAGGCGACCGGCGACTCCTCCGCACCACCGAAGCGGCTCGGCTGCAACATCCGGAACACGCCCGCCTCGGTCAGCTCGCGGATCGTCTCGGCGGGCACCCGCCGCTCCTGCTCGGCCGTCACCGCCCGTTCCCCGATCGCCGGGAGCAGGTCCCGCACCCGATCGAGCACCTTGTTCGCCATTGCCGGTGTTCCTCCCTGCCTCTGCGCTGTCACGCACTGGGTCGATGCCTCGACGGTAGGGGCGGGCGGAAGTACCGGCCCCGAGAAGTCCCGATCATCGGAATGCGGGGGCCGGGACTCCGCCGAGGCGAAGCGTGGGCCGAAACCCAACTCCACTCAGCGAAACGCCGCGCCCGCTGACCGGGACTTCGCGCGGGCACCCCGCAATCCACTCGTCATGGTGTGTGAACGGCGTCACGTTCTTGGGTGGCGCACGCGAGGAGGAAGAGTCGATGCGGGTCCTGATCACCGGAGTCACCACACCCACCGGTCGCGCGGTGGCGCGCATGCTGGCGGCCGCCGGGCACGACGTCGTCGGAGCCGACCGGATTCGGCACCGGTATGTGGATCCGCGGATCGAGGTGCATATCGCCGATCCGGGCAGTGCCGGCGCCTACCGCGGCATCGTCGACGGCTGCGACGTGGTGCTGGACGTGTCGGACGGACCGGTCGCGGCGGTGGCCGCCGCGGCGCAGGAGGCCGGCGCCCGGCTGGTCGTGCTCGCCTCGCCCGAGCGGGAGAACCTGGCGCGCACGGCGGTCGCGGGTACCGGCGCGCGGGCGTTGCTGGTTCGTCCCGCACCGGTGGCCGGCCGGCGCACCGAGGGCACCCGCCCGGTGGTCCGGACCCTGCTGAATGCGGGCGGCTCGCAGCGCATTCCGCTGGTGCACACCGACGATGTGGAACGCTTCCTGGTGCTCGCGGCGACCTCCGACCGCACTGGCGTGGTGGATCTCGTTGCGCCCGAGCTCGTTTCCG
This sequence comes from Nocardia violaceofusca NBRC 14427, assembly GCF_963869435.1. Lineage (NCBI taxonomy): Bacteria > Bacillati > Actinomycetota > Actinomycetes > Mycobacteriales > Nocardiaceae > Nocardia > Nocardia violaceofusca. The sequence goes on from NZ_CAWMPM010000035.1 coordinate 106,787, forward strand.
GCTCGCAGGCGCGGGCGATGCTGCGGAAGGCCGGTCTGCGGATTCCGCCTCGCGTCCCCGGCACCGGCGGCGTTCACCTTCCCGATCTCGATCCCGCCGCCGCACAGGGTGATTGGGATTTCCGCTACGGCTGGACCGGTCCCGAAGTGGTCGAGGACATCGTGCGCGGACTGGTCGGCCGCCGCCCGCACGGCACCGGCTTCCGCGCCCGCCGCGGCGCGATCCCGTTGACCGACTACGTGATTCCCGCGCGCGCGAAGACGTCCGACGGGCATCCGCTGGAGGTCGCCGCCCCGGAGGGCCTGGAAGGCGAATTCGACGACCGCGTCGATCCGCGCATCCCGGTGCACACCGCCACCAACACCTCCGAGGCGCTGCCGGGCCCGATGAGCCCGCTCACCATCGACCTGCAGGCCGGGGCGATCCGGCTCGCCAACGCCGCGATGGGCCACATGATCGCCCTGGACGGCATCGCCCTCGAGCACTGGACCAGCCGCGTCACCTCGGTGCTCGGCCACCACATCTTCATCAACGCCTCGATCGGCGTCCTCGCCGCGGACAATATGCCGGGCTGGGACGAGGACAGCATCCGCCGCGACGTGTACGGCGCCATCCCGCCCGAGGTCCCGTTGCAGCCCAAGGGCCGTCCGCCGATGCCGACCGGACCGGGTAGCACGTGGGGTACGGCCAAGGCCACCGGCCGGGTGCTCGCGACGGCACTGCGCTTCGGCGCCACCACCGAAACGATCAACGCCGCCTCACATCGAGAGGCGCTGTCCCGCACCGACATCGAGAAGCTGTCCGAAGCGCAGCTGCACGCGAGGGCACTGCTGTGGCGGGATCGGCTCAATCAGTCCTGGGCGGCGGCCTCGATCGGCGTCATGCTGGTCGGCGCCGCGACGGCCATGCACGCACGGGGCAAGGACGACCCGGACGTGCCGATCGACGTGAACCGCCTCGAATCGGCGCGACCGATGCTGGCGGTGGAACGGCTGGCCGCGGTCTGCCGCGAGGAGCCCGCCGTTCACGAGGCCGCCCGGGCGGGCGATGTCGCCCTGGCGCGCAGCCGCTCGGCCCGCTTCGCGCAGGCCCTGGATGCCGAGCTGGCGGTGGTCGGCCACCGCGGCCCGGGAGAATGCGAATTCCTCAACCCGACCTTCGGCGATCGCCCCGAACTGCTGGTCACCGCCGCCGCCCGGGCCGCCGAACTCCCGGCGCCGAAGCGCGACGCGGTTCCCGAGCCGACCGCGCGCTCCGCGCGGATGGCCGTCGGCGCCACGGTCTCGCGGGAACGCGTCCGCGATGCGGTGGTGCGCTACACGAACTGCCTGCGCATGGCGGCCCGCGAGCTCGCGGCGCGACTGGTCGATCGGCACGAACTCAACAATGTCGACGATGCCTGGTTCCTCACGCTCGACGAATTGCTCTGGGCCCCGGCGGATCTGAAGGAACGGGTGGCACGCCGGCGCGAGGAGCGGGTGCGACTGCAGGCGGTGCGGATGCCGGATCTGGTGGTCGGCCGCTGGGAACCGCAGCCGATTTCGGGGGCGCTCGCGGTCGGCGAGAGCCTCACCGGAACCGGAGTGAGCGCCGGGGTCGTGGAGGGCACCGTGAAATTGGTGCTGAGCTCCGACGACGATATCGAGCCCGGCGACATCCTGGTCGCCTCGGTCACCGACACCGGCCACACCGCGATGTTCGCCTACGCCGCCGCGGTGGTCACCGATATCGGCGGCTCGGCCTCGCATGCGGCGATCGTGGCCCGCGAGTTCGGCATTCCGTGCGTGGTGGACACCAAGACCGCCAGCACCGGGCTGTCCGACGGCCAGCGGGTGCGGGTCGACGGCGCCGCCGGAACCATCACGCTGCTGGCCGACGCGCAGGCCTGAGGCTCGCCGATTCGACGCCGCGCGAAGGTATCCGCGGCTCAGACGTGGTCCGTCGTCGATCCGGCAGACCTCGAGGAAAGGAACACCACCCGTGCCGATTTCGCATGTCCTGCGGGGGTCGGTGGCCGGTCTGGCCGCCGCGCTCATCGCCGTCCTGCCCGCCGCGACCACCCCGGCATTCGCCGCACCACCACTGGCCCATACCGCGCCGGCCACGTCGGATCAGCAACAGTCCCTGGGTATTTCCGCTCCCAACGCCCGCGATATCGGTGGCTATCCGACGCAGCACGGGGGCGGGAAGATCCGGTTCGGCCTGGTCTACCGCTCCGATGCGCTCAACCGGCTCACCCCCGCCGATCAGCAGAAGCTGGCCTCGCTGCAGATCGGCAAGGCCATCGACTTCCGGAGCCCGAACGAGATGAAGGCCGCCCCGGATCAACTGCCCTCGTCGATTCCCTACAGCGCGCAGTCGATCTGGGATCCGAACAACGACTTCTATGTCATGGTGTCGAGCACCATCGCCGGCGGACCGCAGGCGCAGCAGGACAAACTCGGTGACGGGAAGGCCGCGCAGATCATGCGCGACTACTACCGCTGGCTGGTCACCGACGGTGCGGCGCGGGCCCAGTTCGCCGCGGCGCTGAAGGAGATCGCGAGCTCCCCGAATGCGGTGCTCTATCACTGCACCTCGGGTAAGGACCGCACCGGCTGGATGACGGCGATCCTGATGTCGGCCCTGGATGTGCCCAAGGGGCAGATCTACAAGGATTATCTGGCGTCCAACGACTATCTGGCCGCGAGCAACAAGGCACAGATGGATGCGCTGGTGCAGCGCGGCCTGGTCACCGATCCGTCGCTGTTCGCGCCGATTCTGGGCGTGCAGGCCGATTATCTGGACGCTTCCTTCGACCAGGTCCAGCAGTCGTACGGATCCTTCGATCGGTTCCTGTCGGACGGCCTGGGTGTGGACTCCGCGACGGTCGACGCCCTGAAGGCCAAGTTGCTGGACAAGCCGGGCCGCTGAGCCCACCCGCACCCGACCACCGGCACGCCGCGCTCACCGTCGAGCGCGGCGTGCCGCCGAGGAGAGGCAGACCATGCCGGTTCATTCGGTGACGCCGCGCCCGTCGACCGAGATCACCCGCTACGACCTGGATACCGACGTACTGGTCGTCGGCTACGGATGTGCCGGGGCCGCAGCGGCATTCGAGGCCGCGCGCACGGGCGCCCGGGTGCTGGTGCTCGATCGCGCGGGCGGTCCGGGCGGCTCGTCGGCGATGTCGGGCGGTGAGATCTACCTCGGCGGCGGCACCCCGATCCAAACCGCCTGCGGATTCGACGACACCCCCGCCGACATGGCCGCCTACCTGACCGCCGCCCTCGGCCCCGGCGCCGACTCCGCGAAGATCACCGACTACTGCGAGCACAGCGTCGAGCATTTCCACTGGCTGGTCGACCGCGGCGTGCCGTTCAAACCGTCGCTCTGGGATGCCCCGGCCTGGGTGCCGCCCACCGACGACGGCCTGATGTGGCTCGGCGAGAACAGCTGGCCCTTCACCGAGATCGCCCGCCCCGCCCCGCGCGGACATCGGCCCACCGCCAACGACTTCGGCGGCCGGCTGCTGATGCAGTGCCTCACCGCCGCGACCGAATCGGCCGGCGTGACAACGCTTTTCGACACCGCCGCCACCGCGCTGATCCTCGCCGGTGACGGCGCCGTCACCGGCGTCGTCGCCCGGCAGTACGGCAGGGAGCTGACGATTCGAGTCCGGCGCGGCTGCGTCCTCACCACGGGCGGGTTCGTCGACAACGACGAGATGCTCGCCGCGCACGCCCCGCTGCTGCTCGGCCATACCAAGGTCAGCGCCGGTACCGACGACGGCAGCGGCATCCGGATGGCGCAGGCTGCGGGTGCGGCGGTGCGGCACATGGCGACGGGGCAGGTGGGAATCTCCCTGATTCCCGGATTGGCCGCGCGCGGAATTCTGGTGAACGACAAGGGACAGCGCTTCGTCAACGAGGACACCTACCCGGGCCGCATCGGCCAGGCGGCGCTGTTCACGCAGGGCATGCGGGTGTGGGTGGTGGTCGACGAGGAAGCGTTCGAGGCCGTACCGGAAGAACAACGCTGGGGTGTGCAGCCGACCCATATGGCCGAAACGGCCGACGAACTCGGCGCGGCGATGGACCTGCCGCCGGGCGCGCTGGCCGCGACGCTGCACCGCTACAACGAATTCGCCGCCGCCGGAACGGATCCCGACCGGCACAAGGCGGCGCGGTGGTTACGGGCGCTGCGTACCCCGCTGGCGGCCATCGATGTGCGCGCCGGGATTCGCCCGCCCGCCGAAGCCGGCGACCGCCGCGGCACCGGCGCGTCGGTGTTCACGCTCGGCGGACTGCACACCGACGCGCACGGCCGGGTCCTGGATATCGACGGCGCCGCCATGCCCGGACTGTTCGCCGCCGGTCGCGCGGCGGTCAATCTGCACGGGCAGGGCTATATCAGCGGGACGTCGCTCGGTGACGGAACGTTCTTCGGCCGGCGCGCGGGAATCGCTGCGGCACAGGGTTAGTCGCAGGCGACGGACCGACACCGGCCGCCGCACCGGTCTACGCGTGTTCCGCCGCGACGATCACCTCGTGCCGATTGCTCCGGTGCGAGCGACGGTATTCGCTCGGTGACACACCCACTTCCCGGCCGAAGTGGGCGCGCAGATTCGCCGCACTGCCCAGTCCACAGCGTTCGGCCACCACGTCGACGGCGAAGTCGGTGGTTTCCAGCAACTCCCGGGCCCGGATGATGCGCTGGGTGAGCAGCCAGCGCAGTGGCGTCGTCCCCAGTTCGGCATGGAACCGCCGCGCCAGCGTCCGCTCGCTGAGCCCGCTGTGCCGGGCCAGGTCGCCGACGGTCAGCACGGTATCGAGGCGGGTGAGCGCCCACTGCAGGGTCGCGGCCACGCCCGGATCGGCGGCGTCGAGCGGCACCGGATTCCGCAGATACTGCGCCTGCCCGCCCGCGCGGTGCGGCGGCACCACCAGTCCGCGCGCCGCGGCATTGGCGACGTGGGAGCCGAGGTCCTTGCGGATCAGGTGGATACACAGATCCATCCCGGCCATGGTTCCCGCACTGGTGAGAATCCGCCCGTCGTCGATGTAGAGCACGCTCGCATCGACATCGAGGTGTGGATACCGTTCCAGCAGCGCCGGGACATGTTTCCAATGCGTGGTCATGCGGCGGCCGTCGAGCAGGCCGGCCGCCGCGAGAACGAAGGCGCCCGAACACAATGCGGCGATGCGCGCTCCCGACTCGTAGGCCGCGCGCACCGCCGCCACCAGTTCGGCGGGCGGATCCTCGCGCACATTCGGGGTCGCGGGTACGACGACGGTGTCGGCGGCGATCAGATCGTCGTAGTCGTAATCGGTCAACGTGACGAACGGATCGCGCAGCGTCGCGTGCCGGGTGCCGCGAGGGCCACACAGCCGCAACCGATACCAGTGCTCGGCATCGACGCCGGGCGGCGGTTCGAAGAACACCTGGTACGGGATCGCGACCTCGAACACCGGCTGGCCCGGCGCCACCGCGACCGCCACCGTTCCGGGTTGTCCGGATTCGCACACCATGTCCGCAGTCATGTCAGAAATCTAGCGCATATTGGCTCTTCTGCCACTCGATCCCGCGATCCGGCGGCTGAATAGTTGCATTCATGACTCTTACGGCCAATGCTCGCGCGGATACGCCGCTCACCGAATCGCCGCGGCGGTGGCGGATTCTGGCGGTGGCGAGCGTCGCGCAATTCCTCGCGATCCTCGACCTCTTCGCGGTCACCGTCGCCTTCCCGACCCTGCAGACCTCGTTCGCCGGCGCAGCCCCGAACACGGTGTCCTGGGTGCTCAACGCCTACACGATCGTGATGGCCGCGCTGCTGGTACCCGCGGGCCGTCTCGCCGACGACACCGGCCGCCGGCGTGGATTCCTCATCGGCATCACGCTTTTCGGCGTGGCCTCGATCGGCTGCGCGGTCGCGCCGACACTGATCGTGTTGATCGCCGCGCGGGTCGTGCAGGCCGCGGCGGCGGCGCTGCTGGTTCCCACCGGCCTCGGACTGGTGCTGCCCTCCTTCGACGTGCGAGAACATCCGACGGTGATGGGCATCTGGACCGCGATCGCCGCGGCGGGCGCCAGCAGCGGCCCGGTGATCGGCGGCCTGCTGCTCGAGTGGGGCTGGCGCTGGATCTTCTGGCTGAACGTACCGATCACGCTGGCGGCGCTCGCCTTCGGATCGCGGGTACTGCCCGACATCCGGGCGCGCGTGCGGCGCCGGCTCGATCTGCTCGGCGCCGCACTGATTCTCGGCGCCACCGCGGCGTTGACCACCGTCTTCGTCCAGGGCGCGGCGTGGGGATACGGGTCGGCGGCCACGCTGGGCACACTGGCCGCGGCGATCGCGCTCGCGGCGGCATTCACCTACCACGTGCGCCACCACCCCGATCCGGTGGTGAGTCCGGCGGTGCTGCGGCACACGATGTTTCGCATCGCCACCCTCGGCGTGTTCTGCTACTACCTGGCCTTCGCGGCCCTCTTGCTCTCGGGCACCCTGTATCTCACCGCGCAATGGCACTACTCCGAGTTGCGGGCCAGCCTCGGTATCGCACCGATTCCGATCAGCTGCCTGCTGGTGTCACCACTGTCCGGCCGCGTGGTCGCTCGTATCGGCGCCCGTGCCTCGGCCGCGCTGGGCGGGTTCGCCATCGCGGCGGGCGCGGGGTGGTGGATCGCCCTGAGCGGTTGCGGCGCATCGTATCCGCTGGTTTTCCTGCCAGGAGCCGTGCTCGCGGGCGTCAGTACGGCCCTGCTGCAACCGCCGCTGTTCGGCGCATCGTCGCTGCTGCCGCCGGATCAGTTGTCTCTGGGCTCGGGGACGCTGATGATGGCGCGTCAGACCGCGTCGGCACTCGGCGTCGCCGTGCTGACCGCGATCCTCAGCCGCACCGCGGGCTACGACCTCGCCGATTTCCGCGCCGGCTGGCTCTATATGGCGGCTATGGGATTGCTGGCGGCGGTCGCCGGATGGGCGTTCCGTCCGCGGGCATGACCGGATCCGACAGTGATCCGTCGTTGCGGTCGCTACCCGGTAACCCAGAGGATGGGAGGCATGTCATCGAAGCATCGTGTGGTTATCGCGGCCTTTCCGGACGTGGATCTGCTCGACGTCACCGGGCCGGCGGAGGTGTTCGCACTAGCCAATCGGGAGAGCGGCGGTAGCGCCGACTACGAGGTGTTACTAGCCGGACCGGATCGAGGTGTGGTGCGCACCTCGGCCGGTATCCGGATACTCACCGATCTGGCCTTCGACGACATCGGCACGGGCATAGACACTCTCATCGTGCCGGGCGCGGTGGATCCGGCCCCGTCCGGCCCGGTCGCGCGAATCGACGAGGATGTGGTGCGCTGGCTGCGCGAGGTCGCGCCGCGCACCGGCCGGATCGCGTCGGTGTGTGTGGGTGCGCATCTGCTGGCCGCCGCCGGACTGCTGGACGGGAGGACGGCCACCACCCATTGGTCGACGGCCGGTCAACTGGCCGCGGACCATCCCCGGGTCGTGGTGGATCCGGATCCGATCTTCGTGCGGTCGGGCCGGGTGTGGACCGGCGCGGGAATCAGCGCCTGCCTGGACCTCGCCATGGCACTGGTCGCCGACGACCACGGGGAGGACCTGGCGTTGTCGGTCGCCCGGCAACTCGTCGTCTATCTGCGCCGGCAGGGCGGCCAGAGTCAGTTCAGCGTGCCGCTGAGCCGTCCGGCACCGGCCCGCCGCGATATCGAACAGCTGCGCACCTACATCGCGGAGAATCTCGACGCCGATCTGTCCGCCGCCGCCCTGGCGAACCGAATGTGCCTGAGCGAACGGCATTTCGCGCGCGTCTTCCGGCAGGAGATGGGGCTCACCGTGGCCGCCTACGTCGAAGCCGCGCGCGTCGAGTCGGCGCGACGGTTGCTGGAAACCAGCGACTTCCCGCTCTCGCGCGTCGCCCGGTCCGCCGGACTGGGCTCGGTGGAGACCCTGCACCGGGCGTTCCTGCGGCGGCTGGGCACCAACCCCGGCGCGTACCGCCGGCGGTTCCGCACCTCCGCCTGATCTCACCCGCCACGACCGGACCGGGCGCCTGCCCGGTCCGGCGCTCACTCCTGCCCGAAACACCCTGTCCCCCAGAGAAAGAAGGTAACCATGTCCGCCGTCGCCACTCCCCTGCGCCAGGTCGTAGGCCTCGACGACGAGCTGCCCCGCCTGGCCGATGCCACCGTTGTCATGATCGACTTCCAGAACACCTACCGCGAGGGGGTGATGCGGCTTCCCGAGGCCGATGCGGCACTCGCGGCCGGCGCCCGGCTGCTGGCCGCGGCCCGTGCACTGCACCGCCCCGTCGTGCACATCGTCAACGACGGCGGCCCCGGCACCCCCTACGATGCCGGCTCCGATATCGGGGCGATCATCGCCGAGGTCGCTCCCGTCGCGGGAGAACCGGTGGTGGTCAAGAACTTTCCCGATGCCTTCCACGAGACGGACCTGCACGACATCCTGCGGCGCACGACTACCGGACCGGATCTGGTCCTGGCCGGATTCATGACCCACATGTGCGTCGCGTTCACCGCGCAGGGCGCGTTCAACCGCGGCTACCACCCCACTGTCGTCGCCGAGGCCTGCGCCACCCGCGCCCTGGCCGCCCCGGACGGAACACCCTTGTCGGCGGACGCGGTGCACGCGGCGGCCCTGACCACGATCAGCGATCTGTTCGGTCGCATCGCCCCCACGGTCGCGAGCCTGACCGACTGACACCATGGACGGATGACGATCGGGACCGTGCAGTTTTCGATACCGCGCTACCCGAGTTCGCCGAATCGACCGGCCCGATCACCACAGGTCGGCTGGGGCCTAGCCAGGGCTAAGCCCCGGCCAGCCGTAGTTCGGGCGGCCCGCGGCAGCGCCGGCGCGAGCCATGGGCGGCGCGGGCGGGGTGATGGTGGGGTTCTGCACGCCGAGTTGGCGGCGCATCTCGTCCATGTCGAGCCACCGGATCTGCTGAATGACCTCTTCCAGCTGGGCGGCGGTCTGGAAGCCCGGATGGGAGTAGACGAGCAGGCCCTCGCGGAAGGCGACGAGGGTCGGCAGGCTGCTGATCTGGGCGGCGGCGGTGAGGGCCGGCTCCGCCTCGGTGTCGACGGTGGCGTGCACGATCTCCGGGTGCGCGGCCGCGGAGTCGGCGAAGATCGGGGCGAAGCGGGTGCACCAACCGCACCAGGAGGCCCAGAAGTCGACGAGCACGATCGCATGGGTCGCGATCACCTGCTCGAAGTTCTGCTGGGTCAACGGTTGGGTGGGCATCGGTTCCTCCCGGCGTCGGCCATCGTCGAGTCCGGATTCTCCCACGGATCGGCGGTCACAGCAGGGCTCGACGGGGCGGCGTCCGTCGAGCGCTGTCGGACGGCGGCCCGGCTGGGTATCGTGGAGGCATGGGTATGGGCGACCACCCGCAACGAACACCGCTCTACGGCGTGGTGCTGCTGTTGGGCGTCCTGATCCTGGGTATCTGGGTGCACGAGCTGCCGTATGTCGGCCTGCAGGTTCTGGCCTACATCCTGCTCGTCATGATTGCGGCACCCGCCTTCGTGATGACCTTCCGCGACTATTCGCGGTGAGGGTATCCACTACCCGGTGACCAGGGCGTACCGCAACATCGTCAGCTCCTCGGCCGTCAGCCCGTGCTCGCGCAGCCAGCGGGCGGCACCGCCGTGGTCACGCCGCAGGTCGTCGAGGAATCGCAGCATCACGGCCGCTTCGACGGCCAGAATTCCGGTACTCGTCGGCGGCAGCCCGGAATAGGAGTTCAGCGCGTCGAGCCGGTTGCGTACCCGCGTCATCCGCTCGTTGGTGAGGGCGTAGTCGGCCGCGATCACCTCCGGCGCCACCCCCACCGCATCGAGCAGAACCGCCGCGAGCACTCCGGTGCGGTCCTTACCTGCCGCGCAATGGAATACGACCGCCTGCCGGTCGGCATCGGCGACCAGCCGCGCCGCGGCGACGATCTCCTCCGGACTGCCGGCGAGCAGCTGTCCGTACAGCTGTGCCAGGTCCACGCGCGTCTTGTCCGGCACCAGATCCCGTGCGGCGAGCGAGGATTGCGCCGATTTGCGGACCGGCAGATTCACCTTCTCGATCGCCGCGGCGGCCAGCAGGCCGTACCCTTCCCGTTCCACCTCGTCGGGCAGCCGCAGGTCGATCAGGGTACGCATCCCGACCGAGCCCAGCAGCAGCGCCACATCCGCCTCGGTCGCCTGCTGCAGGGTGCTCGACCGCAGCGCCACGCCGAATCGGGTCGTACCGCCGTCGTCGACCGGCAGTCCGCCGAGATCGCGGACGTTGTCGATTTCCTCGAAGTCGACCCAGCGCCGGGTCGCGTCGAATTCCTGGGCGATCGGATTACTCGGCACGGCCGGCCGCCGCTTCGTCGGCACGGCTGAGCCCGCACAGCCCGATCAGATCTTCGTGCAGTTCGAACCACACGGTGTGATAGCTGTCCATGATCGGCCGCGCCACCCAGGTGTGATCACCGCCGGCGATCCGCTCGACGGCCGTCTCCAGCCGCTCGCGGTACCGGGCCAGTCGCGGTGCGATCGATCCCAGCCGCTCGGCCAGGGGCCGCACCCGGGTGTGCAGTTCGGTGAGCCGGTCCAGCACCGCCGCATCGTATTCGGCGTCGCCGTGGTCGTTGGGTGTGGCCGCGTCCTTCATCTGCCACGCGGTCACGATTTCCTTCAGCTCGGCGTTGACCACGCAGAAGTCCTCGTAGGCGGCGGCCATCGCGGCGGTGTCGACCTCGTCGCGCTCGGCGGACAGCAACTCGCCCAGGCGATGTCGCCCGTCGGGCGTCAGCCGCACCCCCGCGGGGGTGTCGGCGCACAATCCGCCGGCCACCAGGTCCGCACACCGCGCGCTCACCTCGTCCGCGTCGCCGCCCAGGCTGGCGGCCACCGCGTCACCGCGCACCCGGCCCTTCACCCCGATCAGGCGCAGCAGTTCCAGCTCGCTCACGGTTCGGGTAATCGCCTGTGCAACAACGACTTCCGCATCGCCGGCGAGGGCTCCCGCGAGGTCATCGGGTGCCACCCCCGCCCATTCGGCGAGTCTGCGCACATCGTCGAGGACCGCGCCGTCCACGTCTCCACCGGCGACCTCGCCCGCCCACACCACACCGGCGCCGCCGTCGACCGTGACGCTGCGTCCCGCGAGCGCGTCCACGACACCCGGGCCGCATCCGACGACACACGGCCGCCCGAGTTCCCGGCTCACCAGGGCCGCATGCGACGTGGTGCCACCCAATTCGGTGACCACCGCGCGGGCCGCGATCATGCCGGGCAGATCATCGGGACTGGTCGTCGGCCGGACCAGGACGACGTTCTCGCCCGCCGCCGCGCGCGCCTCCGCCTCGTCGGGATCGGTGACCACGACACCGAAAGCCAGTCCCGGGCACGCGGATTCACCGCGGGCCAGCGCTTCGCCCGCGTCCGCCGCCGTGGTCGCGGGCTGCAGGACGGCGCGAATCTGGTCGGCCCCGACCCGCTGCAGCGCCTCCGAAGCGGTGATCAGGCCTTCCTCCGCCATCGCGACCGCGGCTCGCACCGCCGCCCGCGCCGAACGCTTCGCCGGACGCGACTGCAGCATCCACAGCGTGCCGGATTCGACGGTGAATTCGATGTCCTGGATATCACACCCGTCGCGTTCGAGCAGTTCCGCGGCGGCGATCAGTCGATCGTGCACCTGCGGCTGGGTGGCGGCGAGGTCGCTCAGCGGGCGCGGCGTGGTGCGGCCCGACACCACGTCCTCGCCCTGCCCACCGACCAGCCATTCGCCGTAGGCCGGCCCGTCGCCGGTATTGGGGTTGCGGCTGAACAGCACGCCTGTCCCCGACGCGTCGTCGAGGTTGCCGAACACCATCGCCTGCACGGTGACCGCGGTGCCGAGGTCGTCGGACACGCCGCGGTTGCGCCGATACGCCTTGGCGCGCACCGAATCCCACGACCGGAAGACCGCGGTGATCGCCGCGCGCAGCTGTTCCCACGGGTCCGCCGGCACCACGCCGTCGGGTGATTGCAGCACCGTCTCGCGATACTGCGCCCGGAAACGCCGATGCGTGTCGGCGGCATAGCCGGCGCTGCCGGTCGCGGCGGCGAGCGCCTGTTCGACCCCGTCGTTGATGCCGAGGTTGAGAACGGTGTCCATCATGCCGGGCATGCTCACGGCCGCGCCCGAACGCACGGAGACCAGCAGCGGCCGGCGGATCGAGCCGAAGGTACGGCCGGTGCCGTGCTCGAGCATGGCGACGCCATCGCAGACCGCCCGCCAGATGTCGTCGGCGATCGTGCCGCGCTCGGTGAAATCACGCCACGCGTCGGTGGTCAGCACGAATGCCGGCGGCACCGGCAGCCCGAGCCCGCGCATGTGGTTGATACTCCAGGCCTTGCCACCGATCCGGTCCCGCGACAGCGGGCAGTTGCCGTCCAGTCCGACGACGGTTTCCGATCGTTGGGCCAGCTCCGCACCCGCGGTCATGTCACTCCTTCGGTCCATCCATCGGGGCATCGAACCCCCTGCCGCCCCGGTCATCCTTCGAGAGTGCCGCCCGACCGTCCTCGGCCAGTAGCGATGGTCCCGCTGAGCGGATGCGGGAACCCACGTCGCTCCCGTGATACCACTCACCGGGACCGGCGGTGTGCGAACGGCCTGCGCGGCACCAGCCTGCGGCACCATGGGCCGTGGACCGCCCGACCGGCGGCCGGCGAGGTGTGTTCGACAGTGTGTGTATCCGGACAGCGATGGTGTGCGAAGAGATGACGGCGGAACCCGCGACGATTCCGGCTCTGGTATCCGCACAGGCACGCTGGAACGGGTCGACCGTCGCGATCGTCGAGGGCCGCACCCGCCTCACCTACGCCGAACTCCACGCCGAGGCGCTACGGGTGACCCGCGCGGCGATGGCCCGCGGGGTGGCCGCCGGAGACCGGGTCGCGATCTGGGCACCCAACAGCGCCCGCTGGATCGTGACCGCCGTGGGCCTGCTCGGCGCGGGCGCCACCCTGGTGCCGATCGGCACCCGGCTGCGCGGACCGGAGGCCGCGGCGATTCTGCGCCGCACCCGATGCCGCGGACTGTTCACGGTGCGCGGATTCCTGGGCATCGACTATCCGAGCCTGCTGGCGGACCAAGGCCCCTTGCCGGACCTGGAATTCACGGTCCTGCTGTCCGGCACGCATGCCACCGACGACAGCGCCACTTCCCCATCGATGTCCGACGACGACCAGGACCCGCCGACCGGCGCTGCCCGGTCGGTTACCGGTTCGGGGCACCGGCGGCGCGACCGGCACGAGCCCGATGGATGCGCTCCCCGTCCGCCCGATCGGCGTGAGAGCCCACCGATCGGCTGGCGAGACTTCATCGCCGACGCCGCGCGAATCCCGTCGTCGGATGCCGAATCACGAATGGCCGCATTACCTTCCGACGCGATCAGCGACATCCTCTTCACCTCCGGCACGACGGGCTCCCCCAAAGGGGTGCTCACCACGCACCAGCAAACCCTGACCGTGCTGGACCGGTGGGCGAGCGCGGTCACCCTGCGGCACGGCGACCACTGTCTGCTGCCGAATCCGTTCTCGCACACCTTCGGATACAAGGCGGGCATCGTGGCTTGCCTGTCGCGGGCGGCCACCATGTATCCGGTGCCGGTGTTCGATCCGCGATCCGCGGCGGATCTCATGACAGCCGAGCGAATCACCGTCCTCGCCGGCCCGCCGACGATTTTTCTCGATCTCCTCGCGACAGGGCGGTCGTTTCCGGCGCTGCGACTGGCCGGCACCGGCGGCACGGCGATTCCGGCGGAGCTGATCGCCCGGATGCGTGCCGACCTCGGAGCCGATCGGGTCTTCACCGCCTACGGTCTCACCGAATCGGTCGGCGTGGTCGCGGTGTGCCCGCCCGGTACGGATATCGAACGCACCGCCCACACTGTGGGTAAAGCGTTGCCGGGCAGCGAGATTCGAATCCTGGACGTCGAAGGCCGCGACGTGCCGGCCGGTACGCCCGGCCGGATCGTGGTGCGCGGCCCGAACGTGATGTGCGGATATCTCGACGACCCCGCCGCCACCGCCGCCGCCGTCGACCCGGAGGGCTGGCTGCATACGGGCGATATCGGCGCCCTGGACCCCGGCGGTTGGCTGCGGGTCACCGACCGGCTCGAGGATATGTTCATCGTCGGCGGGTTCAACGTCTCTCCGGCCGAGGTCGAACAGACGCTGCGCCACTATCCGGGCATCGCCGAGGTGGCGGTCGTCGGCGTACCCGACGAGCGCCTCGGAGAGGTCGGCGCCGCCTTCGTGGTTCCCTCCGGGACGGCGCCGTTCGACGCGGACGATCTGCTCGCGTGGTGTCGCACCCGCTTGGCCGGATACAAGATCCCGCGCACGGTGCGGATAGTCGACCGGTTGCCGCGCACGACTGCCGGCAAAGTCCACAAGCGCCGATTACGGTGCGCGGAGGGGAGCCACTGAGCCCGGGCCGGTGATTCAAGCGATCACCGGCCCGGCCGCGAGTGGTCTACTTGCTGACCTCGTTGCGCATCTGCGCGGTGAGGATCTTCTGATACCCGGAGCCGAAGATCCGCGGCAGCAGATCGATCATCCGGGCGTCGTTGCCGATCAGCACCTTCGCCTTGTCCTTGCGGATACCGTCGACGATCGCCTTGGCGGCCTGTTCCGGACTGGTCTTGGCGAGCCGGTCGAAGTTGGCGGCCAGCGCGTCGCGATCGCGGGTGGCGCCCGCGCGCGCCTTCCACGCGATCTCGGTCTGGATCATGCCGGGATGGACGCAGCTCACCGCGACGTTGTGCCCGGCGATCTTCATTTCCTGGCGCAGCGCGTCGGTGAAACCCCGGATCGCGAACTTCGTCGCGTTGTAGGCACCCTGGGTCGGGCAAGCGGCCAGGCCGAACATGCTCGACACATTGACGATCGCGCCGTCACCGGAGGCGATCACATGCGGCAGAAAGGCTTTCGTTCCGTAGGCCACGCCCCAGAAGTTGATGTTGACGATCCATTCGAAATCGTCCCAGCTGACCTCTTCGGTGCTGGCGGTCAGTGACACACCGGCGTTGTTGACCACGATGTTCACCCCGCCGAAATCGCCCGCCACCTGGTCGGCGTGGGCGTACACGGCGTCCCGGTCGGTGACGTCGAGCCGGTAGGCGCGGGCGTGGCCGCCCCTCTTCTCGCACAGCGCGGCGGTCTCGGCGACATTGTCGATATTGCGGCCGGACAGGGCCAGGCGAGCGCCGTGGCCGGCCAGCTCCAGGGCCAGGGCCCGCCCGATACCGGCGCCGGCGCCGGTGATCACGGCGGTCTTACCTGCGAAATTCTTCACCGCGGAAATCCTTTGTGTCAGTGGGAGGTGAATCCGCCGTCGGCGACGAATTCCGAACCGGTGCTGTAACCGGACTCGTCGGAGATGAGGAACAGCACCAGATTCGCCAATTCCTCCGGGGTGCCGGGACGTGCCAGCGGCTGATCGTGGAACATCGAATTCGAGCGCGCCGAATCGCTGGTCATTTCGGTCATCACCACACCGGGATGCACCGAGTTGACGCGAATTCCCATGGGCCCGAACTCTTGTGCCGCGGTTTTGGTCATACCGCGCACCGCCCATTTGGAGGCGGTGTAGCCGAGGATGTTGGAGAAGCCGATGATGCCGCCGACCGAGGAAATGTTCACGATCGACCCGCCACCGGCACGCCGCATCGATCCGACCACGGCCTTCATCCCCAGGAAGACACCCACCTGATTGACGTCGATCACCTTGCGGTAGTCCGCTTCGGCGAGCGTTTCGATCGGATCCACGTGCACGATTCCGGCGTTGTTCACCAGGCCCGAGACGGGCCCGAACGCCGATTCCGCCTGCGCGACGACATCGTTCCACGCGGATTCGTCGGTCACGTCGTGGGCGACGAACAGCGCCGCGTCGCCCAGCCGCGCGGCGGTCTGCTTACCCTCTTCCGCCAGCACATCGGTGATCACGACCGAGGCGCCCTCGGAGACGAGCCGCTGCGCGAACGCCGCACCCATGCCCCGGGCCGCGCCGGTGACGACGACCGTTTTACCGTCGATCCTGCCCATGATCACTCCTGTCCCGTGCGTGCGGGCGCCTTGCGGCCGTTGCTCGCGCGCTTGGACGCCGATGCGGCGACCGCTTCCCGCGGTTCGCGTTCGTCGGCGAGGTGGTTGGCCGCGATGTACCCGAAGACCATGGCGGGGCCGATCGTCGCTCCGGCGCCCGCGTAGTCGTTACCCATGACCGACGCCGAATTGTTGCCCGCCGCATACAGTCCGGCGATCGGCGCATTCTGTTCGTCGAGCACGCGGGCATATTCGTCGGTGCACAGCCCGCCCTTGGTGCCCAGGTCGCCGGGCACCATTTCCACCGCGTAGAACGGTCCTCTTTCGAGCGGCGCCAGACACGGATTCGGCTGCACGGTGGGGTCGCCGTAATACCGGTCGTAGGCGGAATCGCCGCGTCCGTAATCCTCGTCGCGCCCACTGCGGGCGAAGCCGTTGAAGCGCTGCACCGTGGCGGCCAGCGTCGCGGCGGGAACACCGATCTTGTTCGCCAACTGCTCGAGCGTATCGGCCTGGGTGATGATTCCGGCGTCGAGATATTTCTGCGGAATCGGACGCTTCGGGAAGTTGCCCAGGAACAGATATCTGTCGCGGAAGGTCTGGTCCATGATGAAGTAGGCCGGAATATGGTCGACCCCCGCGGCCTGCTGCTCGTACATGGTGTGCACGACATTCACATACGGGGCCGATTCGTTGACGAACCGCTCCCCCGCGTGATTGACCATGATGCCACCGGGTTGTGCCCGTTCGGCCAGGCAGAAGAAGGGCGGACCCTCGGGGTTGCGCACCGACGGTCCCCACCAGGCGTCGTCCATGAGATCCACCGCGCCGCCTGCCTTCTGACCCGCGACGATCCCTTCGCCGACGTTCTCGGTGGCGCCGACCGTCCAGTCGGTGGATTGCGGCCCGGAGATGTACTGCTTGCGCATCTCCAGGTTGTGTTCGAAACCGCCGGCCGCGAGCACCACGCCGCGGCGGGCCTTGATCAGCACCGGAACGCCCTGGTGTTCGGCACGCACACCGACCACGGCACCGGCCTCGGTGACCAGTTCGGTCAGCGGGGTGTTCAACCACACGGGCACGCCGGCATCGCGCAGCGACAGCCACAGTCGTGCGGCCAGGGCCTTGCCCAGGCTCAGCGGCAGCCGGCCGCGCAGCTTGTTCGCCACCGCCTGCGCCCCCACCTTCATCGCGGTGCGCTTACCGGCCCAGGTGCGGGCGATCATGTTCAGATCGTGGAAGTCGCTGACGGTGAAGGCGATTCCCTTCGGCCCCGACATGGTCGGCTGGTTGATCTTGTGCAGATCACCACCGAGCAGACGGCCGTCGATCGGAGCCGGTTCGATGCTGCGGCCCTGTGCGAGCCCGCCCGGGAATTCCGGGTGGTAGTCGGAGTAGCCGCGGTCGTAGACGAACTGCCAGTACTTGCTGCGCGCTCCGATGTAGCGCATCATCTCCGGCCCGTGGTCGAGGAAGGCACGCTGCTTCTCCTCCGGGACACGTTCGCCCACAACGGCTTTCAGATATGTCCGAGCCAGTTCCGGGCTGTCCGGCACACCCGCGGCCTGCAGCACCGGATTGTTCGGGATCCAGATTCCGCCGCCGGAGCGCGCGGTGGATCCGCCGAAGCTGCGGCTCTTTTCGATCATCGTCACCGACAGCCCGCGATAGGCGGCGGTCAATGCCGCGGTCATACCGGCGGCGCCCGAGCCGACGACCACCACGTCGAATTCGAATTCCTGTGTCATCCGTCCTTCTTCCCCATCGTTGCATCCGACGCTATGGCCGCCCGGCCGCGGCGACACGGGACGGTCCCGACCAGCGGGACTTACGGCTGACCAGTACGGGTCCGGGAAGGAGTATTTCGATTAGGCATACACCGCTACGACAGGGAGCACGCGGATGAAGTTCTCGATGATCTTCGAGGCCCAGATGACCGATCCGACCGCCGAGCACGAGGCGCAGGTGCTGCGCGACTGTGTGGAGCAAGCCGTGCTGGCCGACGAGATGGGCTTCGACACCGTCTGGGCCGTCGAACACCACGGTCTCAAGTGGTACGCGCACATGAGCGCCCCCGAAATCTTTCTGACCTGGGTGGCGGCCAAGACCCAGCGCATCCGGATCGGCCACGGCGTGGTGTGTATGCCCTTCAACTTCAACCACCCGGTGCGCGCGGCCGAACGCGCGGCGATGCTCGACGTGCTCTCCGGCGGGCGGCTGAATCTGGGCGCCGGACGCGGTGCGACACCGGTCGAGACCTCCATGTGCGGGGTGGACCCGGAACGCACCTACGCCGAGGTCGAGGAGTCGCTGCGGATGATCGGCCGGGCCTGGCAGGATCCCGAGGGCGAATTCGAATATCACGGCGAACTGCTCGACATCGCTCCGCATTCGCTGCTGCCGCGGCCGGTACAGCGTCCGCATCCCCCGCTGTTCATGGCGTGCACGAAGAAGGACACCCTGAAGCTGGCCGCCGACTACGGAATCGGCGCTCTGGTACTGGGTTTCGCGGGAGTGGAGGAGATCACGGAACTGCGCCGCACCTACGACGAGGCGATCGCGGCCCGTACCGGTGAGCGGTTCGTCTCGACGGTGACCAACGACCACTTCGCCGCCCTGTGCCCCACCATCGTGCTCGACGACCGGGAGCGGGCGCAGCAGATCGGCGCGCGCGGCCAGCGTTTCTTCGCGCAGTCGATCAAGCACTACTACGGCGCCGGTCCGGTGCCGGACGAGGCCGTGGATCCGACCGTGGACGAGGTGGCGCGGATCAAGGAGGCCGCCGACGAGCACGTCGCCTACCTGCACGAGGCCAAGATTCCGGTGAAGGCGGGGTCGACCTCGGTGTTCAATGCCGACCACGCCTACGGCAGCCCCGAGGACGCCATCGCCTACGTCGAGCGACTGCGCGACGCGGGCGCCGACGAGATCCTGTGCCTGATCCAGATGGGCACCGTGCCGCAGGAGGCCTGCCTCGAGACGATCCGGCACTGGGGCGAGAAGGTCATTCCGCACTTCCGGAATCAGTGATCGGACAACCACACGCCGGTCTCGCTCATCGAGACTGCCGCGAGCCGAGGACGCCGGATGCGGCGCAGGATCTCGGCATATTTTCAGGAGGAGAAGTCGAATGGTCGATCTCACAGGCAAAGTCGCATTGATCACCGGCGCGGCGCGCGGTCAGGGCGCGGCGGAGGCACGCCTGTTCGTCGAACGTGGTGCGCGGGTCGTTCTCACCGATGTACTCGACGCCGAGGGAAAGCAGTTGGCCGACGAACTCGGCGAGGCGGCGCGCTTCGTCCGCCATGACGTCACCTCGGCCGACGACTGGAATGCCGCTGTCGCCGTGGCCGTTTCGGAATTCGGCCGGCTCAACGTGCTGGTGAACAACGCCGCGATCTACACCGCGAAACCGCTCACCGACACCACGCCGGAAGAGCTGGAGAGGATTCTCGGGGTGAATCTGGTGGGCGCGTTCCGGGGTATCCGGTCGGTGGTGGGGCCGATGTCCGAGGCGGGCGGGTCGATCGTGAACATCTCGTCTCAGGCCGGACTCGAGGGCCTGATGGGGCACTCCGCCTACGGCAGCTCCAAATGGGGCCTGCGCGGCCTCACCAAGACCGCGGCACTGGAGCTGGGGCCCAGGGGAATTCGCGTCAACTCCGTCCACCCCGGCCCGATCGCGACCCCGATGGTCCCATATCTGACCACCGGCCCGGGCAGCTTCCCGACCTTGCCGCTGCAGCGCACCGGCGTGCCGGAGGAGGTCGCCGAGCTGGTCGCCTTCCTCGCCTCGGACGCCTCGTCGTATGTGACCGGCGCGGAAGTCACCATCGACGGCGGACTCGCCGCCGGGAAGTTCCTGCCGCCGGAGCTGCAGGAGGCGCCGTGAGCGAGCGATGCACACCCGGGCACCGGCGCGGTACCGCGGCGTCGAGCCCCCGGCGGGGCGGAGACGGCGGTCGATGCGGCCGCCGACGCCCGGCACTGCTCGTCGGCGCGTCCGGGGCTCTGGGTTCGGTCGGTGTCTCATGGCGATGACGCCGCGAACCCGGGCGGTCGTCGACGCCGCGACCGCCGCGTTCCCGAAGCTGGGAACCGACGTCCTCGACGCGGCCGAAGCGCGACGGCAGCTCGCGGCGCGGCCACCGGCCCCGATCGATCCCGTTCCGGTTGCGGCCGTACGGAATTCGGCCATCACCGGCCCCGGCGGCGCCGACATCCCCGTGCGGATCTATACCCCACGGGGCGGCACCGAGCCGCTGCCGGTCATCATGTTCTGCCACGGCGGCGGGTTCGTGATCTGCAGTCTCGACAGCCACGATCAGTTCTGCCGGACGATGGCGAACGAGACCGGCGCACTGGTGGTGTCGGTGGACTACCGCCAGGCGCCGGAACATCGGTTCCCGGCCGCCGCGCAGGACGCGTACGCCGTGTTGCGCTGGATCGGCGCGGCCATAGCAGAGCACGGTGGCGACCCCGCCCGGATCGCCGTCGCCGGCGACAGCGCGGGCGGCAATCTGGCGGCTGTCACGGCGCTGATGGCCCGCGATCTGGGCGGCCCGGCGGTGGTCGCGCAGTTGCTCATGTACCCGATGCTGGATCCGGCTCGCGCGAGCGCGTCGTACCGGGACAACGCGCAGGGTTATTTCGTCACCGACGACCATTTGCGCTGGTACTGGGAGCAGTACCTCGGCGACGCCGACGGCACCGATCCGTATGCGGCGCCCCTGCTGTCCGACCCCGCCGGGCTACCACCGGCGCATATCGCCACCGCCGAATACGACCCGCTGCGCGACGAGGGCGAGGCCTACGGGGCGCACCTGGCCGCGGCCGGCATCCCCGTCGAGGTGCATCGCTACGAGGGCATGTTCCACGGATTCATGACCATGGGCGATGTGCTGCCGGAAACCGGCGTCGCGAACGAACGCGCCTTCGCGGCACTGCGCCGGGCCTTAGCTGTGCCGGCCCGGCCGATATTCGGGTGCGCCGACGGCCCGTGATCCCTACCGTGAACAGGGAGAGTTGTTCACGAAAGGATCGAGATCATGTTTCCCGTCGAGCTGCGCGGCACCAAGGCGCAGACGCTCATGTGGGCCCACGAGCACGAGGTCGAGCCGGCCGCGCTGCAGCAGCTGCGCACCCTCGCCCAACTGGAATGGGTCTACGGCGTCCGCGTGATGCCCGACGTGCATCTCGGCAAGGGAGCCACGGTCGGGTCCGTCATCGCCATGAAGGACGCGGTCGCCCCGGCCGCCGTGGGCGTCGACATCGGCTGCGGAATGGAGGCCGTCAAGACCTCGCTGACCGCCTCCGATCTGCCGGACGACCTGCATTCGCTGCGCTCGCGCATCGAGGCCGCCGTACCGGTCGGATTCAACGCGCACAAGGAGCCGGTGAAGGTCACCCGCCTGCAGCTGGACGTGCACGGCCGCCGGGCGGCCGGCGCCACGTTGCGAGCCGGATGGTCCGCGTTCTGGAGCCGGTTCGGCGATCTCGATCCGGCGGTGCAGCAGCGAGAGTCCAAGGCGCACAAGCAGATGGGCACGCTCGGCGGCGGGAACCACTTCATCGAGGTCTGCCTCGACACCGAACAGCACGTGTGGATTCTGCTGCACTCCGGAAGCCGCAATATCGGCAAGGAATTGGCGGAGCGGCATATCGCCGTGGCCCGCACGCTCCCGCAGAACCGGGACCTGCCCGATCGCGATTTGGCCGTATTCCTTTCCGGCACACCGGAAATGGACGCCTACCGGCGCGATCTCAGCTGGGCGCAGGAGTACGCGGCGCGCAACCGGGCGGTGATGCTGGACCTGGTGTGCGGTGCCGTGCGTGACGAATTCGATGCGCTGGCTGTGCGTTTCGACGAGCCGATCTCCTGCCACCACAACTACGTGTCGGAGGAGATGGTCGACGGCATGCCGATGCTGGTGACCCGCAAGGGCGCGGTCCGGGCCGGAGCCGGTGACCTCGCCCTGATCCCCGGATCGATGGGGACCCGCTCATATGTGGTGCGGGGCAAGGGAAATCCCGCCTCGTTCCAGTCGGCCTCGCACGGTGCGGGCCGCCGCATGAGCCGCAACGCGGCCAAGCGGCAGTTCAGCGTCGCGGATCTGATCGCGCAGACCGACGGTGTGGAGTCCCGCAAGGACGCCGGGGTGATCGACGAGATCCCCGCGGCCTACAAGGACATCGACGCCGTCATCGCGGCGCAGAGCGATCTGGTCGATGTGGTCGCGACACTGCGTCAGGTGCTGTGTGTGAAGGGCTGAAGGCGGAACGGCCGCGTCTATTTGCGCAGCACACCCACCATGCCCGCACCCAGCAGCATCATGCCCGAGATCAGGGCGAAGCCGTAGGTCACCCAGGAGTGCAGCGCCACCTGCATCGTGGCATCGGTGAAGGGCAGATCGCCGATCAGGCGGAAGGTGTCGTCCGGGTACAGCAGGTGCAGCACGCCGGGAAAGATCCCCCACACCAGGCTGGCCACGATCGTGCCCACCGGCGAGAACGCGGCCATCGCCGCGACGAACAACAGCAGCAGGGAGCCGCCGAAGATCTCCAGCGCCGCGGTCCAGCGGTCGGTCACCGCACCCACGATGACCCAGTACCGGATATCGGCTCCCCCCTTGGCGGCGAACGCGATTCCGATGGGCGTCACGATGAGCCCGAACAGCACACCCGAGAGGGTCCGGCTGGTGACCCCGCGACTTTGGAACTGCGCGCCCGGTGGGGCCCAATCCGCAGGTGACTCGAACTTCTTGGCCATCGCCCGTTCCTCCCGCATTCCCGCGCATGCCAGTGGACCTCGCAGTCCGATCGCCCTCATTGTCCTGCCTCGCGACCGAAAATGCCCGACGCCGGGCGGAAAACGTTCGTGGCGTGGCGGTCCCGGGTTGCCGGTGGTTAGCATCGGCTATGCCCTCGACATCAGGATCTGCCCGACCGCCCGAAATTCCCGGAGTGCGCCGCAGTTTCATCGAGGTCCGCGGCGTGCGATTCCACGTCACCGAAGCCGGGGTGCCCGACGGCCGGCCGGTGCTGTTGCTGCACGGATGGCCGCAGCACCACTACGCCTACCGGCATCTGCTCGCCGATCCCCCCGCCGGGCTGCGCCTCATCGCCCCGGACCTGCCGGGTTACGGCTGGTCCGGCCCGCCGCCGCATCACTGGGCCAAGGAGGACGTCGCCTCCGACCTGCTGGCGCTGGTCGACGAACTCGAACTGCCGCGGCTGTTGCTCGCCGGTCACGACTGGGGCGGGTTCGTCGGATTCCTGATGGTGCTGCGGGAGCCGGAGCGGTTCGAGGGTTATCTGCCACTCAATATCGCGCACCCCTGGATCACCGCGCGGACCTTCGCACCGCACGCCTGGCGTTTCCTGATGTATCAGCCGCTGGTGGCTACCTTCGGCGTGCCGCTGCAGCGGTACACGCCGTTCGTCGATCGCCTGTTGCGGCTCAACGCCGACGCTCGGCGTACCTTCACCCCGGAACTCGCCGGGATCTACGGCGACCGGTTCCGCGATCCGGCGGTGGCCCGCGCGGCCACCGACACCTACCGCACCTTCTGGTTGCGGGAACTGCCCGCCGCCCGCCATCCGGAACGCCGCCGCGCCACGATCCCGATCCGTGCCCTGTTCGGCACCGGCGATGCGGCCATCCACCCCTCGCTGGCGGCCGCGGAGACCGCGCGTGCCGACGACTACACCGTCGAATACGTCCACGGCTGCGGACATTTCATCCCGGAGGAGCGACCGGACCTGGTGCGGGATCGGCTGCTGGCGCTGGCCGCCGAGACCGGTTAGTCAGCGCCGCGACCGGTCTTCCGATCACACGCGGGCCCGTCTCGGGACCGCGTTTCCGTGCACGGGGTGCGGCTGTAGCCGGACGGTGGCCAGGTGTCGGAGGGGTCGGGCACGATGGAGCGCGTGACTACCACCGAGCTGCGCGAATCCGCCGAATCCCTGCTGCGCGAGCTGGCCGGGCCCGGGGCGCGTCTGCGTGAGGACCAATGGACGGCCATCGAGGCGCTGGTCGTCCAGCGGCGGCGGGCGCTGGTGGTCCAGCGCACCGGCTGGGGCAAATCGGCGGTGTACTTCATCGCCGCGCGGTTGCTGCGGTCCCAGGGGCGGGGGCCGACGGTGATCGTGTCACCGCTGCTGGCATTGATGCGCAACCAGGTCGCCGCCGCGCGCCGGGCGGGAGTGATCGCGGAGACCATCAACTCCGGCAACGTGACCGAATGGGACGAGATTCATCAGCGCGTCGCCGCCGGTGAGGTCGATGTGCTGCTGGTCAGCCCGGAACGATTGAACAACCCCGATTTCCGCGATTCGGTGCTTCCAAAGCTGGCCGCCGACGCCGGCCTGGTGGTGGTCGACGAGGCGCACTGCATCTCCGACTGGGGGCACGATTTCCGTCCCGACTATCGCCGCATTCGCACGTTGATCGCCGACCTCGGCGAGGACATTCCGGTGCTGGCGACCACCGCCACCGCCAACAACCGGGTGGTCACCGATGTCGCCACCCAGATCGGCACCGACACCCTGGTGCTGCGCGGCACCCTGGACCGGGAATCGCTGCATCTGTCCGTGGTGCGGATCGACGACGCCGTCCAGCGGACCACCTGGCTCAGCCGGCAACTGGGCGAACTGCCCGGCTCCGGAATCATCTACACACTCACCGTCGCGGCCGCCCACGACCTCGCCGACGTCCTCACCGACCACGGATACCCGGTCGCGGCCTACACCGGTCGCACCGAACCCGGAGAGCGCGAAACCCTCGAACAGGCGCTGCTCGACAACGACGTGAAGGCGCTGGTGGCGACCTCAGCGCTCGGCATGGGCTTCGACAAACCCGACCTCGGCTTCGTGGTCCACGTCGGCGCCCCCTCCTCCCCCATCGCCTACTACCAACAGGTCGGCCGCGCCGGGCGCGGACTGGTCCCGGACGCCTCGAGTCCTTCCGGCCGGGCGGCCCGCGCGGAGGTCATCCTGTTGCCGGGGCCCGAGGACCGGCGGATCTGGAATTACTTTGCGTCCGTGGCCTTCCCGCGTGAGCAGGTGGTGCGGTCGGTGCTGTCCGCCCTGGACTACGAACGGCCAATGTCCACGGTGGCTCTCGAACCCCTGGTGGAACTGAGCCGGTCGCGGCTGGAGATGGTGCTGAAGGTCCTGGATGTGGACGGCGCGGTGCGGCGGGTGCGCGGCGGCTGGCTCGCCACCGGTGAACCGTGGACCTACGACACCGAACGCTACGAGCGCCTCGACCGCGCGCGCGAAGCGGAACAGCAGGCCATGCTCGAGTATCAGAGCACCGGCGAATGCCGGATGAACTTCCTGCGCCGCCAACTCGACGATCCGGGCCTGCCCCCGGACGCGCCCGGCTGTGGTCGCTGCGACAACTGCACCGGCCGCCGTTTCGACACCTCGGTCGACGCCGGCGAGGTGGCCACCATCCGGGCCCGGCTGGACCGGCCCGGAATCGATCTACTCCCCCGCAAACAATGGCCGACCGGACTGTCGAAGTTGGGAGTTCCGTTGTCCGGCAAGATATCCGACGGCCCGGAGGTGGGCCGGGTGCTGGGCCGGCTCAGCGATCTCGGGTGGGGTCAGCGCTTGCGAACCCTGCTCGACGCGCCCGACGGCCCGGCGCCCGACCATATCGTCGACGCCTGTATCGCCGTTCTGCGGGAATGGAAGTGGACGCAACGTCCCGGCGCGGTGATGGCCCTGCAATCGGCGACGCATCCGGTACTCGCCGCCGACCTGGCCGTCCGCCTGGCCCGCATCGGCCGTCTCACCGATCTCGGTGTCCTGCACACCCGTCCCGACCGGCCACCGGTCTCGGCGGCCAACTCCGCCCACCGCGTGGCGGCACTGTTCGACTCGTGGGAGACCCCCGACCTCACCGGCCTCGACACCCCGGTCCTGCTGGTCGACACCCACACCGACACCGGCTGGACCCTCACTCTCGCCGCCCGGACCCTCCGCCACGCCGGCGCCCCCGCGGTCCTTCCCTTCGCACTGGCCACTCCGACGTGAGGTACGGACGCGGCGCGTGCGGTGCCCGGCGATCGATCACCCACTATCGTCGATCCGGTGACCAGTAAGTCGACGCCGGCCGTGGAGTTGACGGTCGGCGAGCATACGGTGCGGGTGTCGAATCCGGATCGGGTGTACTTCCCGGAGCTCGAGGCGACCAAACTCGATCTGGTGCAGTACTACCTGAGTGTCGGCGACGGAATCGTCAACGCCCTGCGGGACCGGCCGTGCATGCTGCACCGCTTCCCGAAGGGATTGCCGGGCGGGAAGGTGCATCAGAAGCGGCTCCCGGCGGGGGCGCCGGACTGGATTCCCACCGTGCGCGTGCACTTTCCGCGCTACAACCGGCACGCGGACGAACTGTGCGTGCGGGAACTGGCGGACGTGATCTGGGCGGTGCAGATGTCGACGGTGGAGTTCCATCCGTGGAACTCGCGCCGCTTCGACACCGAGAAGCCCGATGAATGGCGCATCGATCTGGATCCGATGCCGGATTGCCCGTGGTCGCGGGTCCAGCGTGTCGCGGAGGTCGCGCACGAGGTCCTCGACGAGCTGGGTGCGGTCGGCTGGCCCAAGACCTCCGGCGGGCACGGCCTGCACATCTACGTGCGCATCGCGCCCGAGCACGGCTTCCAGCAGGTGCGCCGCGCCGCGCTGGCCTTCGCACAGGAGGTCGAGCGCCGCGCCCCCGACGATGTGACCACCACGTGGTGGCGCCGCGATCGCGATCCGGCACTGCTGTTCGTCGACTACAACCAGAACGCTCGCGACCATACGATCGCCGCCGCCTACTCGGTACGCGGCAATGCCGCCGCCACCGTCTCGACACCGGTGCGGTGGAACGAAATTCCCGATATCGAACCGAACGACTTCACCATCAACACCGTCCCCGCCCGCTACGCCGAACTCGGCGATCTGCACGCGGGTATCGACGACGCGGTCTTCGACCTGAATACGCTGCTGGAATGGGCCGACCGCGACCGGGTCGAGGTGGACCTCGACGAAGACGAAGGAGCACACGACGCATGACCGGCGCAGTCCGCATCGCACTGGCACCGCTCACCAATGACCTTCTGGAGCAGGCGATCACCGGCGCGGGAGCACGGCTTTCGGAGCTGAGCGACGCGCGGGCGCTGGTGTGGGACGGCGGGCCGAACGGATTTCCCGACCTGCCCGAGTCTATCGAGTGGGTGCAGTTGTACTCGGCCGGGGTCGAGGAGTTCTTCGACGCCGGCATCTTCGAACGCCATCCGAGCGTGGTATTCACCTCGGCGGCAGGCGCTTTCGCCAAGAGCGTTGCCGAGGGGACGATGGCGCTGCTGCTCGCGGGGGTGCGCTACCTGCCGGAGCACATCCGCGCCCACAGCTGGCGGCAGACCGAGTTCTTTCCGCATATCGGCACCTTGCGCGGGGCGACCGTCGCGGTCGTCGGCGCGGGCGGGATCGGCCGTGAGGTCATCGCCATGCTGGAGCCGTTCGGAGCCCGGGTGATCGCCGTCAACCGCTCCGGCCGCCCGATCGACGCCCCCCATGTGGTGGAAACGATTCCCGCGGAACGGATTCCGGAAATCTGGGCCCGCACCGATCACGTGGTCGTCGCCGCGCCCGCGACCGAGGGCACCCGCCACCTGATCGGCAAGGACGAACTGACCCAACTGAAACCGCATTCGTGGGTGATCAATGTCGCCCGCGGGTCGCTCATCGACACCGAAGCCCTGGTCGCCGCACTGCGGGAGGGCGCCGTCGGCGGGGCGGGCCTGGACGTCACCGATCCCGAACCGCTCCCCGACGGCCATCCGCTCTGGGACCTGCCGAATGCGATCATCACCCCGCACGATTCCAATCCGCCGCAGCTGCGTACAGCCGCCTTCGCCGACCACGTCGCCGCGAACGTCACCCGCTTCGCGCAGGGGCGTGAGCTCCTCGCACGGATCGATCCGGAGGCCGGTTACTGATCACCGCCCGTACCGGTGACTACCGCAGGGGGATGTCCACCCCGTGCTCCTCGGCCGGGCGCGGGCCGAATATCCGGCGATCCGCCTCGGTGATCGGCACGTCGTTGATGCTCGCCTCCCGACGTGCCATCAATCCCTGGTCGGTGAATTCCCACAGCTCGTTGCCATAGCTGCGCCACCATTGACCGGTACGGTCGTGCCATTCGTACTGGAACCGGACGGCCATGCGGTTTCCGCGAAATCCCCACAGGCTCTTACGCAGCGCGTAGTCGAGTTCACGTTCCCATTTCGCGGTCAGGAATTCGACGATCTGCGCACGGCCGGTGACGAATTCGTCCCGGTTCCGCCAGGTGGAGTCGGGGGTGTAGGCGAGCGCGACCCGGTGCGGATCCCGGGTGTTCCACGCATCCTCGGCCGCCTGCACTTTCTGCGCGGCGGTTTCCAGGGTGAACGGCGGATAGGGCGGTCGAGCTTCGGACATCGGATTCCTGCCTCTCCACGGGGAACGTTCGTTCTCCACCGATGCGTTACGGTAGGGAACGAACATTCTCGATGTCAAGGGAGTCCCGGCCATGCCCGCCACGCTCAGCGCCGAACGGAATGCGTCCGACCGCGCGGCGCTGCTCGACGCCGCCGAGGAGTTGATGTACACGCACGGCGTCCAGGCCGTCGGAATGGATCGGATCCGCGACGCGTCCGGCCTGTCGCTCAAGCGGATCTACACCCTGTATCCGACCAAGGAAGACCTGGTCGTGGCGATGCTGCGCCGCCGCGACGAACGGTGGCGCCAGGCGCTGGCCCGGTACGTCGAACGCGTCGACGATCCGCTCCGGCGTGTCGAGGCGGTCTTCCACTGGCTACGAGACTGGTTCGGCGAGCAGGGTTTTCGCGGTTGCGCCTGGATCAACATGCACGGCGAACTCGGTGCCGAGTCACCGGCCGTCCGCGCGGAAGTGCGCGCGCACAAGGCCGCCTTCCACGACATGATCGCCGGGTGGGTCGCCGCCACCGGATCCGACGCCGCCGACGCGATCTACCTGCTCGCCGAGGGAGCCATCGTCACCGCCGGCATCACCGGCGAGACAGCCGCCGCCTCGACCGCCGAAGCCGCTGCCGCGCAGCTACTTTCGGCTACCCGACGGTGACGGGAGAGATCAGCTCGGATCGTGGGTGAGGCAGCGGGCCGGATCATTACCCGATCCAGTTCTCACGCCGGTCGCGATCCGACGACATGCCGAACGTGACGCAGGGGACGCGCGACGCCTCCCGTACCCGGCGGCAACTCCCGGCCGACACCCAGATTTCATGGGATTGCGGTAGCCGATTCGGCGGCTACTGTGTCAAAGCGACGGCGGGACTGATAATTTCGAGGCTTCCACATAAGAAACGGCAGTGATTCACATTCACCGCCGCACGGATCCGGGGCGGACGATCATGCATGCAGCTTCCTCGCGCAGGGCGCTCTTTCGGGCGGCCGGCCTCGGCCTCGCCGCCGCGGCCGTGGCGCGTAGCGCGCCGGTCGCGGGCGCGCGCACCGTCTCCCGGCATGCACCGCTGCCGAATCCGTCCGATATCGCCACCACGGATCCGGCACTGCTGACCGCCACGGAGGCATCCGCGCTGCTACAGACCCGCCGGCTGCATCCGGCCGAACTGCTCGACGCCTGCTTGCGCCGCAGCGCGACCTACGACGGCGCGACCACCGCGTGGGTTCGTACCTATCCCGAGCTCGCCCATCAGCAGGCAGAGCGGGCCGCGCAACGACTGGCGGCCGGGAACGCACCGCTGATCTGCGGACTCCCGATCGCGGTCAAGGACATCTACGCGGCCGCGGGACTGCCGGTCACCGCGTCGAGCCGCGTTCTCGACGGCAATGTCGCCGCCGGGGACGCGACGGTCTGGCGGCGGCTGCGCGAGGCGGGCGCGGTCCTGATCGGGCACGTGCACACCGCCGAATTCGCGATGGCCACCGACACTCCACAGGTCGGAAACCCCTGGGATATCAGCGAATCCATCGGCGGTTCGTCGGGCGGTAGCGCGGCGGCGCTGGCGGCCCGATTCGCCCCGCTGTCGATCGGATCCGATACCGGTGGTTCGATCCGCATCCCCGCGTCCCGGGCCGGAGTCACCGCCATCAAGCCGACATTCGGCCGATGTAGCCGCTACGGCCTCATCCCCGTGATGTGGACCAGGGACCATCCCAGTCCGATGGGGCACAGCGTCGCGGACGCGTCCCTGCTGCTGTCGGCCATGGTGGGTCCCGATCCGAACGACCCGGTGACCGGTGTGGCGCCGGCGCCACCGGAGGACGGCTTCCCGCTGACGGCTACCGGTGGTGTGACACCGTTGTCGGGCAAGCGTTTCGGAGTGCCGACGGAATTCGTTCACCCACTTCCCCCGGCACTCGGCACGTTGTTCACCCGCTTCCTCGGGCTGGTCACCGCGCTGGGCGGCGAGACGGTGGAGGTCGCCATGCCGACACCACCGCTCGCGCTGGCCACCGGTGATGCGGTGGAGCTGGGGATGTTCCATCGGCAGTGGTCGGACAGGCTGTCGCTCTATCGGACCGAGAGCGCCGCGGTCGTGGCGATGGCACTGGCGGCGCTGGCCGCGCCCGCCTCCGACTACTGGCAGCTGGAACGCGACCGTGCGCGATTCCAGCGCCGGTACAACCAGTTGTTCGCCGACAACCGGCTCGACGCGGTGATTCTCCCCGGTGCGATCACCGACAGCTCGAAACGCGATGACATCGGCCCGATTTCCCTCATCGGCCCCTGCGATATCCCGATGATGTGGGCCAACTACACCGGCACACCGGTCCTGGCCCTGCCGGCGGGCCGATCCGCCGCCACCGGTCTGCCGTTCGGCGTGCAGCTCGGTGGAAAGCCCTGGGCGGAAGCCGATCTCATCGCCATCGGACTCGAATTGCAGGCCGCGGACACCGCATGGCGTGACATGCCCTCATTGCTCCCGAATCCGCGCACACTGCCCGAGATCGGCCCCGTGGCCCCCGGCGACGGCCCCGACCCGACCAACACCGACGCCGGAGCCCCCGCATTCAACTTCATCCCGACCACCAGCGCCGTCAACACGTGACCGGACAGCGATTTCTCCGGCGATACGCCGACACTCCCGCTGAGGCCGTAGGCTGCGGAGCGCGACCTGTCCGTCTCTCGGAGGAGTTGTGCATGGTGTTCGGGTTACCGAAACTGCCGCCGCTACCGCTGGTGCGGGCCGTCGGGACCGTTCGCTACGCGCTGGGCGAAGCCTATCGGCGGTTGGCGCCGGCGCCGCTGTCGTTGATGGAGTTGCTGGCAGCGGGGTGGTTGGCGCAGGCCATTCATGCGGCCGCGGCACTGGGGATCGCCGATGAGCTGGCGCAGGGGCCGCTCACCGGTGCGGAACTGGCGCGGCGCGTGGGTGCGGACGAGGATGCGCTGCGCCGGTTGTTGCGGCTGCTGATCAGTCACGGCATCTTCGCGCAGCGGCGCGACGGCCGCTACGCGCTGACCCCGCCCGCCCGGGCCCTGTGCCGCGACTCCCCGGAATCGCTGCGTGATGCGGCCCTGTTCTTCGGGTCGGCCACACATCGGGCGCATTGGACGCATGTGGTCGACGCGGTGCGCACGGGAAATCCGGTGGGGCCGCATGTGGACGGCGCTCCCTTCTTCGAATACATCCGCACCGACCGTCAATTCGGCGACCTGTTCGACCGCGCGATGACCAGCATCGGATCGCTCACCACGGAATCGTTGTTCGCCGCTTACGATTTCGGGCGCTTCTCGACGATCGTCGATGTGGGCGGCGGGCACGGCGCGATGCTCACCGAAATCCTCTCGCGCGCACCCGAAACCCGGGGCGTGCTGTTCGATCTGCCCGATGTGGTAGCCGGTGCGGCGGAGCGCTTCGCGGCCGCGGGATTCGACGAGCGGGCCGAGGTGACGGCGGGGTCCTTCTTCGAATCGGTTCCGGCGGGCGCGGAGGCGTATCTGCTCAAACATGTGGTTCACGATTGGCCGGATGCGCGTGCCGAACAGATCCTGCGCACCGTGCGCGCCGCGATGACGTCCCACGCCCGGTTGATCATCGTGGAAATCGTGCTGCCCCAGGACAATCGCCCGCATCCGGGTAAGTACACCGACCTGGAGATGCTGATCAACAGTGGCGGCCGCGAGCGCACCGCCGGTGACTACCGCGACCTGCTCGCGCGCTGCGGTTTCGCGCTGACCCGCATCACCGCGACGGTGTCACCGGAATCCGTGATCGAGGCACGGCCGGTGTAGGGCCACCCGCGTTATCGCGCACCGCGCGGACGCCGGCGCGGGCGAGCGGTGCCGAGGTGCTGCTCGACCAGTTCGCCCCACCAGTCGGCCAGCGATCCGACCAGAGACCAAGCGGCCCTGACTCGTTCGTCGTCGACCGTCTCGGCCTCGCGCAGCAGCACGGTGGCGCGGACCTGGGCGGCGGCGAGTCCGTCGACGGCCGCGCCGAGGGAACGCGCATGGGCCGCGGCGGCGGTGCGGTCGCTGACCCAGCGGTCGATGTGGACGACGATTTCCCTTCTGCGACAGTCGATCTCCGCCGCGCGGACCGGGGAGCGGCGGCGGGCGAGGTGAAGTTCGGCCAGTTCGCGGGCGGCCCTGGTGACCGGATGGTCGTCGGCCTGGTCGCCGAGGTGGCCGCAGCAGGCGGCGAGAAGTTCGTGCCCGTCGGGTATCTCGGGATGGAGTTCGGCGGCCGTGCCCGGGGC
>NZ_CAWMPM010000036.1:0-120742 GCF_963869435.1 Nocardia violaceofusca NBRC 14427
GCGCCCGCCCCAGCGGCGCCGGCCGCCCCGGCGCCCGCACTGGCTCAACCGAATCCGGCCGTGCGCCCGACGGCTGCCACCAGCGGACTGCCCGAGGTGAAGACGCTGGCCGTGCTCGGCGGCGTGATCGCCATGGCGCTGGCCGCGGCCGGCTCCGGCGCGGTGAGTTTCCAGAGTGCCTCCGCCGCACAGGCGCGCATCGACGCCGCACGCGCGGAATTCTTCGGACCGAGGGCCTGAGGGGGCGCGAGATGACCGAGAGCCGGATTCAGACGGGCCGCTCCTACCGCCGCGTCGCCGCCGCCGTCGACGCGGTGTGCGCCGTCGCCGCCGATTTCGACGCCACCACCCTGGAAGAGGTGGTCCTCGCGATCGCGGCCGAACGCGGCCGCATGATCGAAATCGCCGATGCTCAGCTCGGTCCGGGCGTCTGCGGTCAGCGCCGCAGCTATCCGGACAAGGACGTGATCGTGCTGGCCGCGGCCCTGCCCAGCCGCGACCACACCCTCGCGCACGAACTGGGCCATGTGGTCTTCGACCACCCGGGTGAACCGGCCGCCGAGGTGACGCTCGAGGCCGGCGACGATCTGATCGCGTACATGCTGTCCCAGCGCGCGCATCAGCAGATCGTCGACGACGGGCAGGACGAACAGTACGAGTGGGAAGCCGAAACCTTCGCCGGCATGCTGATGACCCGCCTGCGCGTCTTCAACAACCGCGGCGCCGGTGTCTCGGTGCTCCGATTCGACGAGGCCCTCGGATGACGGAGGGGCCCGGAGGCGGCAGCTTGCGTAACCACGGAGGGCCCCTCGGTCATCCGACGAAGGCGCGGATGACGGAGGGGCCCGGAGGCGGCAGCTTGCGTAACCACGGAGGGCCCCTCGGTCATCCGACGAAGGCTCGGATGAATTGCGGTCGTTCGACGAGAGGGACAGGGTAGGTATGACGTTCTGGTTGACGGCCCTGCTGGTGTGGATGGCGGCCGGCGCCCGCATCGGTCGCGTCCTGGTGAAGCCCGCGACCACGGCCCGGGTGGCGATCGTGATCGCGGTCGCGGCGGTGGCCGCCGCGGCCACCCTCGGCATCCCCGAGATCGCGGTCGCGGTGGATCACGCACTGCCGCAGGGCATCAACGGCGCAGCGCTGGCCGACCGGCTGGTGGTGGCGACCTGGCTGCTGTTCGCGGTGGCCACGTCGGTGGTGGCGGCCGCCGCCTGGCCGGTGGTCTCGCGTCGAAATCTGCGCCAGATCGCCTGGATGGTCTACGGTTTCGGCGCGCTGGTCATCGCCGCCACCATCGGGTGGTCGATGGTGTTCGGCTGGGTCATGACCCTGCTCGGCTGCGCCTTCATCGCTGTCACCGGTCTGCGCAATCTGGACTGGACGGCGCTGGGACGCGGTATCGCGCTCTACACCACCGGCACGGTGGTCGCGGGTGTGCTTGCGGCGCTGTCGATTCGGCGGCTGGCGATCGGTGAACAACCCGTGCGGCCCGGCGATCCGGGCTGGTTCTGGCCGGCCTGGCAGCTCGCGAGCCTGCTGATCGCGGTCGGCGCGGTATGGATCGTGATCGAGCTCTGGGTGCGGGCGCGCCTGCTGCTGCGCCAGATTCGGGCCCTGCATCGCACGTTGATCAAGCGCTTCCCCGAGGTGGTGGCGCACGAGCAGACGGTGTCGGCCACCCAGCTCAGGGCTTCCGATCAGGTCGCGCAGATCATGGACGCGCTGTATCTGCAGACCGGCGGCGGCATGGAGCTGGCGGCGGCCGGTGTACCCGCCCGCTCGGTCACCGACCGCGCCGAACGGGTGGCCCGCTGGGCCCGCAATCCGCTCGGTGACGACATCGTCGACGCCCGTTGGATCGCACCGCCGGAGGGACTGAGCCCGCGCGGTTGGGTGCAGGCGATCGCCCGCGCCTTCGAGCGCACCGCGACCGACCGGAAATCGGCGGTCGCACAGGCGGATTGATCATCGACGCGACCGGACCGATTGGGCGGCGGTCCGTCTCAGGTCACAAGACAACACAGTGCGGTTCCGAGTGCCGCACTGTGTTGCCTTGTCCAACTTGCTATTCCGTGCCGTCCGGTGGAACCTCGGGCAGACCCTCACTCGCCCGGAGCTTTTCGGCCATCGAAGTCAGGAGGTTCTGCGACTCTTCGGAGAGATCGAACGCCCTGCTCGACAGCCGACGCAGTCCATAGCCCTGCAGCTGGGACAGCAACTCCAGATCATGGTCGATCTTGGCGGCGTAGATGTCGTTGAAGAAGTAGTCCGGTTTGACCTTGAAGAACTTTGCCAGTGCGGCAACCGTCTCATCTGAGGGGTTCGTCCGCTGACCCGACCGCAACTGCGAGAGATACGGTTTCGAGATCGGATGCCCGGAGGCGGTGAGCGCTGCCGCCACCTCGGCATTGGTGTGCGGCTTACGCCCCGGGGGATGCACGGTTTCGAACAGCTTGTTCAGCCGCGCCGCGAAATCAGCCACTGTGAGCCGCCCAATTCCCTTCGCTGTACTAACAGTCGTTATCTCGGATACGTATCATTGATATTAGCGGCTGAGTAACTGAAAACCTACGCCTGATTCAGGATTTCCTTGAAGCTTCCAGGTCGGCCGTCCGGGAACTGTTCAGCGTCGGCACGTTTGCGGGGCAACGCGCCCTCACTGGTCGAGGGGCAGTACGCTCCGGTTCTGGCCCGTCGAACGAGTCTCGTTCAACGGGCCATTGATAACCGGAAGATAGCTGACATCTCATCCGTTTGTCTGTATCGCAGTTTGTGTGGCGTACGACACGTCCAGGGGCTGTGAGGATGAACGTTCAACTAGGGAGGAAATCTGTTCGGTATTACAACCGCTCGATGATTGTCCCGGTCGCAAGTGCGCCACCGGCGCACATGAGGACCATTGCAATCGACTTGTCGGAGCGTTCGAGCTCGTGCAGGGCGGTGGTGATCAAACGTGACCCGGTGCTGCCGACCGGATGTCCGATCGCAATCGCGCCGCCGTTGACATTGACCCGATCCATATCCGGCTTGTGTACCGACGCCCACGACAGCGGGACCGAGGCGAAGGCCTCGTTGATTTCGAAGAGATCGATATCGGCGATGCTCATGCCCGACTTCTCCAGCAGGCGCGTGGTCGCCTGCACCGGACCGTCCAGGTGGAACTCCGGCTCGGCGCCGACGAGGCACTGGGTGACGATGCGAGCCCGCGGCTTCAGTCCGGCACGCGCCGCGGCCTGTTCGTCCATGAGCAGCACCGCGGCCGCGCCGTCGGAGATCTGTGACGAGGTGCCGGCGGTGTGAATTCCACCCTCCAGCACCGGCTTCAGCTTCGCCAGGCTCTCCCGGCTGGTCTCGCGCAGACCCTGGTCGCGGTTGACGTCGAGCGTCTCGCCGGTGAGGGTGCCCTCCTTGTCGACCTGCGGCGCGCCGGCGATGGTCAGCACCTCACGGTCGAAACGCCCTTCCGCCCAGGCCTGGGCGGCCAAACGCTGTGAGCGCACGCCGAATTCGTCGATGTCGTCGCGGGTGATGCCGCGCCGCTTGGCGATTCGCTCGGCCGCCTCGAACTGATTGGGCATATCGATATCCCAGCTCGCGGGGCGGCGGGGGCCGGCGTTCTCGCCCACGTTCGCGCCCAGCGGGACGTGGCTCATGGATTCGACGCCGCAGGCGACGCCGATGTCGATCGCGCCCTGGGCGATCTGCCCGGCGATCAGATGGTTGGCCTGCTGGGCGGAACCGCACTGGCAGTCGATGGTGGTCGCGCCCACCTGCCAGGGGAGTCCGGCGTGCAGCCACGCGGTGCGGGTGACGTTGTTGCTCTGCTCGCCGACCTGCATGACGCAGCCGCCGATGACCTGTTCGACCAGCGCCGGATCGAGCTGTGCGCGCTCGAGGACGCCGCGCTGGGCCGCGCCGAGCACCTCGGCGGCGTGCAGGCCGGCCAGCCAGCCGTTGCGTTTGCCGATGGGGGTGCGCGCGGCCTCGACGATGACGGGGGTGCCCATAACTTCAACCTTTCGAACAGGATCCGTATCAGCACAGAAACTGGAACAAGTTCTGTGGATGTACTGAGGGCGGACTATGGCTTCTTTACTACTGATACCACCTATGCTGCAATGAAGGTAGAACGTGTTTCAGTTAGTCGAAGGAGACAACTGGTGGTTGACACCCATGTAGCTCCGAACCTCCCCGAGGGGTTCGACGCCACAGATCCCGACATGTGGGCCCGCGGCATTCCCGTCGAAGAGTTCGCGGAGCTGCGCCGGGCCGCGCCGATCTGGTGGAACCCGCAGTCTCCGGAGGTCGGAGGGTTCCACGACGACGGCTTCTGGGTCGTGTCCAAGCACGCCGATGTCAAGGAGGTCTCGCGGCGCGACGATTTCTCCACCTACGAGAACACCGCGATTCCCCGCTTCAACGACGACATTCCGCGCGAGGCCATCGAGCTGCAGCGCCACATCCTGATCAACAAGGATGCGCCCGAACACACCAAACTGCGCAAACTGATCTCCAAGGGTTTCACCCCGCGCGCGATCAACGGCCTGCGCGCGGAGCTGTCCGCCCGCGCCAAGTCGATCGTCGACGCGGCCGCGGCCAGCGGCGCCGGCGACTTCGTCACCCAGGTGGCCTGTGAGCTGCCGCTGCAGGCGATCGCCGAACTCATCGGCGTCCCGCAGGAAGACCGGATGAAGGTCTTCCAGTGGTCCAACGAGATGACCGGCTACGACGATCCGGACAGCGATGCCGACCCGGCCGCCTCGTCGATGGAGATTCTCGGCTACGCCTGGCAGATGGCCGAGGCCCGCAAGGCCCAACCGGCCGAGGACATCGTCACCACCCTGGTCAACGCCGATATCGACGGTGAGGCGCTGACCTCGGAGGAGTTCGGCTTCTTCGTCATCCTGCTGGCGGTCGCCGGTAACGAGACCACCCGCAATGCCATCACCCACGGCATGATCGCGTTCCTGGAGAACCCGGAGCAGTGGGAGCTCTACAAGCGCGAGCGGCCCGCCACCGCCGCCGACGAGATCATCCGCTGGGCCACTCCGGTGAGCTCGTTCCAGCGGACCGCGCTGGTCGACACCGAACTGTCCGGGGTGCAGATCAAGAAGGGCCAGCGCGTCCTGCTGATGTACCGCTCGGCCAATTTCGACGAGGAGGTGTTCGAGAATCCGTACACCTTCGACATCACTCGCGATCCGAATCCGCACCTGTCCTTCGGTGGCACCGGCGCCCACTTCTGCATCGGCGCCAACCTCGCGCGGCTGGAGATCGACCTGATCTTCAACGCCATCGCCGACCACCTGCCCGATATCACCAAGCTCGGCGACCCCAAGCGCCTGACCTCGGGCTGGCTCAACGGCATCAAGGAATTCCAGGTCGACTACAAAACGAAGGCCTGATTCGCGCGCTGAAACACGAACAGGGCGGGCACCCGGTGGGTGCCCGCCCTGTTGTTCGTGCGGCGGTCTCACTGCTTGCGCATGGTGCCCATCGCGCGATCGGTTTCCCAGAAGGCCCGCAGCGCCACGATCTTCCCGGCGTCGTCGACCTTGTAGGTGAACACGCCCTCGGCGTCGATGACATGTCCGCCCAGCTGGGTGCGGATCAGCCCGGTGAAGGCCACCTCGCTGCCGCAGGCGAAGGAGTCGCCGAAGACGAAATCGATGGATTCGGTGGGGGCGATCGCCTTGTCCCAGAACGCCGCGATGGCGTCGCGGCCGCGATGGCCCACACCCTCGGGATCGAAGACCGAGGGGCCGATCGGATCCTCGACGATGCCGTCGGCGGCGAACAGCGCCAGCCACGCCTCCTTGTCCCGGGCGCGCACCGCGGCCTGTGAGGCCCGTCCGGCGAGGCGCGCCGGATGTTCGGTGGTGGTTGTGGTCATCTCGGACTCCCGGCTCGGTGGTTTCGGTGAATTTGCTGATGGAATTGCAAATGTGCTTTCCGCCGGCAATCCGGTGAACCGGAAATGCCGGCGGAATTGCGTGTCACCGTGGTTCCGAGCCCACTACCCACATCGAGAAGTACTGTGATCCGCCACCATAGGCATGGCCGAACGCTTTTCGGGCGCCCTCGACTTGGTAATCGCCCGCCCGGCCCATTACCTGCTTGGCCGCCTCCGCGAAGCGGATCATCCCGGACGCGCCGATCGGATTGGAACTCAACACGCCGCCCGAGGGGTTGACCGGCAGCTTCCCGCCGATCTCGGTCTCGCGCGCGTCGACCAGCTTCCAGCCCTCGCCCTCGGGAGTGAAGCCCAGGTTCTCCAGCCACATCGGCTCGAACCAGGAGAACGGGACGTAGATCTCGGCCGCGTCGATCTCCTCGAGCGGATTGGTGATCCCGGCCTGCTTCCACAGCGCGGCCGCGGCGTCGCGTCCGGCCTGCGGGTTGACCTGGTCGCGGCCGGAGTAGGCCAGCGGTTCGGTGCGCATGGCCGTGCCGTGCACCCACGCGACCTTCTTACCCGATGCCTCGGCCGCCTTCGCCGAGTCCTCGTCGCCGATCACGATCGCGCACGCGCCGTCGGAGGACGGGCAGGTCTCGTCGAAACGCACCGGGTCCCACAGCATTTGGGACGCGAGTACCGATTCCATGGTGATATCGGGCTGGCGCAGATGCGCGAACGGATTCTTCGCGCCGTTGCGGCGATCCTTCACCGCGACCATCGCGCCGATGTGCAGGGGAGCGTTGGCCCGCCGGATGTACGCGCGCACATGCGGTGCGAAGTACCCGCCCGCGCCGGCGCCGACCGGCATCGTGAACGGCACCGGATTCGACAGGGCCCACATGGCATTGGATTCGGACTGCTTCTCCCAGCAGATCGCCAGCACCCGGCGGTACACGCCGGCCTGCACGTGGTTGGTGGCGACCACGCCGGTCGAACCGCCGACCGACCCCGCGGTGTGCACGCGCAGCAGCGGTTTTCCGGTGGCGCCCAAGGCATCCGCCATGAACAGCTCGGGCATCATCGAGCCCTCGAACAGATCCGGCGCCTTACCGACGATCACCGCGTCGATATCGGCCATGGTCAGATCGGCATCTTCGAGTGCGCGATCGATTGCCTCGCGGCACATACCGGCCATCGAGACATCGGTCCGTTTCGTCACGTGATGGGTTTGTCCCGTGCCGAGTACGGCGGCTTGATTGGTCATCGTCCAGCCTCCAGGATGGCCACCAAGTTCTGCTGCAACGCCGGACCACTGGTGGCGTGTGCGAGGGCTCGCTCGGCGGTGCCGTTCATGATTTCGTTGGCCGCGTAGCCGATTCGTTCCAGACCGGCGGCGAACATCGGGTTGCCCGCCAGCGCACCACCCGAGGGGTTGATGCGGGTGGACTCGCTCAGCCCGATGGCCTGCTTCAGGATCAGCTGTTCGTGGCTGTAGGTCGCGTGCAGTTCGGCGACATCGAATCCGCTCGCATCCCCGCCGAGCACCGCCTTGGCCGCGGCCGCGGTGGAAGGGGAGGTGGTCAGATCGCGCGCGCCGAACATCGGGGTGTCGATGCGGTGCGCCATACCGGTCAGCCAGGCCGGCCGCTCGCACAGCTCGCGCGCCTTGTCGCCGCGGGCCAGCACGATCGCGGCGGCGCCGTCGGTGATCGGCGCGATGTCATGTTCGCGCAGCGGATTCGCGACATAGGGTGCGGCGAGCCGCTTCTCGATCTCGGCGTCGTCGGCGGCCGAGACCGCGGCCATATCGCGTTCGGTCCAGTTTCCGGCGTCGAGCCCGGCCCGGGCCTGCAAGCCGGCCACCGATACCGCGTCCGGCCACAGCGGGGCCACCAGGTACGGATCCATCTGCATCGTCAGCACCTGCCGCAGCGTGCCTGCCGACGGCTTGCCGAAGCCGTAGACCAAGGCGGTATCGGCCTGTCCGGAGCGCAGTTTCACCCACGCCTCGTACAGCGCCCAGGCCGCGTCCATTTCGACGTGCGATTCGTTGATGGGAGGCACGGCGCCGATCGAGTCGATCGCGGAGATGAACGAGAAGGCGCGTCCGGCAAGGTAATCGGAGGATCCCGAGCACCAGAAGTCGATATCGGACACGCCGATGCCGAGCTTGTCGTACAGCTGCCGGAAGCACGGGACCAGCATTTCGACACCGTTGGTGGTGCCGTAGGTTTCACGGACATGCGGGGCGTGGGCGAAGCCCACCACCGCGATATCTGTTGCGTTGTCGCTCAAGGTGTTTCGCTCCTAGAGGTGGTGCCGGTAGCTGTCGTAGTCCGCGTCCGGCTCGCCGTTGGGCTCGAAGTGGTCCACGTTCTCCAGCGTGTAACCCCACTCCTCGCGCGGCTTCCACACCGCCTTCACGCGCATACCCATGCGGACTTCGCTGGGGTCACAGCCCAGCACCCGGTGCAGCACCGGAATATCGGCGCCGTCGAGCAGTACGTACGCGGTGACGTACGGCGGCTTGATCTTCTGGCCCATGAACGGCACGTTCACGATGCAGAACGTGGTGATGGTGCCGGTATCGGGCAGATCGACCATCTCGTCGGTCGGGCGGCCGTCGA
Organism: Nocardia violaceofusca NBRC 14427; assembly: GCF_963869435.1. Classification (NCBI taxonomy): domain Bacteria; kingdom Bacillati; phylum Actinomycetota; class Actinomycetes; order Mycobacteriales; family Nocardiaceae; genus Nocardia; species Nocardia violaceofusca. Next base: position 8,530 of record NZ_CAWMPM010000036.1, read on the forward strand.
TCGGGTCGGCGCCGCGGGGCGGGAAGTACACCTTGCTCTCGGCGTCGGCGCGACCGCCGATCAGGCGGCCCTCGACCAGAGCCTTCAGATACCGCGTCTCCGTCGGCGAGGCGGTGTGCTTGTACCGCAGGTCGATCGGGGTGACGATGCCGGTGACCGGCTCGGCCGCATCGGCATCCGACGAGGTGGAACCGGCTGGGGCCGAAGAGGTCTCGCCCGGTTCGACGCAGGCGATGTCGTGGATGCTGCCGCTGCGTTCGGCGGCCCAGCGCACCCGCACGCGCAATCCGCTGCGCACCTCGTCGGGAGACGACACGTCGAGGGCATGCAGCACCGCGGTGTCGGCGCCGTCGAATTTCACCAGCGCCCAGGCGAAGGGGCGGTCGAACGGCTGGCCGGGCAGCGGATCGGCGACCCAGCTCCAGCTCTGCACCGTGCCGACATCGGAGACGTCGACGAAGTCGGTCAGCCGCTCCGCGGTCACCGGATCGAATTCCGCCGGCGGCACGATCACCCGGCCGTCGCTGCCGCGGACGCCGACGATCCGGCCCTCGCGCAGTCCGGTCAGGAACCGGCCGATGGTCGGTCCGACCGATCGGGTGTAGTCGAACTTCATCCGCAGTTCGGCGCTGAGTACCTCGGGTGCGGGTTCCGCTTCCGGACCGCTGCCTTTCGCGATTACGCCGGTCATGGTGTTCCCATTGGTCACGATATCGAGTAGAACAGGTTCTTATTCTGGTGGCAAGAGCTACCTGGAAAGGTGTCCGGCGACGGGCTCGGCGGAAGGAGTCGACGATGCGGTTCGGATTGCAGCTCGGATATTGGGGTGCGGGGCCGCCGCCCAACGCCGGGGAGTTGGTGGTGGCCGCCGAGGAGGCCGGATTCGACGCGGTCTTCGCCGCCGAGTCCTGGGGTTCGGATGCCTTCACGCCATTGGCCTGGTGGGGCTCGTCCACCCAGCGGGTGCGGCTGGGAACCTCCGTGGTGCAGCTGTCCGCCCGTACTCCCACCGCGACCGCGATGGCCGCGCTGACCCTCGATCACCTCAGCGGTGGCCGCCACATCCTGGGCCTGGGCGTCTCCGGTCCGCAGGTGGTGGAGGGCTGGTACGGCCAGCCGTTCGCCAAACCGTTGCAGCGCACCCGGGAGTACGTCGGCATCATCCGCCAGGTGCTGGCCCGCCAGGCGCCGGTGGTGAGCCAGGGCGCGCAGTACCGGCTGCCCTACGACGGGCCCGGCTCGACCGGCCTGGGTAAACCGCTCAAGCCGATCACCCATCCGCTACGTGCGGATCTGCCGATCTGGCTCGGCGCCGAGGGGCCGAAGAACGTGGCGCTGACGGCCGAGATCGCCGACGGCTGGCTGGCGATCTACTACACCCCGCGACTGGCCGGAATGTACGACGAATGGCTCGACGAGGGGTTTGCCCGGCCCGGTGCCCGGCGTTCCCGGGAGGACTTCGAGATCGCGGCGAGCTGCCAGGTGATCATCACCGACGACGCCCGCGCCGAGATCGATCGGATCAAACCGGTGATGGCGCTCTACATCGGCGGCATGGGCGCCGAGGAGTTGAACTTCCACGCCCAGGTCTATCGCCGGATGGGTTACGGCGCCGAGGTCGACGAGATCACCCGGCTGTTCCGCTCCGGCCGCAAGGACGAGGCCGCCGCCGTGATTCCGGACCAGCTGATCCTCGATACCGCCATCATCGGCGACGAGGACCATGTGCGCTCCCAGCTGAAGGTCTGGGAGGCGGCGGGCGTCGGAATGCTGCTGGTGACGGTTCGTGACGTGGCGCAGCTGCATCGCCTCGCCCCCCTTGTTCAGATGTAGAACACGTTCTAGATTTGAGGAGTGACTTCGATGGAGCCGGCGCAGAAGCTGGGACTGTGGAATATCGCGGCCACCGACCCCGATCGGATCGCGGTCGTCGATCCGTCGGGGCGGGAGGTCGGCTACCGGGAGCTGTCCGATCAGGCCGACCGCATCGCACGAGGCTTGCAGGCCAAGGGTTTACAGCCCGGCGATGTGCTGGTGTCGATGGTGCACAACACCACCGAAGCGCTCGCCGTGTACTTCGCGGCCTATCAGGCCGGGCTGTACATCGTCGCGGTGAACTGGCATCTGACCGGTCCGGAGGTCGCCTACATCCTCGGCGACAGCGAGGCGAAGGTGTTCATCGCCGACGAGCGCTTCGCCGAGGCGGCGTCGATCGCCGCCGAGGAGGCGAATGTGCCTGCGAGCGCGCGGTATTCGGTGGGTGGCATCGACGGTTTCCAGCCTCTGACCGAACTGGGCGCGGGGGAGTCCGGGCGCCCCGACGTCCGGACCACCGGTGCGCCGATGCTCTACACCTCGGGAACCACCGGACGCCCCAAGGGAGTTCGGCGTCCGCTGACCGGCGCCGATCCCGATGTGGTGGGCCCGCAGGCGACCGGCTTCTTCGGACTGTTCGGCATCCAGCCCTTCGACGACCATGTGCACATCTGCGGCTCGCCGCTCTATCACACCGCCGTGCTGAACTTCGCCTCGATCTCGATTCAGCTGGGGCACACGGTGGTTCTGATGGACAAGTGGGATCCGGAGGAGATGCTGCGGCTGATCGACACGCATCGGGTGACCCACAGTCATATGGTCCCCACCCAGTTCCACCGTCTGCTCGCTCTCCCGGAGGAGGTGCGGGCGCGCTACGACGTCTCCTCGCTGCGCTGCATGATCCACGGCGCCGCGCCGTGCCCGCAGGAGACCAAGCGCAGGATGCTCGAGTGGTGGGGGCCGGTCGTGACCGAGTACTACGCGGCGACCGAGGGCGGCGGCACGTCGATCTCGGGCGAGGAGTGGTTGCGCAAGCCGGGTTCGGTCGGCAAGGCGTGGCCGTACGCGGTGGTCAAGGTGCTCGACGAGGACGGCAACGAGGTCGCGCCCGGCGAGGTCGGTCAGGTGTACATGAAGATGGGCGGCTCCAACTTCGAGTACCACAAGGACAAGTCGAAGACCGAGGACGCGCGGGTGGGCGATCTGTTCACCGTGGGCGACATCGGGCATATGGACGCCGACGGCTATCTGTTCCTGCACGACCGACGCTCGGACCTCATCCTGTCCGGGGGTGTGAACATCTATCCGGCCGAGATCGAGGGTGAATTGATCACCCATCCCAAGGTCGCCGACGTCGCGGTTTTCGGTATCCCGCATCCGGATTGGGGTCAGGAGGTGAAGGCGGTCGTGCAGCCGGCCGAAGGGGTCGCGGCCGACGGCGAGCTGACCCGGGAGCTGATGGAGTTCGCCGCGGCTCGCCTGGCGAAGTACAAGCTGCCCAAGAGCATCGACTACCTGCCCGAACTGCCGCGCGATCCGAACGGCAAGTTGTACAAGCGCAAGCTGCGCGAGCGTTACGTGCCCGCGTAGCCGCAGTCTCGCCGATCGAGTCCGGACGCCCTTACCGTCCTGCCCTGTGTGGGGCGTCCTCGATCGCGCGCCCTCGAGCCCGCCCGGCTGTGCCGGCGGGCTCGTCGGCGTTGCAGAATACGCGTTCCGGCAAAACCCGCTGCCGCTTCGGCGGAATTAGTAAACTGTGTAAATCAAGTCTTGTCAGGCGTGAGAACACGTTCTATTTTGGTCCTGTGAGCTACAACATAGCGGACCTTGTCGAACACACCATCGACCTCGTGCCGGACCGTGTCGCGCTGGCCGACGACGTCCGCTCGGTGACCTATGCCGAGCTGGAGGACCGGGCCAACCGATTGGCGCACTACCTGCAAGAACAGGGTGTGCAGCCGGGTGACAAGGTCGGCATCTACTCGCGCAACACGATCGAGGCCGTGGAGGCCATGGTCGCGATCTTCAAGGCGCGGGCAGTAATGATCAACGTGAACTTCCGGTACGTCGAGAACGAGTTGCAATACATTTTCGACAATTCCGATATGGTCGCGCTGATTCACGAACGTCGCTACAGCGACAAGGTGTCGGCCGTGCGGCCGAACACGCCGAAGTTGAAGACGGTCATCGCCGTGAACGACGGTACCGAAGCCGAGGTGCCGTTGCCCGCGGATTCGGTGGAATACGAAGCGGCACTGGCTGCTTCGCACGGCGAGCGCGATTTCGGCGACCGCTCCAACGACGACATCTTCATGATCTACACCGGCGGCACCACCGGCATGCCCAAGGGCGTGATGTGGCGGCACGAGGACTGGTGGCGGGTGCTCGGTGGCGGCATCAACTTCGTCACCGGTGAGGCGATCGAGGACGAGTGGCAGCAGGCCAAGGCCGGCGCCGCCGGTGGGCAGATGGTCCGCTACCCGATCCCGCCGATGATCCACGGCGGTTCGCAGTCGGCGACCTTCCACGGCCTGTTCGACGGCGGCAAGACGATCATGCTGCCGGAGTTCAGCGCCCACACCGTGTGGCAGGCGATCGACCGCCACGGGGTGAACCTCATCTTCATCACCGGTGACGCCATGGCGCGGCCGATGCTCGACGCCCTCAAGGAAGGCCATCCGGAAACCGGTGAGCCGTACCAGCATGCGAATCTGTGGGCGATGGCCAGTAGTGCGGCGCTGTTCTCGCCGGCGCTGAAGGACGAGTTCATCGAACTGCTGCCGAATACGGTCATCACCGATTCCATCGGCTCCTCGGAAACCGGTTTCGGCGGCCTGTCGGTGGCGGCCAAGGGGGCGACCCACACCGGTGGTCCCCGGGTCAAGATCGACGCCTCCACCGCCGTCATCGACGAGGAGGGCAACCCCGTCGCGCCCGGCTCCGGTCAGGTGGGCGTGCTGGCGCGCACCGGCAACATCCCGCTCGGTTACTACAACGACCCGGTGAAGACCGCCGCGACGTTCAAGGAGTTCAACGGCGTTCGCTACTCGATCCCCGGCGACTTCGCCCGGGTCGAGGAGGACGGCACCGTGACGATGCTGGGCCGCGGGTCGGTCAGCATCAACAGCGGCGGCGAGAAGATCTACCCGGAGGAGGTCGAGGGCGCGCTCAAATGCCATCCGGAGATCTTCGACGCGCTGGTGATCGGTGTGCCGGACGAGCGCTGGGGACAGCGGGTGGCCGCGGTCGTGCAGTGTCGCGGTGGCGACCGTCCGACGCTCGAGGAACTGCGTCCGGTGCTGACCAAGGAGATCTCCTCCTACAAACTGCCGCGCAGCCTGTGGTTCGTGGACGAGATCAAGCGTTCGCCGGCCGGAAAGCCCGACTACCGGTGGGCCAACGAACATGCCCGCTCGCGCCCGGCCGACGAGGAATCCCAGGCATCCTCGAAATAGCCACGCAGAAATAGATAGCTCGCCGAAGTAAATAACTGGCAATCGATATCGCCGCGCCCCGCGATCACAGTGAAGGCGCGGCGATTTCGTGTCGCCGCCGGCGGCGACGTTCGTCCGCCGTCCATCCGTCGAGCGCCATTGCATGGCTGCGGCCTGCTGAGCACGGCGTCCGTGTCCATGCCCCTACTTCCGGGGTGTTTTCTGTCGGTGCCCTGTGCCACAGTGATCCGCATGAGCGAACAAGCTTCCGCCGGCACCGTCGACGACGTGCTGCAGCAATTCGAGAGTTACCGGCGGGAGCTGTGTGCTTACGCCTATCGGATGTTGGGTTCCTCGTTCGAGGCAGAGGACGCGGTTCAGGAGACTTTCACTCGGGCCTGGAAGGCCTACGACTCGTTCGAGGGCCGGTCCAGCCTGCGATCGTGGCTGTACAAGATCACCACGAACATCTGCCTGGATATGCTCGACGGGCCCCAGCGCCGGGCTCGGCCGATGGATCTGTCCGGGCCGTCGAGTCCGGACAGTCCGCTGCCGCCGCCGCAGCCGGATTACGTGTGGGTGGAGCCGATTCCGAACGCGCTGGCCTTCGGCGCCGACCCGGCCGAACATGCCAGCACCAAGGATTCGCTGCGGTTGGCGTTCGTGGCGGCCTGTCAGCATCTGCCGGCCACCCAGCGGGCGATTCTCATCATGCGGGAGGTGCTGCGGTTCTCGGCCAACGAGACGGCCGAGATGTTGACGATGTCGCCCGCCTCGGTGAACAGCGCGCTGCAGCGGGCGCGCGCGACCATGTCGAAGGTGCAGCCCTCGGAGTCGAGCGGCTACGACGAATCCGACGACAGCCAGCGCAAACTCGTCGACGGTTTCGTGCGCGCCTTCGAGGCCTACGACATGGATGCGCTCACCTCGCTGCTGAAACAGGATGTGGCGCTGTCGATGCCGCCCATCGAGCTGTGGGTCTCCGGTCCGGAGAACGTCGCTCGGTTCATGCTGTCGGAAGGGCCCTCGGCCTGCCGGGGTTCGCGGTTGATCCCGCTGGACGGCGCCAACGGACTGCCGGCCTTCGGCCAGTACAAACCCACCGACGAGCCCGGGGTCTTCTCGCCGTGGTCGATCACGGTGCTGGAATTCGACGGTCCCGCGATCAGCGGGTTGAACTTCTTCCTCGACACCGATCGCCTGTTCCCGCTGTTCGGATTGCCGCCGGAACTGCGCGACTGATCCTTTCGGGATCGTGAAGGGCTCGCCGGTCGAATGACCGGCGGGCCCTTTTCCTTTCGCGGTCGCAGAGACGTCAACCTCGGAGGGTCATACCCCGAGGGGGTATGACTTGAATCACAACGGCGTTCCGTATCGGTCAGATACCCCTAGGGGGTATACAGAACGAGTCGGAAATTCCACGGGCGCAGCGGATGCGCCCGCAACCGAGGAGTGAGGATTCCTATGTCCACTCGGGTATCCGCGCCGCCGTCGCGGCGCTGGTTCGCATTGGCACTGATCGCGCTGGCGCAGTTCATGGTCATCATGGACACCTCGATCATCGGGGTGGCTTTGCCGAAAATGCAGGATTCCCTGGGCTTTTCGCAGGAGGGGCTGTCCTGGGTCTTCAACGCCTACGTCATCGTCTTCGGCGGCCTGCTGCTGCTCGGCGGACGCCTGTCCGACATCTGGGGTGCTCGCCGCATCTTTCAGACGGGCTGGATGGTGCTCGGCGCCGGGTCGCTGGTCGCCGGACTCGCCGGATCGCCCGCGGTCGAGCTGATCGGCCGGGGTGTGCAGGGTGCGGGCGCCGCACTGATCGCCCCCTCTGCGCTGACACTTCTGATGATGGTGTTCGGGTCGAATCCCAAGGAGCTGACCACCGCGTTCGCGTTCTACGGCGCCGCCGCCCCGGCAGGCGGTACCGCCGGCGTATTCCTCGGCGGGCTCATCACCGAGTACGCCTCGTGGCCGTGGGTGTTCTACATCAACATCCCGATCGCCGCGCTGGCCGTCGTCGCGGCCGCGGTGCTGGTTCCCGGCGGGGCGGCCGCGTCCGGCGGTTCGGTCGACGTGCTCGGTGCCCTGACCGCGACGCTGGGCCTGGGCGCGGCCGTCTTCGCGGTCGTCCGTGCCCCCGAGGTCGGCTGGGGTTCCGGATCGACGTGGGGCGTCCTGGCGCTCGCGGTCGTCCTGTTGGCGGCCTTCCTGGTGCTGCAGGCCCGTCGCCGGGAACCGCTGATGCCGCTGTCGATCTTCCGGGCGCCGAATCTCGGTGCGGCCAATCTGGCTCAGGTCCTGCTGGGCGCGGCCTGGGTGCCGATGTGGTTCTTCCTGAACCTGTATCTGCAGCAGGTTCTCGGCTACTCGGCGTTCCCGTCGGGTGCGGCTCTGCTGCCGATGGCCGCCCTGATCATGGTCGGCATGATCGCGGTGTCACCGAAGTTGTTCGCGCGCTTCGGCGCTCGCGCCATGATCGTCACCGGACTGCTGGTCCTGGGGGCCGGTCTGGTCTGGCTGACCTTCATCCGGGCCGACGGCAACTTCTGGATCGACGTGCTGCCCGGATCGCTGCTGGCCGCGTTCGGGATGTCGCTGGCCTTCGTCCCGTCGCTGCAGACCGCCATCTCCGCGGCGCGGCCGGAGCAGGGCGGCCTGGCGTCCGGTCTGGTGAACACCGGCTATCAGATCGGATCGGCGCTGGGCTTGGCGGTGGTGACCGCGATCGCCTCGGCCGCCGGAGCCGACCGTATCGGTGACGCCGATGCCCTCACCGACGGGTTCTCCGCGGCATTCGGTGCCGCGGCGGGGATCGCGGTGCTGGCGGCGGCGCTCGCGTGGACGACGTTCCGGTCGCCGGCTCGGCGTGAGCGAGTGCCTGCCGGTGCGTGACCGCGCAACCGCGTGTGGCCCCCGACCCGGTCGGGGGCCACACGCCTGTCAGTCGATTGCCTTGGCGGTCAACCAGATCGTGATGACGACCCCGGCCGCCACCGCCATGCCGATGTGGCCGGGGGAGCGTGCGTAGTCGTAGCTCGAGAGCGCCGCGACGGCCGCCAGGACGAACATCAGCAGACGTTTCACCGGGTACCCCCCAACCGCTCGGAGTTCAAGCATACGAGAGGCGGAAGTGGTTGTGCCACAGAAGGATACCGCGCTCACGTGGTACCGGTATTGCGAGATGTTCGCGGAGGGCCGCAGGGCTCGCGGGGCGCGCCGATAGCTCGGCTGAGACGGACGCAACGATCAGGTTATCGGTCGGTGACGGTGTGGCAGGCCTCGATGAGTGCGCGCAATTCGGCACGCGGCGGATCGGGCCGCACCACGAGATAGCTCGGCATCCTCGGCTCCGGGTTGCGCAGGGGACGCCAGACCACGCCCGGGAACGACGAATTCGCCGCCTGGGCCGCGTAGTACACCGTCCAGCTCGGCGCGCCGAAGCCGATGGCGGCCAGCGTGTCCTGTTCGGTGGTGAACTCCGGTCCGAAGGCGGGTGCGAAGCCGGCCTTCCGGCACGAATCGACGACCAGGTCGTAGAGGGTGGGATTGCGGGCCCGGCCGACCAATCGCAGTGGCAACTCCGCGAGGCGCGCGAGGTCGATCTCGCGCAACACCGCGAGGTCGTGCCGAGCGGGGATCGCGGCCACCAGGCGGTCGGACCACAGCGGCAGCAGTTCGAGGCCGGGATCGTCGCGCGGACCACGCACGATCGCCGCGTCCAGTTCCCCCGAGCGCACCCGCTTCATCCGACTCTCGGCGTCCGCGTCGACCAGTTCGAGGTGGGCGTGCGGGGCGCGGTCAGCGAAGGCCACGAGAATGTTTTCCAGGCGAGTGCCCAGACCGGTGCTGGTGCCCAGCCGGATCGTGCCGGTGCGTTCGACGCGCAAATCGTCGATGGCGGCACGGGCCTGGGTCACCGCGGCGAGGACCTGTTCGGCGTGCGGAAGCAGGCGCCGCCCGCCCTCGGTGAGGCGCACCGTGCGGGTGGTCCGCTCGAACAGCGCGACGCCCAATTCCCGCTCCAGCCGGGTGATCTGCTGACTGACGGCCGACTGCACGATGTGCAGCCGCTCGGCCGCGCGACCGAAGTGCAGTTCCTCGGCCACGGTCAGGAAGTACTGCAATTGGCGGAGCTCCACGGCGCGAGATTAATCAGTTTCGGTGAACAGTGCCAGCGTGGTTCCCTCATTTTTCGGCGCGGCCCAACGCGATTTCCTGGTCACAGCACATCGGAAACCGCACCGGGAAGTGATGACCATGCCGTATCTCACCGTCGACGACGTCCAGCTGTACTACGAGGATCAGGGAACCGGACAGCCGCTGCTGTTCCTGCACGGCTGGGGCACCAGCGGGCGGGTCTGGGGCGCTCAGCAGGCGGCGCTGGTCACCGAGTTCCGGGTGGTCACCGTCGATTGGCGTGGCTGTGGGCGTTCGGACCGGCCGGTCGCCGGCAACAACCTCGCCGGTGTGCTCGCCGATCTGGTGGAGCTCATCCGGCAACTCGGGTTGCCTCACCCCATCGTGATCGGATCCTCGGTCGGCGCGACCTTCGCGACCGAACTGGCGCTGGCCCGTCCGGATCTGCTCGGCGGCGTGGTCGCGGTCGACGGTCCGGCCTACTGGCCCGGGCAGGGCATGCCGCTGGCCGAGATCATCGACGAAATGCGGTATCGCCGAGCCGAATTCGTCGCGCGTTGGGTACCGAACTGGTATGCCCCGGGAACCTCGCCGGCGCTGGTGGACTGGACCGTGCGGCAGATCCTCGATTCGGGTGTGTACATCGACGAACTGTTCCACCTCTTCGCGACCTACGATCCCCGGCCGCGGCTGCCGCGGCTGCGTACGCCGATCCACTACCTGCACGGCGAGCTGGACGCCGAAATCCCGGTGGCGGTGGCGCGGGCCTGCGCGGCGCTCACGCCGGGCGCGCGGGTCGGCGTGATCGCCGGCGCGGGCCATATGCCGCAACAGGAGCGCCCCGCCGAGTTCACGGCGGCACTGCGCGCGGCGATTGCGAACTCAACTCTGCAGGCTGCGGCCTGACCACCGAACCGACTGCGACACAAGGATATTCGATGACATTCGCAACAGCCCGCATTCATGGGGGAACCGCAGAGGTCGCCTACGAGGTGACCGGAACGGGCCCGGCGGTCGTGCTGGTCCACGGCACGGCGGCCGCCCGCGATCAGTGGACACCGCTGACCGCGGCAATCGCTGACCGCTATACCGTTGTGGCACTGGACTATTCGGGCTCCGGCGACACCGTCGACCACGGCGGCACGCTCACCGTCGCCGATCTGGCCGCCGAGGTGCGCGCCGTCGCCGACCATGCCGGACTGGCCCGATTCCACCTGGTCGGGCATTCGCTGGGCGCGGTGGTGGCCGCGCACGTCGCGGCGACCGTCCCCGACCGCGTGCGCTCCCTGCTGATGCATGCGGGCTGGGCGCGCACCGACGCGCGGATGGACGCCGAATTCCGCTACTGGATCGAGGTGTTGCGCGCCGACGCCGCGTACGGCACCAGCCTGTTCGCGCATATGCTGCCGCTGATGGCATTCGGCCCGCGCTACTGGGAGCGGACGAGCGCGGAACAGAACGCGGCCCTGATCGAACAGCTGGCGAAGGTGATCGCGCGCGGCGCCGCACGGCAGACCGAGGTCGACCGCACCGTGGATCTCACCGATCTGCTCGGCAGCATCGCCGCGCCGACGCTGATCCTGGCCAGCGCGCACGACCGGGTCGTTCCGGCGGCGCAGCAACAGCACCTGCTCGCCGCGATACCCGACGCCCGCTATGCCGAGATCGATGCCGGCCACGGGGCTCCGGGCGAGGACCCGGCCGGTTTCCACGCCAAGATCATCAGCTTCCTGGACGCGCAGATGGCATGAACGCCCGGGTGAGCGGCCGCCGGTCGCTCACCCGGCGCGGATCAGTTGCCGCCGGGGTAATCCATCCAGAAGGCCTCCCAGTGGTGACCGTCGGGATCGACGAAGGCGCGGCTGAACATGCCCACCGCCTCCTCCTGGGCGCGTTTGTCCTCGCTGATCTCCTCGGTGGCGCCCGCACCCACCGCGGCGGCGATCAGCGACTCGACCTCCGCCCTGCTGCCCAGTGACAGCGCGTAGATCGAACCGGTGGCGGCCCGGGTGTCGGCGATCGGGCGGTTGGTGAAGGTGTCGAAGTACTGCCGGACCAGCAGCATCAGACAGATGTTGTCGTCGACCACCACGCAGGCGGCGTTCTCGTCGGTGAAGTCCGGATTCACCTTCCAGCCCAGCGCCTCGTAGAACGATGTGGACCGCTCCAGATCCTCGACGGGGAGATTGATGAAGATCATCTTGCTGGGCATGCTCGGTCCTCTCGCGGCATCAATACGTGTCGTCAGTAGAGACGCCGTGGGCGCGCCGAACTCATCGGGCGAATCGGCGGACCGGCCCTGACCTGCTTCGATGCTGCACCCAGGGTGAAAATCCCTCGCGGTCGGGTGCCCTGCGCGATACCGTCCGGCCATGTCGAGTGCCGTCTATCTCATCACCGGTATCCAAGCGGCCGGAAAATCGACGGTCGCGCAGGCCCTCGCCGAACGACTGCCCCGCTCCGCCCACGTCCACGGTGACGTGTTCCGTCGCTTCGTGGTCGGTGGCCGCGCCGAGATGTCGGGCGAGCCGAGTGAAGAAGCCATGCGGCAGTTGCGATTACGGCACCGTCTGGCGGCCGCGACGGCCGACGGCTACGCCGCCGCGGGATTCACGGCGGTGGTCCAGGACGTCGTCCTGGGCGAATCGCTGCCGTGGATGGTCGAGCAGATCCGTACCGACCCGGTGTACGTGGTCGTGCTGGCCCCGCGTCCGGACGCGGTGGCCCGGCGCGAGGCCGGTCGAGACAAGAAAGCCTACGGGGTCTTCACCGTCGAGCAGCTCGACACCGTGCTGCACGCGGAAACGCCTCGCATCGGATTATGGCTGGATACAACGGATCTCACGGTCGAGGAGACCGTCGGGGAAATACTCGCCCGGGCCGAACCGGTGGAGCGGCGGTTCGGCCCAGGCGAGCGCCTGCGTCAGTGGGCCTCGGCCAGGAGGGTGCCCAGAGCGCGCAGGTGATCGGTGGCGCCGCCGAGCGCGAACTCGTTGTGTTTGGCGGCGGTGAAGTAGCACTGAACGATGTGGTCGCGGTCGATGCCGACGCCACCGTGCACGTGCACGGCGGTGTGGGCGATGCGGTGACCGGCCTCGGCGGCCCAGAATTTGGCGGTGTGGATCTCCGCCTCCGCCGGTAGTCCCTCGTCGACCCGCCACGCGGCCTGGGTGACCGCCAGCCGCAGCCCCTGCAGGTCGATGTAGCCGTCGGCCAGCCGCTGCGCGACCGCCTGGAAGCTGCCGATCTTGCGATTGAACTGCTCACGCTCGCGGCCGTATTCGGCGACGAGGTCGACCGCGCGCTCCAGGGTTCCGAGCTGTTGTGCGGCCAGGCCGAGCCAGCCGTGGTTCAGCAGCCACGCGAGGATCTCGGCGCCGTCGTCCACGGTGCCGATCAATTCGGCGGGGGTGGAATCGAATTCGACCTCGGCCTGCGGGCTGCGGTCGACCACCTGCTGCGGCGTGACACGCGCGTCCGCCGGGTCGACCAGGAATACCGCGGCCTTGCCGGAAACCATGGCGGGCACCAGGATTCGCGCCGACTGTGCGGCGAAGGGAACAACGGTCTTGGCGCCGATCAGCTTCCAGCCGCCGTCCTCGGTCGCGGTCGTGGTGGGCTTCGCCGGCTCCCAGTTGCGTTCCTCCGACAGTGCCACGGTCAGAATCGTCTCGCCCGCACCGGCTTTCGCCGCCAGCTCGCGCTGCGCCTCGTCACCCCAGCGGGCCAGCGCACCGGCGCCGAGGACGATCGACCACAGATAGGGCACGGGGGCGGCGGATTTGCCGATCTCCCGCAGAATCGCGGTCTGTTCCAGGGCGCCGAGTCCGCTGCCGCCCACCGATTCCGGCAGCGCGGCCGCGAGCACGCCGGTCTCGGCCAGCGACCGCCAGAGTTGGTCGTCGAAGCGGACCTCGGCCTTGTCCAGTTCCCGCAGCCGGTCGGCGGTGACCAGTTTGGCGCAGACCTCGCCGGTCAGCCGCGCGAGATCCTGCTGCCCCTCGGTAAGTGTGAAATCCATCGTTGTTCCTAGTTCTTCGACGTTTCCGACCGGTCCGCGGCTCAGCGGGCGGCAGCGGGCTGTTTGAGGGCGGTCATCGCGATGATGTCGCGCTGCACCTCGTTGGTGCCGCCGCCGAAGGTCAGGATCAGGCACGCGCGATGCATCCGCTCGAGCCGTCCGCGCAGCTGCGCGCCGGGGGAGTCCTGCCGCAGATATGCCTGCGGTCCGAGAATCTCCATCAGCAGTCGGTAGGCCTCGGTGGCCAATTCGGTGCCGAGCACCTTGCAGGTGGAGGCATCCCACGGCCGGGGCGCGGCGTCGCCGCCCGCGTCGGCGCCGGAGGCGATCTCCCAGTTCAGCAGTTTGAGGAATTCCACCTGGGCGTGGACCCGCGCCAGATTCAGCCGCACCCACTCGCTGTCGATCACCCGCGCGCCGCTGGAATCCTTGGTGTCGCGCGCCCATTCGGTGGTCTGCGCGACCGCCAGCGCCAGCGGCGCCGCCGAGGTCAGCGCCACCCGCTCGTGGTTGAGCTGATTGGTGACCAGCGCCCAGCCGCCGTTCTCGGGGCCGACCATCGCCGAATGCGGCACCCGCACGTCCTGGTAGTAGGTGGCGCTGGTGTCGGGCCCGGCCATCGTGTGCACGGGGGTCCAGGAGAAGCCCTCGGCCGAGGTCGGCACGATGAACATGCTGATGCCCTTGTGCTTCTTGGCGGACGGATCGGTGCGGGCGGCCAGCCAGATGTAGTCGGCGTACTGGATGAGGCTGGTCCACATCTTCTGGCCGTTGATCACCCAGTCGTCACCGTCGCGGACCGCGGTGGTGCGCAGCGACGCCAGGTCGGTGCCCGCGCCGGGCTCGGAATAACCGATGGAGAAGTGCAATTCGCCCGCGGAGATCTTGGGCAGGAAGAACTTCTTCTGCTCCTCGGTGCCGTAGTGCATGATCGTCGGCGCCACCGAGTTGATGGTCAGGAACGGCACCGGCGCACCCGCGACGGCCGCCTCGTCGGTGAAGATCAGCTGATCCATCGTCGAGCGATCCTGGCCGCCGTACTCCTTGGGCCAGCCGAGGGTGAGCCAGCCGTCGTGGCCCATCTGCTGCACGACCTCGCGGTAGACGTTGCCGTGCCCGTACTCACCGGTCTGCGACGACAAGGCCTCGCGGCGCTCCGGCGTGATCAGCTTGGCGAAATATTCGCGGAGCTCGGCGCGCAGCTGCTCCTGTTGCTCGGTATAAGCAATCCGCATGGCGGTTACCTCGTACTCGGTGATGTGATGGCGGATGTGACGACATCGCCCCTGTGACGATCGGTCCGGCGACGGTCTGCGCTGGGCCGATCTGCCCTGACGTCGATCATTGCATATCTACTGAAACATGTTCCAGTATGGAAACCGAATCCGGCCGCTTCGGCCGCAGCGGCCCGGCCGGGCTTGTAGGCTCGGCACTACCTGGTGGTGAAGGAGTTATCAATGAAGGTCAGTGTGGATTTCGACCAGTGCGAGGCCAACGGAATCTGTGTCGGAATCGCCCCCGACGTCTTCGAACTCGACGATGAGGACCAGCTGCACATCCTCACCGCCGACGTGCCCGAGGACCGGCTCTCCGACGTCGAGACGGCTGTCGCGCAGTGCCCGAAGGCTGCCCTGCGGTTGCAGTGAAATGGATGCTTGCCGATAACTGGAACACGTTCTAGAGTCACGGCGTGAGTGAATCGTCGAATCAGCCGGGGACGGATCTGTCCGGCAAGGTAGCGATCGTGACCGGAGCCGGCGCGGGCCTCGGCCGGGCCGAAGCGCTGGCACTGGCCGGGGCCGGCGCCTCGGTGGTGGTCAACGATCTGGCCGAAAGCGATGCGGTGGCCGCCACCCTCGCCGATATTCGCGCGCTCGGCGCGAAAGCGGAATTCGTGGGTGGCAGTGTGGCCGAGCGCGCCACCGCCGACGCCCTGATTCGTACCGCGGACGAGACCTTCGGCGGTGTGGACATCGTGGTCAACAATGCGGGAATCGTCCGCGACCGCATGCTTTTCAATCTCTCCGACGAGGACTGGGACGCGGTCCTCGCGGTCCATCTGCGCGGCCATTTCCTGTTGTCGCGTAATGCCGCCGCCTACTGGCGTGGTAAATCGAAGGAATCCGGTGCTCCAATTTACGGGCGCCTGATCAACACATCATCGGAAGCCGGTTTGCTGGGTCCGGAAGGGCAGCCGAATTACGCGGCCGCGAAAGCCGGAATCACCGCGCTGACGCTGTCCGCCTCGCGCGGTTTGTCGCGATACGGCGTGCGTGCCAACGCCATCTGCCCGCGGGCCCGGACCGCCATGACGGAATCGGTCTTCTCCGCCGCTCCCGAAGGGGATGTGGACCCGCTGGCGCCCGAGCATGTCGCCCGCCTGGTCGCCTACCTGGCCTCCCCGGGCGCCGACGCGATCAACGGTCAAGTGTTCGTCGTGTACGGCCCCATGGTCGCGCTGATGGCCGCACCCGAAGTCGAGGCTCGCTTCGACGCCGCCGGCGCGGAATGGAGTGCGGACGCGCTGGCCGACACACTTGGCACCTACTTCGCCGAGCGCCCCGCCGGGCGTACGTTTTCTGCGAGTTCGCTGCACGATCTCGGCTGATTATCAGGTGCAGGTCGTCCGACCAACTCCGGTTGATCGGCGGTCTCGCACTTGGTAGACATGGGGGTCGATGGTTGTGGGGTGCCTCACAAAGGCGTTCTGTACACCGTATGAACCTGTTCTAGCTTCGGAGCTGAAGCTCGGATGAAAAGAGCAGGTCAAAAATGTCAAATTCTCTTCCGATTCGATGTGAACGTGTTCTAATCTTCGGAGCGGAAGAGGTGTGGAGGCTCGCTGGCGCAACGTTGCGCGCACGGGTCGGCAAGGAGGAATCGCGGAATGAACGAGGTTCTTGCCGTGCCGTTGCGTGCGGTCGGCGGGTTCTTCGAACTCGTGGCCGCTGTGGCGCGGGCCTTGATACGTCCGCCATTTCAGCGACGGGAATTCGTCGACCAGTCGTGGTTCGTCGCACGAGTGTCGATCATCCCGACCATCCTGGTCGCGATCCCGTTCACGGTTCTGGTGAGCTTTACGCTGAATATTCTGTTGCGCGAAATCGGCGCGGCCGATCTCTCCGGCGCGGGCGCCGCATTCGGAACGGTCACCCAGGTCGGTCCGATCGTGACGGTGCTGATCGTCGCCGGCGCCGGCGCCACCGCGATCTGCGCCGACCTGGGCGCTCGCACGATCCGGGAAGAAATCGACGCCATGAAGGTGCTCGGCATCGACCCGATCCATCGCCTGGTGGTGCCTCGCGTACTCGCCTCGATGTTCGTCGCGGCGCTGCTCAACGGCCTGGTCTCGACGATCGGCATCGCCGGCGGCTTCCTGTTCTCGGTGCTCCTGCAGGGAGTCAACCCCGGCGCCTTCGTCAACGGGCTCACCCTGCTCACCCATACGCCGGAGCTGGTGATCTCCGAGGTCAAGGCCGCGCTGTTCGGTCTGATCGCCGGACTGATGGCCTGCTACCTCGGCCTCAACGTCAAGGGCGGTCCCAAGAGTGTGGGTGACGCGGTCAACCAGACGGTGGTTTTCTCCTTCATGGCTCTGTTCGTGGTGAACGTCGTGGTCACCGCCGTCGGCATCAAGTTCACGGTGCGGTGATCCGATGGCGTTCGTAATCCAGTCCCGCTTCCCCCGTACTGTTCGACGCGTGCGGCGGGTTTCGAGTTCGATGGACGGAATCGGGCATCACGCCCAGTTCTACGGCAGGTCGTTGGCCTCGGTACCGAAGGCATTCACGCACTACCGCACCGAAACCATTCGCCTGATCGCCGAAATCAGCATGGGCACAGGCGCTTTGGCGGTGATCGGCGGCACGGTGGTGATCGTCGGCTTCCTCACCCTGTTCACCGGCGGCACCATCGCGGTGCAGGGCTACAGCTCGCTGGGCAATATCGGTGTCGAGGCGCTGACCGGATTCTTCGCCGCATTCCTCAATGTGCGGATCGCGGCACCGGTGATCTCGGGCATCGGATTGGCGGCGACCATCGGCGCCGGCGCGACGGCCCAGCTGGGCGCCATGCGGGTGGCCGAGGAGATCGACGCGCTGGAATCCATGGCGATCCGGCCGATGCCCTTCCTGGTCGGCACCCGTGTGCTGGCGGGCATGATCGCGATCGTTCCGCTCTACGCGCTGGCGGTCATCGCCTCGTTCGTCGCGAGCCGCTTCGCCACGGTCGTCATCTACGGCCAGTCGGCCGGTGTGTACGACCACTACTTCTCCACATTCCTGATTCCCAGTGACATCCTGTGGTCGTTCGTGCAGGCGATCCTCATGGCCTTGGCGGTCATGATGATTCACACCTACTACGGCTACAACGCGACCGGTGGACCGGTCGGTGTCGGAATCGCGGTCGGAAACGCGGTGCGCGCCTCGCTGGTGGCAGTGGTGTCGGTGACCCTGCTGATGTCGCTGGCGATCTACGGCACCTCCGGCAACTTCCATCTCTCCGGGTAGGCGGTATGGCGGCAAATAAACTCGTCGAAAAGGAAGGCGCCGGTAAGTTTTTCGGCGCCGGATGGGGTGTCAAGCTTTCGGGGGTGGCGCTGATTCTGTTTCTGGCCGCGATCGTCGCTGTCGCTCTGACGATGTTCGTGGGCGGATTCACCACCTCGAAACCGGTCTATCTCGACGCCCCGCGCGCGGGCCTGGTGATGGACAAGGACGCGAAGGTCAAGATCCGCGGTGTGCAGATCGGCCACGTCTCCGATATCGCGTACACCGGCGACCAGGCTCGGCTGACCCTCGCGATGGACCCCGATCAACTGAAGATGGTGCCGGCGAACTCGACCGTCGATATTCGGTCGACCACGGTCTTCGGCGCCAAATACGTGAACTTCGTCGAGCCGGAGGTCCCCTCCGCGCAGCATCTGCAGGCCGGCGCCACGTTGACCGCGCAGTCGGTGACCGTCGAATTCAATACGCTGTTCCAGCATTTGACCGAGGTACTCGGCAAGATCGCGCCGGAGAAACTGAACGCGACGCTGACCGCGCTCGGCACCGCATTGCAGGGCCGCGGCGACAAACTCGGTCAACTGCTGGTCGACAGTGACGAATATCTGCGCGATATCAATCCGAGCCTGCCGGATCTGCAGCGCGATCTGCAGACGTCGGTGGGAGTCACCAATCTGTACGCCGACACCGCGCCGAACCTGTTGCGCACGACCGACAATGCGGCCGTGACGAGCAGGACTCTCGTCGACCACAAGGACAGCCTCGACGCCGTGCTGCTGAATCTGATCGGCCTGGCCGACACCACGGGCGCGGTGCTGAAGGAGAACGAGAACGGCCTGTCGACGGCCCTGGATGTGTTGCGGCCGACGGCCGAACTGCTCAACGAATACAACCCGGCGTTGTACTGCCTCGTCGAAGGTGTCGCGGGCGCGATTCCGCGAGCCAACGAGATCTTCGGCGGAAACGGACCGTGGGTGAACCTGAACGCCAGCTTCATGCCGGGCGGCACGCCCTATTCCTATCCGAAGGATCTGCCGAAGGTGAATGCGACCGGTGGCCCGCACTGCGAGGGCATCCTCGACCGCCAACCCGGTAGCCACTCGAACTACCTGGTCACCGATACCAGCGAGGGACGGGTGTACACACCGGAACTGTCCACCCATCTGAACGGGCCCCGGGTCTTCCAGTTGCTGTTCGCGGGTCTGCCGGGGGTGGGTAATCCGTGAGGCTCAAACCACACGCCACCAGCGTCAAACTCGGGATCTTCACGCTCGTGATGGTGCTGGTACTGGCCCTGCTGGTCGTCATCTTCTCGCAGATGCGCTTCGCGCGGGAGAACGGCTACCACGCGGTGTTCACCAGTTCCTCGGGGATGCTGCCCGGGTCCAAGGTGCGCATCGCGGGTGTGCCGGTCGGCTCGGTGAAGAGTGTCAAGGTCGGCAAGGACCATCTGGCGCATGTCGATTTCGACGTCGACCGGCAGTACAAGCTCTATGTCAGCACCCAGGCCGCCGTGCGCTACGAGAATCTCGTGGGTGACCGGTATCTGGAGCTGATGGACGCCCCGGGCACCGCGCAGGTGCTGCATTCCGGCGGCACCATCGGCCTGGACAAGACCAAGCCGGCGCTGGACCTGGACATGCTGCTGGGTGGTTTCAAACCGCTGCTGCGCGGCCTGGACCCGCAGCAGATCAACTCCTTGACCGAGGCGCTGCTGCAGGTGTTCCAGGGACAGGGCGGCACCCTGGTGGCATTGCTGAACAGTTCCGGCTCGTTCGCCAAGACCCTGGGCGACCGCGACGCCCTCATCGGCAGTGTGATCGAGAATCTGAAGACGGTGCTGGCCACCATCGACGATCACAACAAGGATTTCGACACCACCCTGACCGAATTGCAGCGTCTGGTGAGTGGCCTGGCCGCGGACCGGGATCCGATCGGCGCGGCATTGCCGCGACTGGCCGGCGCCACCGGCGATCTCACCGATCTGCTGAAGCAGGCGCGCCCGGATCTCAAGGCGACCTTCGACCAGCTGGGCCGTGTCGCCGACAATCTCGACCAGAAGTCCGACGATGTCGAGTGGGTTCTGCAGAACCTGCCCTCGACCTACAAGGAGCTGGTGCGCCTCGGTGCGTACGGATCGTTCCTGAACATGTACGTGTGCGGAACGAATTTCCTCGTGGACGGCCCGGACGGTAAGCCGATGCATGTGAATCTGCCCGGTCTGCAGACGACCGGAAGGTGTTCGACGAAGTGAACCAGACCTCCCCGCTCATCAAACACGGCGTCGTCGGCGTCGTGCTGGCGGTCGCGATCGCGTTGTCCGCCTTGCAGTTCGACCGGCTTCCCTTCATTCGCAGTGGCGCCGAATTCACCGCGTACTTCGCCGATGCCGGCGGCCTGGTGACCGGTGACCAGGTGCAGGTCGCCGGTGTCCGGTCCGGGCAGGTCGAGGACGTCAGCCTCGACGGCCCCAAGGTGAAGGTCCGGTTCAGCCTCGACGAATCCATCGTGCTGGGGAAGAAGACGACCGCCGCGATCAAGACCAACACCGTGCTCGGGCGCAAATCTTTGGAGGTCGATCCGCAGGGGTCCGGTGCGCTGCGCAGTGATCAGCCGATTCCTTTGGACCGCACCACTTCTCCGTATTCGCTCAACGACGCCCTGGGCGATCTGAGCAATACCGTGAAGGGGCTGGACACCGACCAGGTCAACAAGACGCTCGACGCTCTGTCGGACACCTTCGCCGACACACCCGCGCCGCTACGGTCCGCCCTGGACGGCATCACGCAGCTCTCCCGCAGTCTGAACGCCCGCGACAAGGCGCTGACCGAACTGCTCTCGCACGCGCAGAACGTCACCAAGGTGCTCTCGGATCGGTCGAACCAGATCAACGCCCTGCTGCTGGACGGCAACAACCTGCTCGGTGAGCTGGACGCCCGGCGCACCGCGCTCAGCCAGCTGATCGTCTACGTCAACGGACTGGCGCAGCAGCTGACCGGTTTCGTCAACGACAACGAGCAGAGCCTGAAACCGACACTGGACAAGCTGAATTCGGTGCTCCAGCTGCTCGAGCGGAACAAGGACAACCTGACCAAGGCCCTGGACGCCCTCGGCCCGTTCGAGGCGGCGCTCGGTGAACAGGTCGGCAGCGGCCCGTACTTCCAGGCCTATGTCTCCAACGCCACGAGTATGACGTTGCAGCCGCTGGTGGACGCGCTGGTCTGGCCGCAGCATGTGCCCGAATCGTTCTGGAAGTACCTGACCACCCCGCCGCCCTCGATCGGGCCCGCGATCCAGGAGCCGCCGCGATGAACGCGATCCGCACGATCACGAAGGTGCCGAAATGGGTCCGCGTCGTGGCCGCCGCCCTGGTGGTGGCGCTGGCGGGCTGGATCGTCTACGGCGCGGTGACCAATATCGGCAAGACCCACATCACCGCCTATTTCCCGTCCACCACCGGGCTGTACGCCGGTGACGACGTGCGGGTGCTGGGCGTCAAGGTCGGCCGGATCGATGCGATCGAGCCGGGCCGGGACAAGACCAAGGTGACGATGACGGTCGACCGCGGCGTCGACATCCCGGCCGACGCCAAGGCCGTCACGGTCTCGCCGAACCTGGTCTCGGCCCGCTTCGTGCAATTGGCGCCGGTGTACACCGGTGGCCCGAAGATGCACGACGACGGCGTGATTCCGATCGAGCACACCGCCGTGCCGGTCGAATGGGACGACATCAAGGCCGAGCTGACGAAGCTGTCGAAGGCCCTGGGGCCGATCGGTGAGGATCAGCAGGGCTCGTTCGGACGGTTCGTCAACACCGCCTCCGACAATCTCGCGAACGGCAACGCCCAGGCGCTGCGCGACACGCTCCACGAGTTGTCGAGCACGCTGAATACGTTGTCCGACGGTCGCACCGATCTGTTCGGCACGGTCCGCAACCTGCAGCAGTTCGTCGACGTGCTGTCCAAGAGCAACGATCAGATCGTGCAGTTCGGCGGCCGGCTGGCCTCGGTGTCCTCGGTGCTGTCGGGCGTCTCCGACGATCTCGGCGCCGGATTGGACAACCTCGATTCGGCGGTGGCCGACGTCAAGCGCTTCCTGGACGAACGCGGTGGCCAGCTCACCGAGAGTGTGCAGAACCTGGCGCAGGTGACCCAGATCCTGGCCGACAAGCGTCCGCAGCTCGAGCAGGTCCTGCATTCGGGCCCGGTCGCGCTGTCGAACTTCTATCAGATCTACAAGCCCGCGCAGGGCACGCTGACCGGCGCCGTGGTGCTGCCGAACTTCCGCAATCCGTTCGCGTTCCTGTGTGGCGCCGTCGAGGCGCTCGAGGACAACGGTTCGCAGCGGACCGCGGACCTGTGCAAGCAACAGGTGGCACCGGTGATCAGCTCGCTGATGATGAATTACCCACCGCTGCTGGTGAATCCGGCGTCCGGGCAGCAGGCCTTCCCGAGTCAGCTGACCTTCTCGCCGCCGAGTCTGGCCGATCGCGTCGAATATCCGGCGCCCGGCGAGGCTCCGGCCGAGGTGCCGAGCGGTCTGGCCGGCCTCGCGATTCCGGGAGGAGGACGATGATGCGACGCGGACGAACGCGACTCGCCGGCGCCGCCGTCGGTCTGGTGATCCTGTTGGGCGCCACCGGATGTGAGTGGGACGGCCTGAACACCCTGCCGATGCCCGGCGCGGCCGGAACGGGGGAGGGCGCCTGGCAGATCAAGATCCAGATGCCGAATGTCACCACGCTGACCCGTAATTCGCCGGTGCAGGTGGACGACGTCACGGTCGGCACGGTGAAGAACATCCAGCTCGAGGATTGGCACGCACTGGTCACGGTGAGCCTCGAGAAGGGGGTGCACCTGCCGGCCAACACGGTGGCCGCGATCGGGCAGACCAGCCTGCTCGGCAGTAACCACGTCGAACTGTCGGCGCCGAAAGACGTTGCGCCGGAAGGCCAATTGAAGCCGGGCGATGTGATTCCGCTGTCGCGTGCGAGTGTGTATCCCACCACCGAACAGACGTTGTCGTCGTTGTCGGTGGTGCTCAACGGTGGCGGAATCTCGCAGCTCGAGACCATCACCCACGAGCTGAACAAGACCTTCTCCGGACGGTCCGATGCCATCCGCGACCTGCTGCCGCAGCTGGCGCAGCTGACCAGCACCCTGGACGCCCAGACCAAGGACATCATCGACGCGATGAGCGGGCTGGACCGCTTCGCCGGGCAGTTGAACAACCAGAAGGACCAGGTGACCCGGGCCGTCACGCAGCTGCATCCGGCCCTCACCGTCCTGGCCGACCGCCGCGAGAACATCACCAAAACCATTACCGCACTGG
Organism: Nocardia violaceofusca NBRC 14427; assembly: GCF_963869435.1. NCBI lineage: Bacteria > Bacillati > Actinomycetota > Actinomycetes > Mycobacteriales > Nocardiaceae > Nocardia > Nocardia violaceofusca. Next base: position 31,772 of record NZ_CAWMPM010000036.1, read on the forward strand.
GTGATCTGAGTGATGTGGTGAGCCGGGTGATCGCCGAGAGCGGTGACAATCTGAAGGCGGATCTGGCCAATCTCCACCCGGCCCTGGAATCGCTGGCCAACACCGGAACGAAACTGGCCGACTCCCTGCAGATTCTGCTCACCTTCCCGTTCCCCATGCGGAACCTGAACAAGGCGCTCAAGGGCGACTACCTCAACCTGCTGATGACCGTCGACCTCACCGGAGCGCGGCTGGATTCGAACTTCCTCACCGGTACGCCGCTGGGCGGGCGTTTCGGCGGGGTCGAGGGCGCACTCGGCACGATCGCACCCGATACCGCGATGGGCAAGGGTGACCCGGTCACCGGGCCGATGCAGCCGCCGCCGCCCGCGCCGAACACGGCCGCGCCGACGCCGAGCATTCCCGGCCTGCCGCCGATTCCGAACCTGCCCGCCATACCCGGGCTGACGGTGCCCGCGCCGCAACAAGGGGGTGCGGGTCGATGAAACTCAGCAAATTCGTCCGGACCCAGCTGGTGATCTTCTCGATCCTGACCGTGATCGGCCTGGTAGTGATGGCGGGCGTCTACGTCCACCTGCCGGCCATGTTCGGTATCGGCCGCTACGGCGTGACCGTGCAGCTCGAGGCCACCGGCGGGCTGTACCCGACCGCGAACGTCGCCTACCGCGGCACCAACGTCGGCAAGGTCGAGGATGTGAAGCTCACCCCGGACGGGGTCGACGCCAAACTGTCGATCAGCAGCGACTTCAAGATTCCGAGCGATGTCGATGCCTACGTCAAGAGCGTGTCGGCGATCGGCGAACAGTACGTGGATCTGGTTCCGGCCGAGAACCCGCACGGCGGGAATCTGCACGACGGTTCGGTGATTCCGGTGCAGCGCACCAAACTTCCGCAGGACGTCGGCGATATGCTCGACCAGGCCGACCGGCTGCTCAGCAGTGTCGCCGACACCAAACTGCGCCAGGTCATCGACGATGCCTTCACCGCGTTCAACGGCGCCGGCCCGGATCTGCAGAAGTTCATCGACTCCGCCTCGCTGCTGGTGCAGGAGGCGAAGAAGAACACGAACGAGACGAAGGATCTGCTCGACAAGATCGGTCCGCTGCTCGACACCCAGAACCAGTCCGATGCCGCGATCCGTTCGTGGACGAAGGATCTGGCGACCGTCACCGACCAGTTGCGACAGCACGACCCCTCGCTGGGACAGCTGCTCGACCGCACGCCCGCGGCCGCGCAGAAGGTGTCGCAGACCTTCCAGGACTTGCAACCGACGCTGCCGCTGCTGCTGTCGAACCTGACCAGCGTCGGCCAGGTCGGGGTGACCTATCACGCCGGTGTCGAACAGATTCTGGTGATCTACCCACAGCTGGTGGCGGCGCTGCTGACCTCCATCCGCGGGCCCACGCAGTACGGCGCCATGGTCGACTTCATGCTCGGGCTCAACGATCCGCCGGGCTGCACCACGGGCTTCCTGCCGCAGGATCAGCGCCGCTCACCGGCCCTGAAGGACACTCCGGACACGCCGCCGAACCTCTATTGCAAGGTGGCGCAGAACGCGAAGGAAGCGGTCCGCGGTATCCGCAACACGCCGTGCGCGGACGTGCCGGGTAAGCGGGCCCCGAGTCCGGAGCTCTGCCATGACCCGCAGGGTTATGTGCCCGAGGGCGACAACCCGCCGTTCGGCGATCCGCATCCGGTCACCCCGTCCGGTGAGCCGGCGGCCAACCCGGGCGACGCTCCCGCCGCGCAGACCCAGCCGGCGGCGGCGCTGCGCACCTACGACCTGAAGAACCACACCTTCACCGGACCCGACGGCCGGACCTACCGACAGGGGGATGTGGGCCCCGACGGATCGGGCACTGTACCGTCCAGTTGGCAGGCGATGCTCGAGGAGCAACAGAAATGAGCGAATCGAATTCCACACCCACCGGTCGCGTCCGGCGGCGCGCCAGCAGGCAGGCCGGGGCGCCGACCGATGCGGTCGCGGTCGAGCGGGCCGAGAGCGCGCCGGCCGACGAGACGGTGAAACTGTCGACCGCATCGCCGGCGAGCGGGGCGAAGTCGTCCTCCGAGAGGCCATCGGACGCAGTCTCCGGCACTGACGCGGTCTCCGGCACCGACGCGGTGTCCGATTCCGCCGGCAAGCTCTCGGCGGCAGCCGATGACGACAAGACCGTGCGGCTCACCGATTCTCCGGAGGAGGCGGCAGCGGCGGACGCATCCGCCGACACCTCCGAGCCGGCGAAGCGCTCCCTCGGCCCGCTGGGCTGGGCCGCCGCGGTGGTGGCCGTGCTGTCGTTGATCCTGCTGGTCGGCTCGGGCGGCTTCTTCGCCTACCACCAGCATCAGGTCAGCGCCCAGGCCGACCAGCGCACGGAATATATCCAGACCGCCAAGCAGGCCATCCTCAATCTGACCAATATCAAGGACGACACCGCGAAGCAGGACATCGACCGGGTGCTCTCGGTCGCCTCGGGGCAGCTCAAGCAGGAATACTCCGAGCGCAAGGACGCCTACGCGCAGGTCGTGCAGCAGGCCAAGGTGAAGGCCAGCGGCGAGATCATCGAGACCGCGGTCGAGAGCCAGGACGACCACACCGCGAAGGTGCTGGTCGCGGCCAAGCAGACCCTGACCAACGCCGGTGCCAAGGATCCGCAGGAGCGCTACTACCGCTTCCGGGTCACGGTCGACCGCGCCGACAACGGTGGTATCACCGCCTCGCAAGTGGAGTTCGTGGCATGAGCGGCAAATTGCGCCCAGTCCTGTTCATCAGTGCGGCGGTGCTGTTCGTGGCCGCGGTCGCGATGGCCTCGGTCACCGGCTACAAGTACTGGTCCGACAAGCAGATCGAGCAGGCCCGCACCGACTCCGTCCCCGCGGCCCGGCATGCGGTGGAGTCGGTGTTCACCTACGACTTCAAGACCGTCGATGCCGAACTGCCGAAATCGGCGGACAACCTCACCCCGTCGTTCCGCAAGGACTATCTGAAGCTGATTCAGCAGGCGATCGCGCCCGGCGCCAAGGAGAAGCAGCTCACCGTGCAGGCGAACGCCACGGCCGGCGGGGTGGTGTCCGCGGACCGCTCGCACGCGGTCGTGCTGCTGTACCTGAATCAGGTGACCACCAGCAAGGATTCCCCGCAGGGGACGGTGACGCCGAGCCGGGTCCGCGTCGCACTGGACAAGGACGGCGGCCACTGGCTGGTCGACGCCATCACTCCGATCTGATCCGGCTTTTAAGCGAATCCCGTTATCCCCGTTAAGAGTTCGTCCCTACCGTCGACGGCACAGCGATTCCGAGGCGGGATCGGTGGTCGATACCGGCTCCGGTCGCGGCGCAGATCTCCCGCCGGTGAAGCGCGCCTGTGCCGCTCGGTTACGACCGTGCGGCGATCCGGCGGGTGCGGCGGAATCCGGGGTGGCGGTGTGCGGCGACCGCCGGCTCCGGCGGAGGCCAGGACCGAGATTCGGTGTGGGCGGCGCTCTCCGGCTGCCGGACGGTCGGTTCGAAGGGTGTAACCCGCCTCGGATCGCTGTCTAGCGCTCCGCGCCTCCGGGATCCACATCCGCGTCGGTGAGCAGGGCACTGCCCGCCACCCGATCCTGGGCCAGCGCGTCGAGGAAGGAGCGGGCCCAGCGGTCGACGTCGTGGGCGAGCACCTGGCGGCGCAGCGAACGCATCCGGCGGCGCTTGGTCTCCGGATCGTCCTCGATCGCGGACATGATCGCGTTCTCGACGCTGTCCAGATCGTGTGGGTTGCACAGATAGGCCTGCCGCAATTCGGCTGCGGCGCCGGTGAATTCGCTGAGCACGAGGGCGCCGTTGAGGCCACTGTGCGAGGCGACGTATTCCTTGGCGACCAGGTTCATGCCGTCGCGCAGCGGGGTCACCAGCATCACGTCGGCGGCGACGAAGAAGGCGACCAGCTCGTCGCGGGGGATCGGGCGGTGCAGATAGTGCACGAAAGGGTAACCGACGCGGGAGAATTCGCCGTTGATCCGGCCGACCTGTCGTTCGATGTCGCCGCGCATCTGGATGTAGCTCTCGACGCGTTCGCGACTCGGTGTGGCCAACTGCACCATCACCGTCTCGGCGGGGTCCAGCCGTCCCTCGTGCAGGAGCTCCTGCAGCGCCGCCAGGCGGATATCGATGCCCTTCGTGTAGTCCAGGCGGTCCACACCGAGCAGGATGTGCTTGGGATTACCGAGTTCTCTGCGGATCTGGGCGGCGCGCTCGCGCACCGAACGTCTTCGCGACAGCTCGTCGAGTTCGGCGGAGGCGATCGAGATGGGAAAGGCGCCGACCCGCACGGTGCGGAAACCGACCTGCACCACACCGAGTTTCGACCGCACGCCGACCGTGCCGCGCGAGGTGGGTTGCCCGGCAAGCCTTCTCGCCAGATACAGGAAGTTCTGCGCGCCGCCGGGCAGGTGGAAGCCGATCAGATCGGCGCCGAGCAGACCCTCCACGATCTCGGTGCGCCAGGGCAGCTGCATGAACAGCTCAACCGGCGGGAACGGGATGTGCAGGAAGAAACCGATGGTCAGATCGGGCCGCAGCATGCGCAGCATCTTCGGCACCAGCTGCAGCTGGTAGTCCTGCACCCACACCGTCGCACCCTCGGCGGCCACCTTCGCGGTGTACTCGGCGAAGCGCCGGTTCACGTCCACATAGGCCGTCCACCAGTCGCGGTGGTACTCCGGCCGCACGATCACGTCGTGATAGAGCGGCCACAGCGTGCCGTTGGAGAACCCCTCGTAGTAGGCGGCGACCTCCTCGGCGGTGAGCGGCACCGGATACAACTCCAGGCCGTCCTCGATGATCGGGTCGACATCCACGTCGGGGACGCCGGCCCAGCCCACCCAGGCGCCGTTGTTGTTGCGCAGCACCGGCTCCAGGGCCGTGACGAGGCCGCCCGGACTGCGCTTCCACCGCTTGGTTCCGTCGGGGAGACGTTCCAGATCCACCGGGAGCCGGTTGGCGACCACGACGAAACCGGAGCCGGCGCCCCCGGGACGGTCCGCTGGTGCGGATTCGGTTTCCGGCGAAGCGTCTCGAGATCGATCGCTGCGTATGTCGCGCATCTGGTCCACTGCTGGATCCTCCGGTCGCCGAAATGGCGGAGCTAGGCGTGGGTTTTAGTTGTCATGCGCGCTGCGGCGCGCTCGTCCTATTCGCTGCGCGCGCTGGGGCCGATCCCGAGCATCGACAGCAGCATCCGGCATTCGTCGGCATCGGTGGCGTAGGCGGCCACGACGCGCTGTGCCTGCCGTGCGGTCTCGTCGGCGAGCGGTTCCAGGTCGTCGTCCGCGATGTCGTTGGCGCTCTTCGCGGCCATCATCGTGTCCTCTCGGCTCGGGGTCGTGGCACGGCGGTGGGGTTCGACCGTCGTGGTGTCGGCGCCGTGCGGTGTCAATGGTATCGGTCGTCGCACCGGGGCCCGTCGGCTTGGTGCCGACCGCTGCCGAACCGCAACAGCGGTGCGCGACACCCGTCACACCGGCGAAACGCCGGAGCCCCGTGAACCTATAACGTTGGTAGGGAGGCGTATTTCGCCCGCCTCCTGTACCGAGCACCGCACGAACGAGTGGAAAGGGTCGCAGCACATGCCGTTGGCCACGGTGAATGGAATCTCGCTGAACTACCAGGTGAAGGGAGACAAGGCCAAAGGCACCGACACCAAGGGGGCCGCCCCGCTGGTCGTGCTGATCATGGGCACCGGCAGTCCCGGCCGGGTGTGGGAGCTGCACCAGGTTCCGGCGCTGGTGGCGGCCGGTTACCGGGTGTGCACGTTCGACAATCGCGGTATCGCTCCGTCCTATGAGGCGCCCGACGGGATGACCATCGACGAATTGGCCGCCGACACCGCGGCGCTGATCGAATTCCTCGACGAGGGCCCGGCCCTGGTCGCCGGCACCTCGATGGGGGCGCGGGTGGCTCAGGAATTGGCCCTTGCGCGTCCCGACCTCGTGCGTAAAGCCGTTTTCATGGCGGGACACGCGCGGCTCGACCAATTCCAGAAGACCCTCTCGCTGGGCGAGCACGAACTCGACGCCTCCGGCGTGCGACTGCCCGCCAAATACGACGCCGCCGTCACCGCGGTGATGAATCTTTCGCCCGCCACGATGGCCGATCCGAATTCTGCGCGCGATTGGCTGGATCTGTTCGAATTCACCGGCGGACCGGCATCGCCGGGAATCCGGGCCCAGCGCCGGATGGATCACGATTTCGATCGGTTGCAGGCCTATCGGGCGATCAAGGTGCCGTGCCTGTCCATCGGATTCGCCGACGATCGGATGATCCCCGCGTATCTGACCCGTGAGCTGGCCGAAGTCATTCCCGACGCCCGCTACCAGGAGATCCCCGACGCCGGTCATTACGGGTATCTGGAACGCCCGGAAGCGGTCAATAAGATCCTGCTCGATTTCTTCGCAGGCTCGAGGTAACCACCAACGCGTAACGTCGGTCTTGCTAGTGTCGACACATCGCTCGGGGGCTACGGCTCTGGTCGGTCGGTTTCGGCTCGTGCCCGCGCCCCGCGAGTTTCCGTACACAGCGCGTTCCCGTACACAGCGCCAGCATCCAGTGAGGTGAAATGAGCACCAACCCCTTCGACGACGAGGACGGCCGCTTCTTCGTTCTGGTCAACGACGAGGAGCAGCATTCCCTGTGGCCTGCTTTCGCCGAGGTCCCGGCCGGGTGGCGAGTGGTGTTCGGCGAGGACAGCCGGGCTGCCTGCGTCGAATACGTGGAGAAGAACTGGACGGATATGCGGCCCAAGAGCCTGCGTGACGCGATGGCCGCCGACGACGCGGCTCGCCAGGGCGCCCAGTCCTGATTCCGCGCCGGAACGCACGGCGCGGCGCGACGGTGATCGGCGGCTGTGTGATGCCCTGACCGGGCACACGCAGCCGCCGCAATCGCGTCGTTTTCCCTCCTGCGGTAATGCACGATTTTTCCGGACGGCCCACGCCCCGGTTATGATTGCACCGCTTCACCCGCCTCCTTAGCTCAGTGGTAGAGCACCGCTCTTGTAAAGCGAAGGTCGTCAGTTCAATCCTGACAGGGGGCTCTCCCGGCTTCGGCCTGCGACAGCAGGTCGGAGCCTTTTCTGTCGTCAGGGCAGATGCATCAGCTGCCGGGCCAGGCCGAACAGGCGGCTACCGAGCTTGAAGACGGGGATTCCCAGCGGAATCAACAAGATCGTCACGCACAACACCGCGCCGAGGATCCACACCACGACCGCGAGCAGTCCGACCACCGTGCCCAGCACGGCCGTCAGGATGCCCAACACCACGTCGAGCAGGCCCCGTATCGCGCCCATGACGACCTTTCCGATGTCCATTCTGCTCTTTTCTCGCGCCGTGTGCTCCGCTCCGGGCCGCCGCCGGATCCTGGCAACGACCGCCTTCGCCGCCCTCACGGTCTCGATCGCCGGCGCTACCGCCTCCGTCGCCTCGGCTGACACCCCCTCCGCCGCGCCGACGACCAGCAGCGCGCCGTCGGCTCCGAAGCTGTCCACGGGCTCGGCGTTCGGCGCCGACAAGCACGCCGAGCACAACGACGACGACGGTGACGACCAGCCGGCCGCGCCCTCCGTCGACGCGATCCAGAAGGTCCTGACCAAGATTCAGGACACCGACAAGCCGGAGGACCTCGAGAAGGCCCTCGACAAGGACATCGACACCCTCACCCACAACGAGGCCGCCGTGCCCGCCAAGGTGAAGAAGGAGTTCGACAAGTTCCGCCAGGAACTGCAGCAGGCCAAGGCGAAGAACAGCCTCGACGGCAGCTCCGCCGCCGACACCCTGAAGACGATCAAGGGTGACGCGAAGACGCTCGGCGCCGATCTGAAGGCCGCCGCATAAGAGCACAGGCCTGTCGACCCGCCGATCCGGGAGGCGCCGCCCGGATCGGCGGGTCGCTCGCTGTCCCGGCGCGCAGGCGGCTCGCAGGAAACTCCCAGACAACGTTCAGCGCATTCCGGGTTGCAGGAGAGACGATATCCAGCATGAGTGGAGTGGCTGGCGATCGAACCCCGGAGGCTCGGGTGCTGGTGGTCGACGACGAGCCGATGATCGTCGAACTGCTGTCGGTGAGTCTGCGCTATCAGGGTTTCGAGGTGGCCACGGCCGCCAACGGCGCCGAAGGGCTGGACCGGGCCAAGCAGTTCCGGCCCGACGCCCTCATCGTCGACGTCATGATGCCTGGTATGGACGGCTTCGGCCTGCTGCGCCGGCTGCGCGCCGACGGCATCGACGCTCCGGTCCTGTTCCTCACCGCGCGGGACGAGGTCGAGGACAAGATCACCGGCCTCACCCTCGGCGCCGACGACTACGTGACCAAACCCTTCTCGCTCGAGGAGGTGGTGGCGCGGCTGCGGGTGATTCTGCGCCGCTCCGGTCACGTGGTGGAGGAGACGAAGTCCTCGCGCATCCGCTTCGAGGACATCGAACTGGACGACGACACCCACGAGGTGTGGAAGGCCGGGGAACCGGTCGCGCTGTCGCCGACGGAATTCACGCTGCTCCGGTACTTCATGGTCAATGCCGGAACCGTCCTGAGCAAGCCGCGCATCCTCGACCACGTCTGGCGCTACGACTTCGGCGGCGAGGTGGGCGTGGTGGAGACCTATGTCTCCTATCTGCGAAAGAAGGTCGACACCGGCCCCGACCGGCTGATTCACACCCTGCGCGGTGTCGGCTACGTGATGCGCGCGCCCAGCCGCAGCCGGTCGTCGGCGAAATGAGCGATCCGCGCTCGGTGCGGGAACGCGCCGACCACGACGCGGCCGACATCGAATCGGTGCGCCCCGCCGGTGAATTCGAGCCGGGAACCGATCCCGGATCCGGCGACGTCGGCGAGCCCGGCGCGGGTGCCGAGGGCGTCGCACCGCCTCGGCGTGGAATTCGGCGCCGGATCTCGCGACGCCTGGCCGCGGTGCCGTTACGGGTCACCCTGGTGCTCGCGCTGGTCTGCCTGACCGGCCTCGGACTGCTGGTATCCGGTGTCGCGGTGACCTCCGCGATGCGAAATGTGCTGATGGACAAGGTCGATCGGCAACTGTTCGACGCCGCCCACAGCTGGGCCAGCCCCGATGCGCCACCGCCCCAGCATCTTCCGCAACCTCCGGGGCGGGAGCGTCCGCCCGCGCTGTTCTACGTGCAGGTGACCGGGTCCACCGGAAATCAGCGCCTGCTGCTGAGTTCGGGGCCTACCGTTCCGGACACGCCGTCGGATCTGTCGAAACATCCCGAGACCGTGGGATCGGTCGGTGACCCCAGCGAACATTGGCGCGCGATCAAGGTGGTGACGCCGCAGGGATCCAGCGTTGTCGCGTTGCGGCTCACCGAAACCGAGAACATCATCGACCGCCTGATCGGATTGCAGGTCGCGGTGGGCCTGATCGTACTGGCGGTGCTCGCGGTGGTGGCGCAGTTCGTCATTCGCCGGAGCCTGCGCCCGCTCGGTGAGGTGGAGAAGACCGCCGCGGCCATCGCGAGCGGCGATCTGCATCGCCGAGTTCCGGTGCAGGGCACCAACACCGAGGTCGATCGGCTCTCACAGTCGCTCAACGGCATGCTGTCCCAGATTCAGAGCGCCTTCGCCGCGACCGAGGCATCCGAGGAATCCGCGCGGCGTTCGGAGGCCCGGATGCGGCGGTTCGTCGCCGACGCCAGCCACGAACTGCGGACCCCGCTGACCACGATCAAGGGTTTCGCGGAGTTGTATCGGCAAGGGGCGCTGGCGGATCCGGCCCTGTTCATGGATCGGATCGAACGCGAATCCAAGCGGATGAGCCTGCTCGTGGAGGACCTGCTGATGCTGGCTCGCCTCGATGCGCAGCGCCCGGTGGAACAGCGGCCGGTGGATCTGCTCGCACTGGCCAGCGATGCGGTGCACAACGCCCGGGCCGTCGACGCGGCGCAGCGGTCCGAGGAGCCACGCCGGCCCATCGACCTCGAAATACGCCCGGGGACGGGAACGTTGGAGGTGCGCGGTGACGAAGCGCGGCTGCGTCAGGTGCTGGGCAATCTGGTCAACAACGCGCTGATCCACACCCCGCCGGAGGCCGCGGTCACCGTCGCGCTGACACCCGCGCCGGACGAGGTCGTCATCGAGGTCAGCGATACCGGACCGGGGCTGCCCACCGAGGACGCCGAGCGCATCTTCGAGCGCTTCTACCGCACCGACACCTCACGCAGCCGCGACAGCGGTGGCACCGGACTGGGGCTGTCGATCGTGCAGGCGCTGGTCGCCGCGCACGGCGGCACGGTCTCGGTGCGCAGCGCGGTGGGGCAGGGCACCACGTTCGCGGTGCGCCTGCCCCGTTCGCAGGAGTGATTCAGGCGGGGACGTTCGCGCCGTAACCGAGATCGCGCAGCGCCTGCTTGATCTTGTCCTGCGCTTCGTCCAGCGACTCCGCGCTCGGATCGGTGTCCGCGCCGGAGATGTTGAAATCGCCCAGCTCGAACGCCGGGAAGACGTGCACGTGCAGATGCGGCACCTCCAGCCCGGCGATCAGCAGGCCCGCCCGCGGCGCATCCCACGCCTTGCGCACCGCCTGGCCGATCTTCTGGGCGACCTCGTTGAGCCGCGCGAACGTGGCGGGATCCAGATCCTGCCACTGGTCGATCTCCTTGCGAGGAACCACGAGTGTATGACCCTGGGTGACCGGGGCGATGGTCAGGAAGGCGACGAATTCCTCGTCCTCCCACACGAACCGCCCCGGCAGCTGTCCGGCAATGATCGCGCTGAATACAGATGGCATGGGTTTCATAGTGCCCCGCCCGGGCGGGCGGCGGTGGCCGGGGCGGCCGGCTGTCCTCCCGGTACCCGCATCTGCTGTTCACCCGCGTCCCCTAAGCTGTCACGCGTGCGCGTACTCGTCATCGGATCCGGAGCCCGTGAACACGCCCTGGTGGAAGCCCTGCGGCGGGATCCCGGGGTCACCGCGATCGCGGCCGCGCCCGGTAATCCGGGGATCGGCCAGGTCGCCGAGGTGCGGGCGGTCGATCCGGCCAGTGCGGAGGCCGTCGTGGGCCTGGCCCGCGATTTCGCCGCCGATCTGGTGGTGATCGGTCCCGAGGTGCCGCTGGTGCTCGGTATCGCCGACGCGGTCCGGGCGGCGGGGATCGCCTGTTTCGGCCCGTCGGCCGCCGCCGCGCGGATCGAGGGATCGAAGGCCTTCGCCAAGGATGTGATGGCCGCGGCCGGGGTGCGCACCGCGCACAGTGAGGTCGTCGATCATCCGGGCGAACTCGACGCCGCGCTGGATCGCTTCGGGCCGACCTGGGTCGTCAAGGACGACGGGCTGGCCGCGGGGAAGGGCGTGGTGGTCACCGCCGACCGGTCGGCGGCTCGTGATCACGGTGCCGAACTGCTCGAACAGGGTCATCCGGTGCTGCTGGAATCGTTCCTCGACGGTCCCGAGGTCTCGCTGTTCTGCCTGGTCGACGGTGAGACCGTGGTGCCGCTGCTGCCCGCTCAGGATCACAAGCGCGTCGGCGACGGCGACACCGGTCCCAACACCGGCGGCATGGGCGCCTACACCCCGCTGCCGTGGCTGCCCCCGGAGACCGTCACCGAAATCGTCGACGACGTGGTGAAACCCGTTGCCGCCGAAATGGTTCGGCGTGGCGTCCCGTTCTCCGGACTGCTGTACGCGGGCCTCGCGATCGGCCAGGCCGGTCCCGCGGTCGTCGAATTCAACTGCCGCTTCGGTGATCCCGAGACCCAGGCCGTGCTCGCCCTGCTCGACAGTCCGCTCGGCGCGCTGCTGCACGCCACCGCGACCGGAACACTGGCGCAGGCGCAGCCGCCGGTCTGGAAGGACGGCGCGGCGATCACGGTGGTGCTGGCGGCGGAGAACTACCCGGGCCGTCCCCGCACCGGCGACGTCATCTCCGGCACCGAAAGCGCGCCGGCCGCGGGCTCGAATGCCGAAGTGCTGCATGCCGGTACGTCGCTGCGCGCGGACGGCGCGCTGCTGTCGGCCGGCGGTCGTGTGCTGAATGTCGTTGCGACGGGCGGTGATCTGACCGAGGCCCGGGCGAACGCCTACGAGCGCATCGCGGGAATCAAGTTGCCCGGTAGCCACTTCCGCACCGATATCGGCCTCGCCGCCGTGGAGGACCGGATCTCGCTGCCCACGCGGGTGTAGTCGTAGCAGTGGTCCAGGTCAGCCGACCTGGATGCCGTGCATGGCCAGCCACGGCTGCGGGTCCACGTGCTGTCCGCCGATGAGGATTTCGAAGTGCAGGTGCGGGCCGGTGGAATCGCCGCGGTTGCCGATGCGGGCGATCTGCTGACCGGCGCGCACCCGCTCGCCGACCGAGACCGAGAAGTCGTACATGTGGCCGTACACCGAGATGGTGCCGTCGTCGTGGCGGATGCGTACCCACAGTCCGAAGCCCTGCGCCGGCCCGGCGTCGATGACGGTGCCGTCGGCGACGGCGTAGATCGGTGAGCCGATGGGCGCGGCGATATCGATCCCGTAGTGGAAGGTGCCCCACCGGCCGCCGTACCCGGAGGTGAAGACCCCGCGCGCGGGTAGCGCGAAACCGCCGATGCCCGGGGCGATTCCGCCCGGAGCGATGCCGCCGGGAATCGTGGTGGCGGGTCCGGGCAGCCACGGTTGCGGCGTCCCGGCGACCGCCGCGGCGGCCTCGGCCTTCGCGCGGTCGAGGGTGGCTCGCGAGGCCGCGGCCACCACCTGCGCCTCGCGCATGCGCTCCCCGTTGTCGATGGCGGCCAGATAGCGCTTGCTGGTTTCGGGTTCGGCCTGCACCTGCAGCGGGTAGGCGACCGCGATACGTTGTGCCGCACCGGGTTTCGGTGTCGACTCGATCGGCTGCGGCGCCACGGTGTCGGCGGCGGCGAACAGTCCGACCACGACCATTCCGATCACCAGCACCCGATGGTCGCCGACCCAGCCGCGCAGCCGGGGCCACAGGGTCTCGGCTTCCTCGCGCCAGTCCCGATTCCGCAGCGCACGGCGCCACCGCCGCGACCGCCCGCGCCATTCGACCACCGCGGCCTGCCCCTGTTCGCGTGAGCGACGGGCCGAGGACCGTATCCGGCCGGCGATCGAGGGGCGGTCGCGGCGCAGCGTCGTTCGCCAGTCGGGGCGGATCACGGTCCAACCCCCCTGGTACGACTTCGCGCGGCGTGCCTGGTCAGGCATTCTGCCGACGATAACAGGGGCTCGCCCGGACGCGCAGGCAGGCGCGGCGGCGCACAGCAACGTCTCAGGCACCCGGCGCCGAGGACTACGCTGCGCGCCGGCCGGCGGACGCGGTGTTCTACCGTCGTCTGGTGCGCAGTGAATCCCGGCGGTCCACCGTTCCGACCTTCTATGTCATGGATGTCTGGAAGGCCGCGGCCGAACGCGCCCGCACCCACGGCGATGTGCTGGTCCTGGCGGCCGGTCAGCCCTCCACACCCGCCCCGGTGCCGGTGCGGCGCGCCACCCGGGTGGCCCTCGACGCCGAATTACTCGGCTACACCGAGACTTTCGGCATACCGGAACTGCGCAGCGCCATCGCGGCTCATCACCGCGACACCTACGGCGTCGAGGTCGAGGCCGACGACGTGGTGATCACGACCGGCTCCTCGGGCGCGTTCACGCTGATCTTCCTGGCCGCATTCGATGCCGGTGACACCGTCGTGGTCGCTCGCCCCGGTTATCCGGCCTACCGCAATACCCTGACGGCACTGGGCTGCCGGGTGATCGAACTGGACTGCGGGCCCCGGACCCGGTTCCAGCCGACGGTGGCGATGCTGGAGGAGCTGCCCGAACCGCCCGCCGGTGTGATCGTGGCCAGCCCGGCGAATCCGACCGGCACCATGATCGCCCCCGACGAGCTGGCGGCGCTGGCCCGCTGGTGCGACGACCACGGCACGCTGCTGATCTCCGACGAGATCTATCACGGCATCGCGTATTCCGGAGACGACGGCGATACCGAACCGGTGAGCTCGGCCTGGGAGACCTCGCGGGAATCGGTGGTGATCGGGTCGGTGTCGAAGTATTTCTCGATGACGGGCTGGCGGCTGGGCTGGATGCTGGCGCCCGCGCGGCTGCGCCCGGCGCTGCAGCGGCTGGCCTCCAATATGACCGTGTGCCCGCCGGCGATCTCGCAATTCGCGGCGGCGCACGCGTTCGGCGCGGAGGCGAAATCCGAACTCGACGGACACGTCCGCCGCTATGCGCGCAACCGGGCGCTACTGCTCGAGGGGCTGCCCGCCCTCGGGATCACCGATCTGGCGCCCGCCGACGGCGCCTTCTACGCCTACGCCGATATCGGTCACCTCAGCGAGGATTCGACGCGCTGGTGCGCGGATCTGTTGGCGCACACGGGTGTCGCCCTCGCGCCCGGGATCGATTTCGACACCCGTAACGGACACCGCACGGTCCGCTTCTCCTTCGCCGGCGCGACCGCGGATATCGAGGAGGCGCTCGTGCGACTGGGCCGATATCTGAGCTGACGCACAGACTTTCCGTACCGGCCCACCGGAGCGCGTGGATGCGGTACAAATGATTCGGGTTGTGATTTCAACCCTTGCTATTTCGAACCGGTCCCGGCTGTCCGCTCGGACCGGATCCCGGAAATTTGCGCGGTCCCATGGTCGATTGCACAGCAACGATTCGGCCGGGATTGCACAGACGCACAGATTTGCACAGATCGCACCGATTTGGCACGGATGAACCGATGATGACTGGCACGATGACACGGTGATCACCGCGACGACCCCGAAAGGCGAAAGGCGTCGCCAAGCGTTGGTTGCGGCTGCCGCGGAGTTGCTACTCGAAGGCGGCTTCGATGCCGTGCGCCACCGTTCGGTGGCGACGCGCGCGGACCTGCCCCTGGCATCCACGACCTACTATTTCGAATCGCTCGAAGATCTGATCGCGCGCGCGGTCGAGTTCAGCGGCAATGCCGAACTGGAGTCGATGCGCCGCCGGATCGGCGAGGTCACCCACCGCAAGCGCGGCGCCGAGGCGACCGTCGATCTGGTCGTGGATCTGATGGTCGGCACCGACGGACCCGACGAATTCGCGCGCGGGCGGCTGATCGCCCGTTACGAGCGCTCGGTGGCCTCGGCCCGGCATCCGGAACTGCGCGAGGTGCAGCTGCGGTTGCGCGCCCAGCTCGAGGACCTGCTGGCCGATGTGCTGCGCCGATCCGACCGCATGGTGCGCACCGATCAGTTGCGCCGGCTGGTGGCGGTGGTCGACGGGGCGGTGGTCGCCGCGCTGGCCGAATCCGATCCGCAACCGCGCCGCACCGCCCGCGGCGCGCTACTGGAACTGATCGATGTGATCGCGCCGCCGGTGCCGCAATCGCTGATGGCGCCGCAGACCGTGCCGTCGGCAGCGGCACAGCATCTGCCCGCGGCCATGCCCCAGCAACCGAGCAGGCATCGAACACTAGACTGACTGTTCGTGAGTCTTGTCCCGAACGTCCTCGCCACCCGGTACGCGAGCCCGCAACTGGTGCAGTTGTGGTCGCCCGAGAACAAGATCGTGCTGGAGCGCCGGCTGTGGCTCGAGGTGCTGCGGGCCCAGACCGAACTCGGCGCCGCCGGTACCGAGGCGGTCACCGCCGAGGTTCTCGAGGATTACGAGCGGGTGCTGGGCGAGGTCGATCTGGCCTCGATCGCCGAGCGCGAGCGGATCACCCGCCACGATGTGAAGGCGCGCATCGAGGAATTCAACGCCCTCGCCGGTCATGAGCAGATCCACAAGGGCATGACCAGCCGGGATCTGACCGAGAACGTCGAACAGTTGCAGATCCGGCTCTCGCTGGAACACGTCTACGAACACGGTGTCGCGGTCGCCGCCCGGCTGGCCGAGCGGGCCGCCGAGTATCAGGCGCTGGTGATGGCCGGTCGATCGCACAACGTGGCGGCGCAGGCCACCACGCTGGGCAAGCGGTTCGCGAGTGCGGCCGACGAGGTGCTGATCGCATTGCGCCGGGTGGGCGAGCTGATCGACCGGTATCCGCTGCGCGGGATCAAGGGCCCGATGGGCACCGCCCAGGACATGCTCGATCTGTTCGACGGCGACGCCGCCAAACTCGCCGAGCTGGAGCAGAAGGTCGCCCGGCATCTGGGCTTCGCGACCGTGCTCACCAGCGTCGGCCAGGTCTACCCCCGCTCACTGGACCACGACGTGATCTCCGCGCTGGTCCACTTGGGCGCGGGCCCTTCGTCGTTCGCGCACACCGTGCGCCTGATGGCCGGCCACGAACTGGTCACCGAGGGTTTCCAGCCCGGCCAGGTCGGCAGTTCGGCGATGCCGCACAAGATGAACACCCGCTCGTGCGAGCGCGTCAACGGTCTGCAGGTGGTGCTGCGCGGCTACGGCTCGATGGCGGCCGAACTGGCGGGCGCGCAATGGAACGAGGGCGATGTGTTCTGTTCCGTGGTGCGCCGGGTCGCGCTGCCGGATGCCTTCTTCGCCATCGACGGCATGATGGAGACCTTCCTGACCGTCCTCGCCGAATTCGGTGCCTATCCGGCCGTGATCGAGCGCGAACTCAACCGCTACCTGCCCTTCCTGGCCACCACCCGCATCCTGATGGCGGCCGTACGGGCCGGGGTCGGGCGCGAGAGTGCGCACGAGGTCATCAAGGAGCATGCGGTCGCGGTCGCGCTGGCCATGCGGGAGCAGGGTCGCGAACCGGATCTGCTGGACCGCCTCGCGGCCGACGACCGGATGCCGCTGGACCGCGCCGGGCTGGAGGCCGCCCTGGCGGACCGGACCGCGTTCATCGGCGCCGCCGAGGCGCAGGTGAGCGATGTGGTGGCCCAGGCGCAGAAGCTGATCGACGCGCATCCGGAGGCCGCCCGCTACACCCCCTCGCCGATTCTGTAACCGCCACCGGCCCGATGGTCGCGGCACCGAATCCGCCCGGCGCCGCCGTGCGCGCGGTGGTGTCGCGCGTGCTCGGTGCGGTGGTCTCGCGCGTGCTCGGTGCCGTGCGAATGGTGCGGCGGCGCAGGCGAAATCGCCGACTAGGGTTGCCGGATATGGACCCCTATACGATTTTCGCCGATATCGTCGCCGGGCGGGCGCCCTCGTCCAAGGTCTACGAGGACGACGACGTTCTCGCCTTCATGGACATCCGTCCCATGACGCCCGGTCATCTGCTGGTGATTCCGAAGGTGCCGGCGCGCAGCCTGGCCGAACTCGATCCGGTGATCGGCGGCAAGCTCTTTCAGGTCGCGCAGCGCCTGGCGGCCGCGCTGCGGGAGTCCGAGGTGCGCTGCGACGGGGTGAATCTCTTTCTCGCGGACGGTGTTACGGCCGGGCAGGAGGTCTTCCACGTCCATCTGCACGTCATTCCGCGCACGCCCGGCGACGGCTTCGGGCTGCGCAATCGAGCGACGACCCCGCCGCGTGCGGACCTGGACTATCTGGCCGCATCGATCCGGGGTGCGGCCGGGCGGGCGCAACCGAATGCGGCGGGCGGACAGGACGGAAAGTGGTGGCTCACCTGAGTCGTGGTGCGGACCGGGCGGTTTGCTGAGGAAACGCCATGAGGTCGAAAGCTCCGCACGGCACCACAGTGTGCGTTACTTTAAGTAGCAGTTGTGGTGGGTCGACGGAGGTGGGGAGATGCGGCGTTCACTCGTTGCTGCGGTTGTGCTGACAGTCGGGCTGGGCGTCTTCGGTCCCTGGATGGGCCCACAGCCACGCGCATCGGCGGCGCGGGTGGTCGGAGAAAACGATATGAGCCCGACCCGGACGGCGCTGTTCATCGACTCGCCAGCCATGGGACGCACCATTCAGGTCCAGGTCCTGCATCCGGCCGGCGGGGGTGCGCGGCCCTCGTACTATCTGCTCGACGGGCTCGATCCCGGTGTGCAGCAGAGCACCTGGACCAACGCCACGGATGCCGAACCCTTCTTCCACGGTAAGAACGTCAATGTCGTCCTGCCGATCGGCGGGCAGGCGAGCTACTACACCGACTGGCAGCGCGACGATCCGCATTTCGGCCGCTACCGGTGGGAGACGTTCCTGACGCGCGAACTTCCGCCGATCATCGACGCCACCTTCTCCGGCAACGGCGTGAACGCGATCGGCGGCCTGTCGATGGGCGGAATCGCGGCGTTCGTTCTGGCCGTTCGCCATCCGGAGCTGTACGAGGCGGTGGCGGGCTACAGTGCGTGCCCGGATCTGGGTATCGCGCAGGGGGCGATCATGTTCTCGATCGCCAACCGCGGCGGCAATCCGTTCGATATGTGGGGTGCGCCGGGAAGTCCGGAGTGGGGTGCCCACGATCCGGCGCTGCTGGCGGATCGGCTGCGCGGCAAGACTCTCTACCTGTCCACCGGCACCGGTATCCCCGGTCCGCACGAGACCGAGATCAAACCGCAGCTGCCGGAGAACATCGTCCTGGGCGGGCCGATCGAGGCCGGCGTGGACGTCTGTGTCACCGCCTTCGAACAGCGACTGCGCGGTATGCGAATTCCAGCCCGGGTCGATCACAGCCCGGTCGGGACACATTCGTGGTCGTACTGGCAGGACTATCTGCACGCGTCCTGGCCGACCGTCGGCGCGGCGATCGGAGCCTGATCGCCGGCTGTCCGATCGGCGCGGGCCCGGGGCGGCCCGCGCGACCGGATTCCCTCAGGGCTCGGTTCAGTGCGGCTGGGCGCCCGGGCGGTTGAATTCGCCGTCCTTGGCGCCGGCGACGAAGGCCCGCCACTCGCCGGGAGTGAAGATCAGCGCCGGCCCATCCGGATTCTTGGCATCGCGCAGCCCGATATTGCCGCTGGCCAGGAAAGCCACCTCGACACCGCCCTCCCCGTCGCCGCTGCGCTGCCAGACCGCCCCGGGCTCGATCTCGCGATTCTTCGCTTCCAACCTGTGCTCCTGCATCGATGTGATCGCCCGCCGGAATCCGCACGGGCGCTGCCGTCCCCGAGCGTAGGCGGTCGCAAGCCGCCGCACCGGCGTCGTTTCCGAATCCGCGCGTACGGGCATGGCCGGAATCACACCGATATGCCGACCTGCGGAATGTGGCATTCGTCCACCCGTTCCTGCAACACCACTGGTTTACGCCGCAACCTGATCGGAAACCCCATGCACTGTGGCAGTTGGATGGCGTCGACTGGTCAAGAGACCGAGAGGGCGTGCCCTGCCGCACTGAAGGGACGACAAGGATGGAGCACCGCATGGCACCCGTCTTCGACAGTTGCGCGGTGGTGCCCCGGCACCTCACCGTCGAGCAGGCACACAACATCCTGCACAGTCACAGCAGCTGTCCCACCGACCAATGCCCGCGCCGCAAAGCCGCACTGTTCTTCCTGATGGAATCTCGTCGTTCGGCCCGCGGCAACGGGCGTGACCTGCGTCGGCCTGCACCGCGGACCACCGGCCTGGGGTAGCGCGGACCGAGGTCGCGCCCCCGTGCTCGCCGATCTGCTCGTGTCGGCGGGCGTGGGGGTGCGCGCCCGGACCGGGCCACCGCGATTACGGTGGTCACCATGGCTCTCGACAGTGGTACCGGAACCATCCAGAACGCCGGCGACGACGCGGCGGCGGTAACCCCGCCGGTGGCCAAGAAGGTCCCGGCCGAACGCACCCATCACGGTGACACCTTCGTCGATTTCTACGAATGGCTGCGGGACAAGGACGATCCCGAGGTCATCGCCCATCTCGAGGCCGAGAACGCCTACACCGACGCCCAGACCGCCCACCTGGCCCCGCTGCGCGCGCGGATCTTCGACGAGATCAAATCGCGCACCCAGGAGACCGATATGTCGGTTCCGGCGCGGCTGGGCGACTACTGGTACTACTCGCGCAGTTTCGAAGGCAAGCAGTACGGCGTGCACTGCCGCTGCCCGATCGCCGACCGCGACGACTGGACTCCGCCGCAACTCGAGGTCGACATCGAGATCCCCGGCGAGGAGATTCTGCTCGACAGCAACGTGCTGGCCGAGGGGCACGACTTCTTCGCCCTGGGCGCCTATTCGATCAGCCACGACGGCACCCTGCTGGCCTATTCCACCGACACGGTCGGCGACGAGCGATATGTGCTGCGGTTCAAGGATCTCCGCAGCGGCGAACTGCTCGGCGACGAGATCCCCGCCACCGCGCCGGGGGCGACCTGGTCACTGGACGGAACCCACGTCTTCTATCAGACCGTCGACGAATCCTGGCGGCCCGACACCGTGTGGCGCCACCGCCTCGGCACCGCGAAGACCGACGACGTCACGGTGTTCCACGAGCCCGACGAGCGCTACTGGGTCAGCATCGGCGCCACCCGGTCCGAGAAGTACCTGATGATCTGGGTCGGGTCGAAGATCACCACCGAGGGCTGGATTCTCGAATCCGACGATCCGGAGGGCGAGTTCCGGGTGCTGCTGCCGCGCCGCGAGGGCGTGGAGTATTCGGCCGAACACGCGGTGATCGGCGGGCAGGACCGGCTGCTCATCCTGCACAACGATGTGGTCGACGGCGTGAAGGCCGAGAATTTCGTCCTCACCGAGGCCCCGGTGGACGATCCGGCGGCGATGACCATGCTCATCGGCCATCGCGACGATGTGCGGCTCGAGGACGTCGACTGCTTCCGCGATCACCTCGTGCTCTCGTATCGGCGCGAGGCGCTGCCGCGAGTCGCGGTGTGGCCGTTGACTTCCGAAGGCTATGGCGAACTGCGCGAACTGGACTTCGGTCTGGAACTGTTCTCCGCCGGCGTGGGCTCCAACCCGGAATGGGCGCAGCCGACGCTGCGGCTGGGCGTGACCTCGTTCATCACCCCGATGCAGGTCTTCGACTACGTGCCCGCCACCGGTGAGCTGATGCTGCGCAAGCAGCAGCAGGTACTCGGCGGCTACGACCCGGACGACTATGTGCAGCACCGGGATTGGGCGACCGCGGCGGACGGCACCCGGATTCCGATCTCGGTGGTGCGCCGCCGCGACAGTGAGGGTTCCGGTCCGAAACCGTTGCTGCTCTACGGATACGGCTCCTACGAGGCCAGTATCGACCCCGGTTTCTCGGTGTCGCGGCTGTCGCTGCTCGACCGCGGCATGGTGTTCGCGGTCGCCCATGTGCGCGGCGGTGGTGAGATGGGCCGGCTGTGGTACGAGAACGGCAAGACGCTCACCAAGAAGAACACCTTCACCGATTTCGTCTCCTGCGCCCGCCATCTCGTCGACACCGCCGTCACCACGCCGCAGGTGCTGGTGGCCGACGGTGGCAGTGCCGGTGGGCTGCTGATGGGCGCGGTGGCCAATCTGGCTCCCGAACTGTTCGCGGGCATCCTCGCCAACGTGCCGTTCGTGGATCCACTCACCTCGATCCTGGACCCGTCGCTGCCGCTGACGGTCATCGAATGGGACGAGTGGGGCAATCCGCTGGAGGATCCGCAGGTCTACGCCTATATGAAGTCCTATTCGCCGTACGAGAACGTGGCGGCCGTGGACTATCCGGCGATCCTGGCGATCACCAGCATCAACGACACCCGCGTGCTCTACGTCGAGCCCGCGAAGTGGGTCGCCGCGCTGCGGGCCACGAAAACCGGCGATGCCCAGCTCCTGCTGAAGACGGAGATGAGCGCCGGGCACGGTGGCGTCAGCGGCCGCTACGAGAAGTGGAAGGAAGTCGCCTTCGAATACGCCTGGGTGCTCGACCGGGTCGGTCTCGGCGAGGTCGGCTGAGGACAGGTTTCGGCCGGACCGTGCGGCCGGGTGCCCGCGCCGGGAATTCGTCGGGGCGTCACTTCGGCTGCACGGGGCCGACACCTGCCGCGCGCACAGTGGAGGCATGAGCGGCAACGACCGGGGGTTCGGGCAGCTGATCGTCTCGGTGTCGGGTATTCGCGACACCACACTGGACCAGGCCCGTGCCTTCGCGGCCGAGATGGACGGCCGCGGGGTACGGCTGTCGCTGCTGGTGGCGCCGCGGTTGAAGGGGAAATACCGGCTCACCGAGGATCCGCGCACCCAGCAGTGGCTGCGGGATCGGCGTGCCGCGGGCGACGCGATCGTGCTGCACGGCTACGACCAGGCCGCGACCAAACGTCGCCGCGCCGAATTCGCCGCGCTGCCCACCCACGAGGCGCGCCTGCGCCTGACCGCCGCCGATCGGGTGATGGAGCAGATCGGCCTGCGCACCCGGCTGTTCGCGGCACCGCGCTGGACGGCCTCCGAGGGCGCCGTCGCAGCCCTGCCCGAGGTCGGCTTCCGGCTGGCGCTGGGGTTGACCGCCATCCACGATCTGGAACGGGACACGACGCAACGCTGCTGGGTGCACGGCGTCGGTGAGGGTTTCCGGGCCGAACCGTGGTGGTGCCACGCACTGATCATGAGCGCGGCCCGCATCGCGCGGCGCGGCGGAACGCTGCGGCTGGCCGTCTCGGCCGCGCAACTGTCCCGGCCAGGACCGCACCAGGCCATGCTGGACGCGGTCGATCTGGCGTTGTTCCACGAAGCGGTTCCGGATGTCTACCGGTGGGAACCGTACGCCATGCCGCACGCGGCGTGAGCAGGCTCGATCTCAGCGGACGTCGGCCTGGTCCTCGCCGGCCGCGCGCCGCATGTCCTGCACTTCGGTGACGATCGCCTCGTCCGACACGACGGCGGTGGCGTCGTGGGTGAAGCCGCCCGCCTCCCTACGGGTGAGTGAGGTGGACAGCGGATGCTTCTTCAGCTGGTCGACGCAGCGGTCGATATCGGCCAGCAGCAGATCGGCCATATCGTGGGTGAAGCCGTGCCGGACGACCGCGCGCATGATCGTCTCGTCCTGCCGGTCGGCGGGGAGCGGATAGGCGGCGATCAGCCAGCCGCGCGAGCGCAGCCGTTCCGACAGGTCGTACAGATTGAAGCCGGGATCCTCGCGCAGCCGCCACGACACCGCGCTGATGCCCCGGGTGGGGGTGCCGTCGTGGATCGTCTCGAACATCCCGGTCTCGGTGAGTCCGTGGGCCAGATGTTCGGCGACGCGGTAGATCGCCGACTGCAGCCGGGTGTAACCCGTGCGGCCGAGCCGGATGAAGTCGTAGTACTGGGTGATCGCCTGGCCGCCGGGACGGGAGAAGTTCAGATTGAAGGTGGCCATACTGCCGCCGAGGTAGTCGACGTTGAACACGAGTTCGTCCGGTAGGTCGGCGGCCGTGCGCCAGAGCGCCCAGCCTGCGCCCAGCGGGGCCAGGCCGGTCTTGTGCCCGGAGGCGTTGATCGACTTCACCCGCGCCAGCCGGAAGTCCCACACCAGATCCGGCGCGGTGAACGGGGCGAGGAATCCACCGCTGGCGGCATCGACGTGCAGCGGGATGTCCAGGCCGGTGCGGGCCTCCAGATCGTCGAGGGCCGCGCTCATCGCGGCGACGTCCTCGAACAGTCCGGTGAAGGTCTGTCCCATCGTCGCGACGACCATGATCGTATTCGAATCACAGTGTGCGGCAATGTCATCCGGCTCCAGCGTGTACCGGTTCCCGCGCAGCGGCACCTGCCGGATCTCGACGTCGAAATATCGCGCGAACTTCTCCCAGCACACCTGCACCGGGCCGCAGACGAAATTGGGGATGCCCTGGCCGCCGTTCTTACGCCAGCGCGTCTTCGCGGCGAGCCCGCCGAGCATCGCCGCCTCACTGGACCCGGTGGTGGAGGTGCCGCGCGTCGAACCGGGATCGGGGCAGTGCCACAGGTCGGCCACCATGCGCACGCACCGGCGCTCGAGTTCGGCGGTCTGCGGATATTCGTCCTTGTCGACGATGTTCTTCGCCAGGCTCTGCGCCATCAGCCGCCGGGCATTGTCGTCGATCCAGGTGGTGCAGAAGGTGGCCAGATTCATCCGCGACACGCCGTCGAGCATCAGCTCGTCGTGCACGATCTGATAGGCCTCCGGGCCCGGCATCTCGCGGTGCGGAAAGTGGTGTTTGGGTGCGCCGCGATCCAGATCGGGCATCGCGAACAGGTCGTCGGATTCCGATGATGCAGACATCTCGTCCTCTCCGGTGGTCGGATCGCGGTCGAGCTCTCTCTCATCATGCCCCGCCGCGGTAGCGGGACGGTCGCGTACGCGAGGGACAAATCGGGCGAATTCCGGCCCGCGCCGCGCCCGGCGCCGATGCCGTCGATCCGGGAAGGGGGATAGGTTGGGTATATGACCGACGAATCTCGGACGGCGGCCCTGCGCGAACAGGTGCGCGCCTTGATGCCGCGGGCGAAAGCCGATCTGGCCCAGTTGGTTTCGTATCGGTCCGTGGCCGATGCCCGGCAGTTTCCGCCGGAGGAATGTCATCGGGCGGCGCGATGGGTCGCCGACGCCTTCGCCGACCTCGGTTTCACCGACGTCGGCTTGCACGAGACGCCCGACGGTAGCGAGGCCGTCGTGGCCCGGTATCCGGCTCCGCCCGGCGCTCCCACGGTGCTGCTGTACAGCCACTACGACGTGCAGCCGCCGGTGGACGAGGCCGCCTGGGAGACGCCGGTGTGGGAGCTCACCGAGCGCGACGGCCGCTGGTACGGGCGCGGCGCGGCCGACTGCAAGGGCAATATCGTCGTCCACCTGACCGCCCTGCGGGCGTTGCGGAACACGCTGGGGGACAAGGGTTATCCGGTCGGCATCACGCTGGTCTGCGAGGGCTCCGAGGAGCAGGGCACCGGCGGTCTGGAGGAATTCGTTCCGCGGCACGCGGACCTGCTGCGCGCCGACGCACTGCTGATCGGTGACTGCGGTAATTTCGCGGCGGGCGTCCCGACCTTCACCCAGACCCTGCGCGGAAACGTGAACGTGCTCGTCACCGTCGAAACCCTCTCCGGCCCTCTACATTCCGGCATGTTCGGCGGGGCCGCTCCGGATGCCGTCGCCGCCCTGATCCACCTACTCGCGACGCTGCGGGACGAACACGGGAACACCACGGTGGACGGGTTGGCGGCCGATCAGGTCTGGGACGGCGCGCAGTATCCGGTCGAGCAGTTCCGGGTCGACGCCGGCATCCTCGACGGGGTGCAGGTGCTGGGCAGCGGCGGTATCTCGGACATGCTCTGGGCGCGCCCGGCCCTGACCGTACTGGGCATCGATGTGCCGCCGGTGGTGGGATCGGCGGCGGCCGTCCAGCCGAGCGCGCGGGCCCGATTGAATCTGCGGATCCCGCCCGGCGTCGATCCGGCTCCGGCATTGAAAGCCCTTACCGCGCATCTGGAATCGCATACGCCATGGGGTGCGCGGGTGCGGGTCGAGACCGAGGGCACCGGTGCGCCGTTCCGGTCCGGGACCGGCGGCCCGGCGCGGCTGGCGATGGAGGACGCCTTCGCCGCCGCCTACGGCCGCACCGCCACCACGCAGGGGCAGGGCGGTTCGATTCCGCTGTGCAACGTCTTCGCCGAGACCTATCCCGACGCCGAGATCATGCTGCTCGGCGTCGAGGAGCCGAAATGCCTCATCCACGCCCCGAACGAGAGCGTCGATCCCAGCGAGATCGAGCACGTGGCGCTGGCGGAGGCATTGTTCCTGTCCTCGTATACGCGGTGAGGGGTTCGAGGACCGGAGGCGCCCGCTAGAAGGTCTTGTTGTCCTCCGGCTCGATGAGCGCGAATTCGGTGTCGGCCGGGCGCATTTCGGACAGGCGGCCGAAGTAGATGCCCTGTGCCTCCGGCGCGATGATGCCGTAGTGGATGGGGACGGCGGTGCGCGGCGCCACGGCGCGCAGATAGTCCACCGCCTCGCTGATCTTCATCCACGGCGCGACCGCCGGCACCGCCAGCACTCCGACCGATACCGGCGGCACCCACAGCGAATCGCCCGGGTGGACGAACTGTGCCGGATCGTCGGCGGTGCCGAGCTGGAAGACGGTGTTGTCGACGACCGGCAGCTCCGGATGGATCACCGCGTGCTTGCCGCCGCCCCCGGTGATCTGCAGATCGCCGATGGTGACGATATTGCCCGCGTGTACGGCCTGCCACGGTTCACCGCGCTGCTGTGCGGTTTGCGGATCGCTGAGCAGGCGGGCGCTCGGATTCGCGTCGACCAGGGCCTCGATCCGGTTGGGATCGATGTGGTCGGGATGCTGATGGGTGATAGCGATCGCGTCGAGACCCGTGATGCCTTCGAAGCCGTGCGAGAAAGTGCCCGGATCGAACAGGATCTTCGTGCCGTTCAATTCGACGAGGACGCAGGAATGACCGAAGTGGGCGATGCGCATGGATTCACGCTATATCCCCCGGCCGCAGCGTGGGCCGAGGCGGGCAGCATGCGTGATCACGGAGGGCCGCACGGAGGCCGGCCGACAGGCGCTGTGACGTCCCTCGCAGGGGCCGCGGCCCGGCGCGGCGCCCGGGAGTAGCCCCGATTAAGCTGTTGTGGTAATCCCCCCACCAGCTTGAGGAGCAACGCGTGGCACGAGTTGTGGTCGAGGTGATGCCGAAGGCCGAGATCCTGGATCCCCAGGGTCAGGCCATTGCCGGCGCGCTCGGACGCCTGGGTTTCCCGGGTGTGTCGGATGTGCGGCAGGGCAAGCGGTTCGAGCTCGACATCGACGACAGCGTCAGCGATGCCGAGCTCGAGAAGATCGCCGAGGCCCTGCTCGCCAACACGGTGATCGAGGACTGGAAAGTGGTGCGGCTGCCGTGACCAGCTCTGCGCGAATCGGTGTCATCACCTTCCCCGGCACGCTCGACGACGTCGACGCGGCGCGCGCGGTCCGGCTGGCCGGCGCCGAAGCGGTGAGCCTGTGGCATGCCGACGCCGACCTCAAGGGTGTCGACGCGGTGGTGGTGCCGGGCGGATTCTCCTACGGCGACTATCTGCGCGCCGGTGCCATCGCCCGGTTCGCGCCCGTGATGGGCAAGGTCGTCGAGGCCGCCGGCAAAGGTATGCCGGTGCTGGGAATCTGCAACGGTTTCCAGGTGCTGTGCGAGGCCGGACTGCTGCCGGGCGCGCTGACCCGCAACGAGGGTCTGCACTTCGTCTGCCGGGATCAGTGGCTGCGGGTGGAGTCCACCGCGACCGCGTGGTCCTCGCGCTACGACGCGGGTGCGCAGATTCTGGTCCCGGTGAAGAACGCCGAGGGCCGCTACCAGGCCTCACAGGCCGTGCTCGACGAACTCGAGGGCGAGGGCCGGGTGGTCTTCCGCTATGTGGGCGGCAACCCCAACGGTTCGCAGCGCGATATCGCCGGTATCGCCTCGCCGAACGGTCGCGTCGTCGGTCTCATGCCGCACCCGGAACACGCCACCGAGCCGCTGACCGGGCCGAGTGACGACGGACTGGGAATCTTCCTGTCGGTCCTCGACAGCCTCGTCACCACGGCCTGATCGGGCCGACGCTCAGGGAATCACGACCGCGCCGGTGGCCGGTGCCGGGTCTTCCGCCCAGCGTCGGCCGGTCTCGCGCGGTGTGATGCCGTCGTCGGTCCAGGCGGACAGCAACCGCGCGACCTTGGTGTGCATGGTGGTGCGCAGGCGATCGAAGGACGTGTCCGGCACGTCGTCGACCTCACCGAGCAGCAGCCACCACGCCCAGGCCACCGCACCGGCATTGGCGACGAAGTCCGGCAGTACCGGAACGCCGCGGGCGGCGAGCATGGCCTCCGCCTCCGGGGTGGTGGCGGCGTTGGCCGCCTCGACGACGACGCGGGCGCGCACGTCGAACGAGTTGTCCGGCGTGATCGCATACGAGATGGCCGCGGGGACCAGAATGTCGACCTCGGCGGACAGCACCGCGGTGCGTGGCAGCTGCTCGACATCGGCCGGCAGCCGGGAGCGATCGATCTCGCCGTAGTCGTCGCGCAGCTCCAGGAGTGCCGGGATATCCAGTCCGCCCGCCCGGTGCAGGGCCCCGGCCGCATCGGCCACGGTGGTGACGCGCATACCCGCCTCGTGCAGGTAGTAGGCCGCGGCGCCGCCCATCGTGCCGACGCCCTGAATCGCGACCGTCGTCTCGGCCGGCATCCGGCCCCAGGAGACGGCCGTGGCGAGGCAGGCGTGCGCGACACCGTAGCCGCCGATCACATCGCCCAGCAGGAAACCGCCCTCGACCGCCGCGTTCAGGCCGTCGCGGACCCGTTCCAGGGTGGCGGCCGGATCGGCGGCGCGGCGGATCGCGGCGTGATAGCTCTGGCCCAGGCCCAGCTTCTCGAAGATCTCGTCGATCAGATGCTGCGGGACGCCCAGGTCCTCCGCGGTCACCCAGTGCGCGTCGATCCACGGGCGCATGGCCTCGCAGAATCGCTCCAGTACGCCGACGGCGCGCGGATCTTTCGGGTCGAAGTCGATACCGCCCTTCGCGCCGCCGATCGGCAGGTCGAAGGTCGCGGTCTTGGCGGCCATCCCGCGCGCCAGATCCTCCACCTCGCTCAACGTGCAGCCGGCGCGCATGCGGGTGCCGCCCGTGGCCAGTCCGCCGCGCAGGGTGTGGACGACGAGGTAGCCGACGGCACCGGTGGCCGCATCGGTCCACTGCAGTCGCATGTACGGCTCGGGGCGGCGGATCGCGGGGATGACCGGGGCGGTCTCGGGCACCGCCGGGACTGTGGCGGGCACCGCCGGGGTGGCCGGTGCGGTGTCCTCTGCCGGGTTGTGGATCGTCGTCACGGCGAACTACCTCCTGCGCGTTCGGATGTCCGACCACCACCCGCGGGACACGTCGAGTCGCGCTGTCGGCGTCCGGACCTCGTCGTCCCGGCTGGTGATTCGCTGCCCCCAGACTGCGTCCTGCCCGGTCACACGTCTATTTACGGTTCGTTCACGGCATCGTTCAGTGCTCCTACACAGCGGTGGCCGAGCCCGGGAACCGCTTACGCTCGATGCCATGGATCTGTCGCTGCCCCGACTGCGCATGCTGCGCGAGCTCCATCGGCGCGGCACGATCACCGCGGCCGCGAGTGCGCTGCACTACACGGCGTCGGCGGTGTCGCAGCAACTCGCGCAGTTGGAGCGGGACGTGGGGCTGCGCCTGTTCGAGCGGCGCGGACGCCGGCTGCAGCTCACCGATCGCGGGGTGCTGCTCGCCGAGCACGCCGAGGAGATCCTCGCCTCGGTGGAGCGGGCGACACAGGCGCTCGAGGAGTCCGGGGAGTCGGTGTCGGCGACCCTCACCGCCGGAGTGTGGGCCTCGGTCGCCTCGGGGCTGCTGCCCGACGCGCTCACCGCGCTCGCCCGCGCCCACCCGGGCATTCTGGTGCGGACCAGGGAACTCGCGCCGGAGGCGACGGCCGCCGCGGTGCGCGACGGCACTCTGGACCTGTCGTTCGTGCTCGACTATTCGAATTATCCGATGACCTGGGACCGCGGTCTGGAACGTGCCGTCATCGCGGTCGAGCGGCTCTACGCGGCGGTTCCGGCCGGAGCGGTGCCGGCGCGGACGGCGACGTTGGCGGATCTGGCCGAACATCCGTGGATCCTCGCGCCCGCTCGCTCCCATTTCGGTCATGCGGTACGGCTGGCCTTCCAATCCGGCGGGGTGGAACCGCGCATCGACCACGAGGTGGAGGAGCAGTCGACCGCGATGGCGTTGGTCGCGGCCGGATTGGGCGTCACGCTGGTCTCGGATCTGGGGCTGGCGTTGCGCCCGGCGGGCGTGGATATCGTCGGACTCGGCGAGGGGCTCACCAGGACCGTCTCGCTGGCCTACCGCACCAATACGGCACGCCGGGCGGCGCTGCTGTTCGTCGTCAACGCGGTCCGGGCCGCCGCCGTCGACAAGGGACTCGGTCCGGACCGGCCGTTGCTCGCCGCGCCGGGCCCGGAAACCGTTGCGCCACCGAATGATTCGGTCGAGATCACCCACAAGGCGCTCGGGCTCGAGTGAGCCGGGCGCCGGTGCCCGGCGTCAGTAGAGAGTGTCCAGAATCCGCAGGTCCACGCCCTCCGCGCGGGCGATCAGGCTGGGCGGGCGGACCACGTGATTGTCGCGGTACATCCGGGCACCCGACGGCGTCTCCAGCACCACCCCGTCCTCGAGCGCGGCCCGCATCCGCGGCACCTCGAGGGAGCCGACCGCATGGGCCATCGCTCGCAGCGTGTGCAGCGCCTCGTAGGCGGTGTTGCCGAAGTAGGTGAGTTTCGGCGCGAAGCGGCCGTGCATGTGGTGGTAGCGCGCGAGCCGGTCGGGATCGGCGTTCACGTTCGGGAACAGACTGGACGCGACATAGAGATCGGTGTTGGCGCCGGGACCGGCGGCGAGCAGGAGTTGTTCGTCGACGACCGGGCTGACCCGCAGTTGCGTCGCGGCGCGGCCCATCGCGGTGAACTGCTGATTGAACCGGACCGCGTCCATCCCGACCAGCAGCATCACGATGCCGTCGACCCGGTCCAGCAGCGGATCGGTGAGGATCGATCCGAAGTCCCGGGTGCCCAGCGGCACGTAGCGCTCGTAGTGGACGGCCTCGCGGTACGCGGCACGGACGTCGCGACCGGTGGCCACCGGCCAGATGTAGTCGTTGCCGATGATCGCCCAGCGCCGGGTGCCGAATTCCCGCGACAGCCACCGCATGGCCGGCAGGATGTGGCCGCTGGGCGCCTCGCCGATCATCACCACCTCGGCCGGTTCGTTCGGCAACTCCTCGTAGACGTTGGCGAACAGATAGGGGACCCGCCCGCCGGTGACCCGGGCAACCGCCTGGCGTACCGCCGAGATGTGCCAACCGGTGATCGCATCGACCATTCCGGTGGCCAGCAGCGCCGAGACCTCGTCGGCGACCTCGGCCGGACTGCGGCCGCCGTCGATGGTCGTCACCCGCACCTGGCGGCCCAGAATTCCTGTGCCACTGTTGATTTCTTTTGCGGCCAAGGAAATCGCGGCTTCACAGGACGGCGCGACAATTCCGACGGGGCCCTGCAGCGGGACGATATTCAGTACCTCGACCACTTCGTCCGGGCTCTCGCCGAAGGAGAACATTCGGTACCCTTCTTCGTATCCGAGCGAAATGATGGGGCGGAGAATATGTCGACCATTGTAAGTGGCGTCGCCACGCTGCACGGGGCGCTGCGCGCTGCGGAACGCGGTTGGCTCCGGCACCTCGACGCGGCACTGTGTGCCAGGCAGCTGACCGCCGACCAGTGGGCCATGCTGTCGAATCTGTCCGACCGCTCCGGCATCACCATGAGCGAGCTGGCGGTTCGCGCCCAGCTACCGCCCTCGTCGGCCACCCGCCACGCCGACGCTCTGGCCGAACGCGGCCTGATCTTTCGAATTGCGGCCGAGGATGATCGCCGCCGCATTCTCATCGGTTTGACCCACCGCGGCAAGGATCTGGTGGATTCGGTGCGCGAGCAGGAGTCACTGGCCGAAGAGGAATTGCGGAAACGAATCGGCGCGCGAAATCACGCGGAATTGCTCCGGCTACTCGAGTTGATGGTCGAGACGCAGTCGGAGTGATCCCGTTCGGGGGGCGACGGCCGACTCGGCAAAAATACGGCAATTCCGGCAGCCGTTAGGATCGCCGGTATGCCGGTCTCCACCACCGCGACGGCCTCCGGGCTGTGCGCCTTCGTCGATGCCTCGCCGTCTCCGTTCCACGTATGCCGCACCGTGGCAGCCGAATTGGCGGGCCACGGATTCACCGAACTGCCCGAGCCCCGGCCGTGGCCCGAGGCGAACGGGGCAGTGGGCCGCTACTTCGTGATCCGCGGCGGATCGCTGGTGGCATGGGCCGCGAAGAACACCGATCCGGCCGGGGCGTTCCGGGTGGTCGGCGCGCATACCGACAGCCCGAATCTGCGCGTCAAACAGCATCCCGATATGGCCGTCGCGGGCTGGCAGATGATCGGCCTGGAACCCTACGGCGGCGCCTGGCTCAATTCCTGGCTGGACCGCGATCTCGGCATCTCCGGCCGGCTCACCGTGCGCGAGGGCGACGGGCTGGGGCAGCGGCTGGTGCGCATCGACGATCCGCTGGTGCGGGTGCCGCAACTGGCCATCCACCTGTCCGAGGACCGCCGCGGGGTGACGCTGGATCCGCAACGCCATGTCAACGGTATCTGGGGGCTGGGGGAGCGGCCGCGTTCGTTCATCGCCTACGTCGCCGAGCAGGCCGGGGTCCCCGCCGGCGACGTGCTCGGATGGGAACTGATGACCCATGACCTGGAACCGAGCCGGGTGGTCGGGCGCGATCAGGATCTGGTGAGCGCGCCGCGGCTGGACAATCAGGCCACCTGCTATGCCGGACTGCACGCGTTCCTGGCCGCCGCCGACCGGGACGGCGACGTCACCCCGGTGCTGGCGATGTTCGATCACGAAGAGGTCGGCAGCCAATCCGACCGCGGCGCGCAATCGGATCTGCTACCCGCGATCCTGGAGCGGATCGTGCTCGCCCGCGGCGGTGGTCGCGCGGATTACCTTGCGGCACTGGCGGGTTCGATCTGCGCCTCCGGCGATATGGCCCATGCCACCCATCCCAACTATCCGGACCGGCACGAGCCCTCGCATCGCATCGAGGTCGGCGGTGGCCCGGTGCTGAAGGTGAACCAGAATCTGCGCTACGCCACCGACGCGGTCGGCGCCGGAGCCTTCGCCCTGGCCTGTGCGCAGGCCGGCGTCCCGTTGCAGCGGTACGTGCATCGCGCGGATCTGCCGTGCGGTTCGACCATCGGCCCGATGACCGCGGCGCGCACCGGCATGCCGACCGTCGACGTGGGTGCACCGCAGCTGGCGATGCATTCGGCCCGCGAACTGATGGGCGCCGCGGACGTGCACTCCTATTCGGCGGCGCTGGCGGCCTTCCTCACCCCGGCGGGCCGCGTCGCTCACGCCGAATCGGACACCGCGGGCCGGTAGGCGATCGCCGCGATCACCAGGGCGGCGAAGGTCACCAGCACATAGCTGCTGCCGATGATCTGCTGCCACCACGCCCAGCGCAGTTCGCGGTCGGCGTTGTGCGGCAGCACCCACTGCGGGCCGACCATGAACAGCACGGTGACAGCGGCGGTGACCGCGATCCACATCCGCCGCCGCCGTGCCGCGCGCCCCGGTGTGTCCGGGGCGTCCGCGGCCGGCATGCGGGCGATCAGGTCGCCCGCGACCAGGAGCGCCGGGGCGACCCACACCCAGTGGTGCGACCACGAGACCGGCGAGACCAGCAGGACCGCGGCCGAATTGACCAGCAGCGCGGATACCTGGTGGCCGGCGTCGAGCAGCCGCTTCATCCAGAGCGCGGCCAGCCCGATCGCGATGAGCGACAACCCGATCCAGATCCCCGTCGCGGCCGCGTCGGAGACGCCCAGGCGGAATGCGAAACCCTTGAGCGACTGATTGCCGGCGTACTGCGGCGGCCCGATGCGACCGGTATCCATCAGCGTGTGGAACCAGTATTCGGTGGAATCGTGCGGGAACAGCAGGAATGCCAGCGCGATCGCGCCGATCGCCGAGGCGATGAGGGTCAGGCACGCCCGCCAGTCCCGGCGCAGCAGGAAGTACAGCAGATAGCCGGCCGGAATCAGCTTCACCGACACCGTGATTCCGATCAGCATGCCGCGCGGCCAGAACGGTTTGCGCACCAACACGTCGAGCGCGACGGCCGCCATCAGGATCAGATTGATCTGGCCGAAGTTGTAGGTCTGGCGCACCGGTTCGGACAGGCCGAGTACGGCGAGCGCCCCGATCAGCAGAATCACCCGGGTGGAGCGGTCCATCCCCGGCCGCACCCGGACCAGCACCAGCCACAGCGTGACCGCCAGGCTCGCCATCGAGGTGAGCAGCACCAGCCATTCGGCGACGGCGAGCGGCATCAGCGCGAGCGGCGCGAAGAACAGCGCGGCCAGCGGCGGATAGGTGAACGGCAGCCCGATGCCCTCGACCTTGGGCATCGGCCCGTACAGGTCGCCGCCGTCGAGCCACGTGTGCGCGCCGTTGCGGTAGACCTGGAGATCGATGTAGCCGGTCCAGATGTGGGTGGCCCAGGAGACGATCGCCGAGACGACGAACAGGGCGATCGCGATCATGAGCAGCCGTCGCTGCCGAGTCGTCAGCCCCCCGGTGGACCGCGCGGACGACGTGGTCGCGGGCAGTTCGTCCGGATCCGCGACCCTGGATCGATCGTTCACCGGCTCAGCGTACCGGTGAACAGGTGCTGGCTGGTCGAGGTGGGTTTGGCACCCACTAGACTGTCCTCGACTCCCCATCCGCGTGCATTCCGTCTCTCACTCCAGCGTCGGAGCTCGTAGCTGCACGTTTGCCCGGCCGAAAGGACCTAGGTAGCCCACCGTGACTGTCCACGTCGACACCGTCAGCGCCGCCGCAGCCACCCCGGATACCCCGCAGCCGTACAAGGAGCTGGGTCTCAAGGACGACGAATACGCGCGCATCCGCGACATTCTGGGCCGCCGCCCCACCGATGCCGAGCTGGCGATGTACTCGGTGATGTGGAGCGAACACTGCTCCTACAAATCCTCGAAGGTGCATCTGCGCTACTTCGGCCAGACCACCACCGACGAGATGCGCGCCTCCATGCTGGCCGGTATCGGCGAGAACGCGGGCGTGGTGGACATCGGTGACGGCTGGGCGGTCACCTTCAAGGTGGAAAGCCACAACCATCCCTCCTATGTCGAGCCGTATCAGGGTGCGGCCACCGGCGTCGGCGGCATCGTGCGCGACATCATGGCGATGGGCGCGCGGCCGATCGCTGTGATGGACCAGCTGCGCTTCGGCGCTGCCGACCACCCCGACACCCGGCGCGTGGTCGACGGTGTGGTGCGCGGTGTCGGCGGCTACGGCAACTCCCTCGGCCTGCCCAATATCGGCGGCGAGACCGTGTTCGACGCCTCCTATCAGGGCAATCCGCTGGTGAACGCGCTGTGCGCGGGTGTGATGCGGGTGGAGGATCTGCACCTGGCCTTCGCCTCCGGCACCGGCAACAAGATCGTGCTGTTCGGCGCGCGGACGGGTCTGGACGGCATCGGCGGTGTGTCGGTGCTGGCCTCGGACACCTTCTCGGGTGACGAATCCGGTTCCGGCCGTAAGAAACTGCCCAGTGTGCAGGTGGGTGACCCGTTCGCCGAGAAGGTGCTCATCGAGTGCTGTCTCGAGCTGTACCACGCCGGACTGGTGGTCGGTATCCAGGATCTCGGCGGCGCCGGATTGTCCTGTGCGACATCGGAGTTGGCGGCGGCCGGCGACGGCGGTATGCGTATCGACCTGGACAAGGTGCCGCTGCGCGCGGCGAATATGACTCCCGCGGAGGTGCTTTCCAGCGAATCGCAGGAACGCATGTGCGCGGTGGTGACGCCGGACAACGTCGAGGCGTTCATGGCCGTGTGCCACAAGTGGGATGTGCTGGCCACCGTGATCGGCGAGGTCACCGACGGCGACCGCCTGGTGGTGAACTGGCACGGCGAAACCGTGGTGGACGTGCCGCCGCGCACCGTCGCGCACGAGGGCCCCGTCTACGAGCGCCCCGTGCGGCGCCCCGAGGAGCAGGACGCACTGGTCGCCGACACCACCGCCGGGCTGGCCCGGCCGAAGTCCGGCGACGACCTGCGGGCCACGCTGCTGAAGCTGATCTCCAGCCCGCAGCTGTGCAGCCGCAAGTGGATCGTCGAGCAGTACGACCGGTACGTGCGCGGCAACACGGTGCTCGCCGAACACGCCGACGCGGGTGTGATCCGCATCGACGAGGAGTCCGGCCGGGGCATCGCGCTGGCCACCGACGCCTCGGGTCGCTACACCAAACTCGACCCGTACACCGGCGCGCAGCTGGCGCTGGCCGAGGCCTACCGCAATGTCGCCAGCACCGGCGCCACCCCGAAGGCCGTCACCAACTGCCTCAACTTCGGTTCCCCCGAGGATCCCGGCGTGATGTGGCAGTTCCAGCAGGCCGTGCGCGGCCTCGCGGACGGCTGTGTGGCCCTGGGCATTCCGGTCACCGGCGGCAACGTCAGCTTCTACAACCAGACCGGTCAGACCGCGATCCTGCCGACCCCGGTGGTCGGCGTGCTCGGCGTCATCGACGATGTGCACCGGCGCATTCCGACCGGATTCGGCACCGAACCGGGTGAGACGCTGATTCTGCTCGGCGAGACCCGCGACGAATTCGACGGATCGATCTGGTCGCAGGTCGAGCACGAGCACCTGGGCGGTGTGCCGCCGCGGGTGGACTTCGCCCGCGAACAGTTGCTCGCCGAGGTGCTGACCGCCGGTTCTCGCGACGGAATGATCAGCGCCGCGCACGATCTCAGCGAGGGCGGACTGGCCCAGGCGGTGGTCGAAGGGGCGCTGGCCGGTGAAACCGGCGTCCGCATCCTGCTTCCCGAGGGCGACGACCCGTTCGTCACGCTGTTCTCGGAATCGGCCGGACGCGTCCTCGTCGCGGTGCCGCGGTCGGAGGAGACGCGTTTCACCAAGATGTGCACCGCCCGCGAACTGCCGTGGGTGCGCATCGGCGTCGTGGATCAGGGCTCGGACTCGGTCGAGGTGCAGGGCCAGTTCTCGATCACGATGGACGAACTGCGCACCGCCCACGAGGGCACGCTGCCCGCGCTGTTCGGCGCCACCGCGAAGTGACCCGATGCGGACCGCGGCGCCGCGGTCCGCTCACATCCGGAACGGATCGTGCTCGGCCATCAGCTTTTCCACGCGGGCCTCGTCGATGCGCTGATGCACGCGTGCGGATTCGAACCGGTCGCGGATCACCTTGGCGAGGGTGAAGGCGCTCGAGACCATGAACAGCGTTGTCATCAGCAGGAACCCGCGCTGCCAGATGTCCGGCGGCAGATAGACGATGCCGGCGGTGGCGGCGACGAAACTGACACCGAAGGCGATCGCGGCTTGGGCCAGGAATGCGGGGCTGCTCTTCTGCTGGGTGGAAGTGCTCATACCCTCGAGTCTGCGGTCCGGGGCCGCGGGGATCGTGCGTAGAACTACTCGAGTACCCCGGGTAATTCCCGTCGTAGCAGTTGTTTGCCTCACGTGGCGAGTTCCCCGATTTCCGCACGCCGACCGCCATACTTGACGGGTGCTCGATACCGCCGAGACTCTCACAACGCTGCGTACGCGCGGCGTTGTGGTCTATCGGCGAGGCCAGCGGCTGTTGCGACGGCTCGAGGACGACATCATCGCGCTCAATTACGTCGGACTCGTCACCGCGACAGTATTTTTCGCGTGGTCGGTGACACCGTCGCTACTGCCGCGCGACTGGTTGTTCCAAGGCCTGATCAGCGGCCTCAACGCCGCCATCGGCTACGGCGTGGGCTGTCTGCTGGAGTGGGGTTTCCGCAGACTGATCCGGCCGCGCTTGCGTTTTCGCACACCGTCGCTGCGGATTCGCTACGCGGTGAAGGTGACGATCCTGACGATCTGCCTGCTCACCGCGATCTACATGCTCGTCCTCTCGGCCGACTGGCAACGGCAGATCTACGAACTGATGGATATGGAGGGCACCACGCGCGCCGCCTATCTGCGCACCGGTGGGCTCAGTCTCGCGGTCGCCGCGCTGGTGGTGGCGATCTACCGGACGGCGCGGTGGATCGTGCGGTTCTTCGCCCGGCTGCTCAGCCGCTGGGTGCGAGTGCCGCCGCAGCTGGCTCCGAGCGTCGGCGCGATCGTGCTGGCCGTGGTGGCGGTGCTGCTGTTCAACGGTGTGCTGTCGGAGGCGTTCTTCACCGTCGCCAATTCGGCGTTCAGCGTGCGCAACGACAAGATGACGCCGTACGCGGTGCAGCCGACCGACCCCGGGCGCTCCGGCAGCCCCGCATCGATGGCCAAATGGGACACGCTCGGTTCGGAGGGGCGATGGTTCGTCTCGCACGGACCCGATGCCTTCCGGATCGGCGCGGTGACGGGTAAGCCCGCGCGCGAACCGGTCCGGGTCTACGTCGGCCTCGGCTCGGCGGGCGAGGGGCAGACCCAGGAGCAGCTGG
Organism: Nocardia violaceofusca NBRC 14427; assembly: GCF_963869435.1. Taxonomy (NCBI): domain Bacteria; kingdom Bacillati; phylum Actinomycetota; class Actinomycetes; order Mycobacteriales; family Nocardiaceae; genus Nocardia; species Nocardia violaceofusca. The sequence continues at coordinate 69,581 of NZ_CAWMPM010000036.1, forward strand.
CGGTCGCCGAACTCGAACGCACCCACGCCTTCGACCGCAAGGTGCTGGTCATCGTCACCACCACCGGAACCGGATGGGTGAACTCGGCGTCCGCCGGTGCGCTCGAGTACATGTACGGCGGCGACACCGCGATCCTGGCCTCGCAGTACTCCTATCTGCCCAGCGTGCTGTCGTTCCTCGCGGACCGGGAGAAGGTCGCGGTGGCCGGGAAGAAGATGTTCGACGCGGTGTACGCCGCCTGGTCGGCGCGGCCGCCGCAGTCGCGGCCGAAACTACTGGTCTACGGGGAGAGCCTGGGCTCGCAAGGCTCGGAGGCCGCCTTCGACGGGCTGGCCGATCTGCGCGCCGAGGTGGACGGCGCGCTGTGGGTGGGACCGCCGAATTCGAATCGGCTGTGGAAGCAGTTCGTCGAGCGCCGCGATCCCGGCACCCGCGAGGTGGAGCCGATCTACGCCGACGGCCTCGTGGTCCGCTTCGCCTCCGGCGCACCGGATCTGGCGAAACCGTCACCGGAATGGCGGCATCCGCGCATCGCCTATCTGCAACATCCCTCCGACCCGATCGTCTGGTGGTCGCCGGATCTGATTCTCTCCCAACCGGATTGGCTCTCCGAACCGCGCGGCTCCGACGTGTCCACGCAGATGCGCTGGTGGCCGCTGGTCACCTTCTGGCAGGTCGCCGCCGACCTGACCAACGCCCAGGGCGTCAGCGACGGGCACGGCCACAACTACGGCACCCTGGTCCTCGACGGGTGGGCGGCCGTGCTGCCCCCGCCGGATTGGAATCCGCAACTGCAGGAGAGCATTCGGACCCAGCTCGAGCTGTCGGAAGCATTCGAACGCGCGGTGAAATGAGCGGCGTAGTCGTCACCGCCACGGCGGAGAACACGCACTCGCACGGTGTGGGTCGATGAGTCGCCGAGGCCTGGCACGCACCCTTCCGGCAGCCTGCGTCGCCCTGATGTGGAGCAATCTCGTGCTGCCGCGGCTGGGGTCGGGCATACGCGGCCGCACGCTCGCCAACGCCGTGTTCGCGACCGGATACGCCGCTGTCTTCGACGGCCGGCCGGAGTGGCTGTCCCGGCGCGGATTCGTCTGGGGCGCAGCCGCATTCGGCGCGGTCGGTGCTGCGTACGGCGCGGGCCTCGCCGTGCCGGGCATCCGCGATCGGATAGCGGGGGTCGCCGATCGTGCGCCGGAGGTGAGTACGGCCGAATGGGTCGGCCTGCACATTCCGGTGGGCACCGTCTACAGCGAGGAGCTGATCTTCCGGGGCACGCTGGATCGGCTGTTCGAGGATGCGGGGCCCGTGCGAAGACATTGCGGCGCACTGGTATTCGGCCTCTGGCATATTCTTCCGGCGCGCTCCGCAGGCGACAGCGTCCCGATGACCGTCGCCGTCACCACCGCGGGCGGCCTGCTCTTCTCGTGGCTTCGCCGCCGCACCGGCAGCGCGACGGCGCCCGCCCTCGCCCACCTCGCCCTGAATGCCGGCGGTGCGCTGGCCCCGCCGGCGGCCGCGGCGCTGCGCGGCCGGAGCCCGTCTCACCGCTACGCTCGGTGGAATGGCGCGACATTCGGCTGTGGACCCTGCTCAGGTGCGTGATTCGGTGGCAGCGGTCGGTGCGTGGCTGCGCGACGAGTCGGCGGCGCAGCCGGGGCGGTCCGAGCTGGCGGCGGCCGTGCGCGCAACCGCGCGCAGTCTGGCCGCGGCGGCGCCGGGCGCCTCGGTGGAGGTGCGGGTACCGCCCTTCGTGGCGGTGCAGTGCATCGAGGGTCCGCGGCACACGCGCGGGACGCCGCCGAACGTGGTGGAGACCGACGCGCGGACGTGGCTGTTGCTCGCGACGGGACTGCTCGATTTCGAGACCGCGGTGGAAACGGGCGCGCTGAGCGCCTCCGGAATCCGGGCGGGAGAGTTGGCCCGCTGGCTGCCGCTGGTGGCGCTGTGAATCCGGGGCGGCCTCGGTGAACTAGGCCGGGGCGGGCTCGGTGCGGTTGATCGGCTTGCGCTCCAATCCTTTTCGGTCGTAGAAGCGCGTCACGATCAACCCGAGCGCCACACCGATTCCGAGGCCGAGCACGGTCATCCAGAATCCACGGGTGAAACCGGCCGCGCCGTTGCCGTCGAAATACAGCAGCGAACGCACCGCCAGGAACACCTGATGCATGGGTTCGAAGGTGGCCAGCCAGCCCAGGTACTTCGGCGTCGCCTCGATCGGCACCGTGCCACCCGACGACGGCAGTCCCAGCACGATGAACAGGATCATGTTCACCAGCAGACCCGCCGAGCCGATCGCGGCCAGGATGGAGATACCGGTGAATCCGACCGCGATGATCGCGAGCACCCCGTAGAGATACAGGCCCAGCGGATTGTCCAGAGGCATCCCCAGCGCCGCGCCGATACCGAGCAGAATCGCGGAGACCACCACCGCGGCGACCGCCATGACCGCCCACTTGATCAACAGCGTGCGGAGTCTGGAGACCGGTGTGGCGGGATAGTGCACGTACCACGGCCCGTATTCGGTCGGCACGAACCCGAGGGCCGAGTCGATCATCGTGTGCACGATCATCGCGCCGAGCATGCCGGCCATCAGCAACAACAGTGCGTAGAAGAAGGCGGTCAGCCCCTGACCGGATCCGCCCGGCAGGGGGTGGAACTCCTGCACCAGGATCTCCAGCGGTTGCGCCAGCGTGAGGCGGGTCGCGCCGGACAGCTCGGGGGCGGGCGGGCCGCCCGGCGCCGGCGTGAGCTGAGCCCGCACCTGCTCGACGAGCTGCTGACCGACCTTGTCGTTGATCTGCGGCAGCGCCTGATTACCGAAACGCACCACGATCTGGGTGGCGTAGGTGCCCGAACGCGGATTGGTCATCAGGGTGATGATCGGACGCTCGATATCGCCCGGTATGACACTGCCCACACCCAGGATCCCCAGCCGCTTGCTGAAATCGCTGGGAATGACGACCGCGCCGTAGACCTGGCCGTTCTGCATCTGCTGCTGGGCCTCCGGCAGCCCGAGTACGCGCAGATCGATCTGATCGGCGGGCACGGCGGCACGCAGCCCGTCGGCGACCTGGTCGCCGAAGTTCACGTGTTTTTCCTGGCCGGGTGCGCCGAGCGTCTCGCCCACGTCCTGGTTGACCAGGGCGATCGGGAAGTCGTGCAGATTTCGCTGCGGATCGACGACGTAGTCGAGATACAGCAGGCCCAGCAACGCCGCCACCACTGAGAGGACCGCCACAGGGAACATCCATCGAAACGGAATCAGCCGCCGCAGATTTCGACTTTGTAGTGCGGTGTCGGTGCTCGCCACGGTCGAACCGTAGCAGCAAACAGCTCGCCACCCGGCGGATCCGGACGTGGGTTTCGCGCGGATGACCCGTAGAATGATGAGTGCCCCCCGCCCGACTAACAGGGAGCAAACGGTGACCCACGCCGATCTGTCTATCCCGAAGACCGCCGCAGGCCGAAACACCTCCGCAGTCGACGAGCCTGAGAACGAGCCCCGCGAGGAGTGTGGCGTCTTCGGCGTCTGGGCTCCGGGCGAGGATGTGGCCAAGCTCACGTATTACGGCCTCTATGCCTTGCAGCACCGCGGACAGGAGGCCGCCGGTATCGCGGTCGCCGACGGTGCGCAGGTGCTGGTGTTCAAAGACCTGGGTCTGGTCTCGCAAGTCTTCGACGAGCAGACGCTGGCGGCGATGCCCGGGCATATCGCCATCGGGCACTGCCGTTACTCGACCACCGGTTCCACCATCTGGGAGAACGCGCAGCCGATCTTCCGGACCACCGCGGTCGGCACCGGACTCGCGTTGGGACACAACGGAAATCTGGTCAACACCGCCGAATTGGCGACCCGGGCCCGGGAATTGGGTCTGATCAACGGCCGCCTGCCGGGCAGCGCGATCACCGCCACCTCGGATTCGGATGTGATGACCGCGCTGCTGGCCCATGCCGCGGCCGACAAGAGCATCGAGCAGGCGGCCATGGAGTTGCTGCCCACGCTGCGCGGCGCCTTCTGCCTGACCTTCATGGACGAGCACACCCTCTACGCGGCGCGAGACCCGCAGGGTGTGCGGCCGCTGTGCCTGGGCCGCCTCGACCGCGGCTGGGTGGTTGCCAGCGAGACCGCCGCACTCGACATCGTGGGCGCTTCGTTCGTCCGCGAGATCGAGCCGGGCGAACTGCTGGCGATCGACGCGGACGGGGTGCGTTCGCTGCGGTTCGCCAATCCCGAACCCAAGGGCTGTGTCTTCGAATACGTCTACCTGGCCCGGCCGGATTCGACGATCGCCGGTCGCTCGGTGCACGCCACCCGGGTCGACATCGGCCGCCGGCTGGCTGCCGAACATCCCGTCGACGCCGATCTGGTGATCCCGGTCCCGGAATCCGGCACGCCCGCCGCGGTGGGCTACGCCCAGGGATCCGGTGTGCCCTACGGCCAGGGACTGATGAAGAACGCCTATGTGGGCCGTACCTTCATCCAGCCCAGCCAGACCATCCGTCAGCTCGGTATCCGGCTCAAGCTCAACCCGTTGCGCGAGGTGATTCGCGGGAAGCGGTTGATCGTGGTCGACGACTCGATCGTCCGCGGCAACACCCAGCGCGCCCTGATCCGGATGCTGCGCGAGGCCGGGGCGCTGGAGATCCACGTGCGCATCGCCTCACCGCCGGTCAAGTGGCCGTGCTTCTACGGCATCGACTTCGCCTCGCCGGCCGAGTTGATCGCCAACGGCGCCGGACCGGAACTGGCGGAGGGCTCGCAGGATTCGGAAGCGGCCATGGTCGAGAGCGTGCGCCGTTCCATCGGCGCCGACAGCCTGGGCTATATCTCGCTCGATGGCATGATCGCCGCCACCGAGCAGCCGCGCACCCGGTTGTGCTGCGCCTGCTTCGACGGCAAATACCCGATCCCGCTGCCCGACGAGGCCGCCGTGGGCAAGAACGTGCTCGAGGGGATTCTCTCCGGTAAGCCGGAATCGGAACTGCTGGGCGAGAACGCCAACGCGAGCGCGCTCAGCCGCCCCTGAGCGGCACGGCTGACGTGGCCGGGCCTGTCGTCGTGGCGGCCCGGCGCGTTCGTCGAGGAACTGGCCGAATCGGCCTGTGGCGCAAGCGCATTCGCCGTCGTTCCGGTTCGCCGGCCTAGGGGCTCGGTGACGTGCTCGGCGGTGTGAGCAATCCGCCGACCATCATCAGAATGCACTGCTCGGCCTCGGCGCCGGCCGCATCCGGATCGTCGGCGTGCGCGACGATCATGCCCGCCTCGGTGACAGCGGCCAGAATCAATTGGGCCAGGGTACGGACCGGGACCGCGGGCGCGAGTCCGGACTCCACGGCCAGTTCCAGCTGATTCATGATCAGGCCGAGGCCGTGGCGCGCTTCCATCTCCCGCCAGCCCTGCCAGCCGAGTACCGCCGGACCGTCCGACATGGCGATCCGGACCGTTTCCGGGCGGCGGCTGATCACGAGGAAGGTGTGCAGGCCGGTCGCCATCGCGGCCAGCAGATCGGTCGGGTCGGGCAGGGTGTCGATCGCATCCCTGATCTCCTCGGTGTTGTCCGCCTCGAGCTGTTCCAGTACCGCGATGAACAGGCCACGCTTGTCGCCGTAGTGATGATGCAGCGCGCCGCGGGTGACACCGGCCGCGGCGACGATCTCTTCCGCCGACGCCGCGGAATATCCGCGTTCGGCGAACAGCCGCCGCCCGACCGCCTCGAGACTCGCCCGCGTCGCGCGTGATCTGTCCTCCTGGCTACGGCGTGGCATGCAGCCGAGTGAACTCCACGATCAACTGGCTGAGCAACTCGGGCTGGTCCTCGGCGATGAAGGTGAGCGAATCGTCGATCGTGCGCAGGGTGGCATCGGGCAGATCGTGTGCCAGCCGCTGCGCGAACTCGAGCCGGAACACCTTGTCCTCGGGCGCCCAGGCCAGCAGAACCGGCAGATCCCACTCGCCGAAACTGCGTGCGGCCGCGAGGGTGTGACGGTTGTGGATATCGCGCAGGAACCGGCGCAGGTCGGCGCGGATCGCCGCGGAGTTGCGGCTCGGCAGCAGATACGAATCCGCGATCTCGTGCGGCAGCGGCTGTTTCGTGACCAGCCCGTAGGCGATGGGCAGACGCTGCGCCGGCCGGAAACGCAGGCTCTGCAGAACCGCGGTGAGCAGGCCGGGCACGCGCGAGAGTCGCGGCAGCGGAGTGAACGGCTGCGGGAAGAACTTCTCGTAGGCGTCGCAGTTGGTGAACACCACGCGTCCGACGCGGCTGCGGTCGCGCGACAGCATGATCTGCGTGATCGCACCGCCGGTGTCGTTGGCCACCAGGGTGACGTCGGTGAGATCGAGTTCCCGCAGGAACGCCGCGATCAGGTCGGCCGCGCCGGCCGGGGACAGGTCGGCGGCGGGCATCGGCTCCGAATGCGAGCCGAACGGCCAGTCCGGGGTGAGGCAGCGATGCCCGGCCGCGGCGACGTCCGGCACCACCTTGCGCCACAGATCGGCGTTGACGAGCAGGCCGTGCACGAAGACCACCGGCGAACCGGAACCGGTGTCGTGATAGCGGATGCGGCCGCCCGGCACCGCGACGTGTCGAATCGGGCCGAGGCTGGTGCTGATTCCCATGACATGCCTTCCGGAGTGGGGGTGATGTGTTCCAGAGTTACCTACATACCGTATGTATGTCAATGGCGGATGTGACGGTAGCCTCGAATCCGTACGTGCAGCCCAATACCGGTGCAGTCTCGTTATCCGGCTCCGGTAGCGTGATCAGGCATCTGTCCGCCGATTCGGTTTGGAGCTTTCCCGAACAATGACTGAGCAGACCCCGAGTGGTGCCGGTGTGAACGACACCGGCGCCGACGAGGCCCAATCCGGAGGCGCGTCGTATGCCGCCGCCGGTGTCGACATCGAGGCCGGCGACCGCGCAGTCGAGTTGTTCGCGCCGCTGGCCAAGAAGGCCAGCCGGCCCGAGGTGCAGGGCGGTCTGGGCGGTTTCGCCGGATTGTTCGCGCTCAAGGGTGGCTACCGGGAACCGCTGCTGGCCGCCTCCACCGACGGTGTGGGCACCAAGATCGCGGTCGCGCAGGCGCTGGACAAACACGACACGGTCGGCCTGGACCTGGTCGCCATGGTCGTCGACGACCTTGTCGTCTGCGGCGCGGAACCGCTGTTCCTGCAGGACTACATCGCGGTCGGCAAGGTGGTTCCGGAACGAGTCGCGCAGATCGTGTCCGGTATCGCCGAGGGCTGCATCCAGGCCGGATGTGCGCTGCTGGGCGGCGAGACGGCCGAGCATCCGGGCCTGATGGGCGCCGACGACTACGACATCTCCGCGACCGGCGTCGGCGTCGTGGAGGCGGACGAGGTGCTGGGACCGGACCGGGTCCGCCCCGGCGACGTCGTCATCGCGATGGGCTCCTCGGGCCTGCATTCCAACGGCTACAGCCTGGCGCGCCGGGTGCTGCTCGACATCGATCGGATGGCGCTCACCGGGCACGTCGAGGAATTCGGCCGCACCCTGGGCGAAGAGTTGCTGGAACCTACCAAGATCTATGCCAAGGATTGTCTGGCGCTGATCGCCGAGACCGATGTGCGCACCTTCGCACACGTCACCGGCGGCGGCCTGGCGAACAATCTGGCTCGCGTGCTGCCGGCCGGGCTCGTCGCCGAAATCGACCGCGGCACCTGGAATCCCGCGCCGATCTTCAAGCTGATCGCGCAGCGCGGCCGGGTCGAGCGGGCGGAGATGGAGAAGACCTTCAACATGGGCGTCGGCATGGTCGCCGTCGTCGCCCCCGAGGATGCCGATCGTGCGCTCGCGGTGCTGACCGCGCGGCATATCGAATGCTGGACCCTGGGATCGGTCAAGAAGGCCAAGGACGCCGACGCCGCGCGCGTGGCGCTGCTCGGCGAACATCCCCGATTCTGACCGGAAATACGATCGCCTCCTCGACCCGGGTACGGCCCGGTTCGGGGAGGCGATTGTCGTTCGGTTGAGCCGCTGCGGCATCCGAAGGCGACCGGCGGAAGCGCGGCCGGGCGGCAATGTGCCGAGGCACGTTCAACGCGGGTAGTGCCGCCCTCGGTATCACTGATACCCGCGGCGGCAACCCGTACTACGAGCCCTCATCGAGGTGGGATCGGTCGACCCTATCGGCCGAAAACGCTGCGCGACGTGCGAAGGGGGAGGCCCCTCAGGCCTCCCCCTGCAACGCGTCGATCGGAGTCAGCGGCGCCAGTCGTCGTAGTCCTCATCTTCCTCCCAGCGCTTGAGCGATTCGTCCGAATCGTGTTCTTCGGACAGCACACCGCTCCGCCGGGGGGTGTGCCCCGACAGCTCGCGCTGAAGGCTCGCGAAGTCGGTCGACGGCGAGCTGTACTTCAGCTCGCGTGCAACCTTGGTCTGCTTTGCCTTAGCCCGGCCACGGCCCATGGCTGACCCCCTCGCGTCACTGCGGGGCGGCCTGGGGTGGTTGGCGGCCCCGTTCGAATTAATAATCTTCCTGACAGACACTTTAGCGTGTGTCACGCGGTCGCGCTTCCAGGAGTGGGTGAAGACTGCGGAACATCCACCGTCGGCGGGGCGGTCGAACGGGGCTTCGGCGAAATGGTGAGTCTCTACACCGCACCCGGGATTGCCCGGATGATGCCGACCCGCGCCCCGCCGCCCAGTACCGGCGGCCCGGCGAGCGCGGTGTGGGCCTCGGTCCACTCGACCCCCATACGCTGGAGAATCGCCTGCGTCAGCGGCATCCGGGCGCGGTCGTGGCCGTCATCGATCTTGTAGGCGAAGGCGCGGCCGTCCGGTAGGGCCCCCGCGTGCACACCGTCCGCCCCGATCTTGCAGACCAGTCCCGGGGTCGCGCGCATGGTCTCGAGATCGGGGGCGTCCGTGCCCGAAATCACTCGGGGGTGGTGGCGAATCGCGTCCGCGACCCGGCGTTCCGGCGATCCGGGGGCGGCGGTGGCGAGACGGGCGTAGGCGCGGGCCAGATTGATCAGCGAGACCGGGACGATCGGCAGGCCGCAGCCGTCGATGCCGAGGTCGGTCTCGGGTTCGCCGGTGATGTCGGCGATCGTCGCCGTGACCGCCTGCTGCAGCGGATGGGAGGGGTCGAGATATCCGGTCGCCGGCCAGCCGTTGACCACACAGGTCGCCAGCATCGCGGCATGTTTGCCCGAGCAGTTCATGTAGATCTTGCGGGGGGCCGAGTGACGATCGCGCCCGGCCAGCGCCTCGGCGCGGGCCTGTTCGCCCATCGGCAGATCCGGCGGGCACTCCAGGCTGTTCTCGTCGAAGCCGAAGCGCTCCAGCAACCGCCGTACCAGCGCCAGATGGTCGGGTTCGCCGAAATGCGAGGCGGTGGCGATGGCCAGTTCGGCCTCGTCCACCGGCTCGAAACCGTTGCGCAGCAAGGTGATCGCCTGCATGGGTTTGTTGGTCGATCGCGGGAAGATCGGCAGATGCACCTCACCCAGGGCGAGCGAGGGCTCCCCGTCGGGTTCGACGATCACCACCGACCCGCGGTGCACACATTCGCGGAAGCCGGAGCGAACCACTTCCACCAGTTCCACACTCATGGCCGGTCTCCTCCCTCCGCGCTGCCGGCAGCCGTCGCGCCCGATGCCTCCGCCCGCAGCACCGCCCCGCTCGGCATCGCCGAGTGCGGCGTTCCGGCCCCGGTCGCCGCCGGCTTCGACGCCGTCCGGCCGGCCGTCGCATCCGACCTCGCCGCGATGCCGAGCCCTTCGGAGGGCGCGGTGGTCCGCGCCGCGTTGGCGGCCCGCCGCGCATGCCGGGCGATCTGCATGCGCACATCGTCGGAGATCGTCGGTTCGGCGGCGAGCAGATGCTCCAGCCGGGCCGGATCGTGGCCGGTGAACAGGTCGCGGACCGTGATGCCGTGTCCGGGAATGTGTTCGACGTGCACCCGGTCACCGGCCCCGATCGTGCCCTCGGTCAGCACACGCAGGTAGGCGCCGGTATCGGCCTGCAGGGTGAAGCGCTTGACCCACTGCTTCTCACCGGACCAGTGCCCGAAGGTCGCGCACGGCACGCGCGGTGCGCTCACCTCGAGCACCGCCTCACCGACGCGCCACCGTTCACCGATCACCGCATCGCTGACCGGCAGCCCGGTCACCCGCAGATTCTCACCGAACCAGCCGGGAGCCAGTGTGCGGCCCAGTTGCTCGCCCCACTGCCGCGCGTCCTCGTCGGCATAGGCGTAGACGGCCTGGTGGACGCCGCCGTGATGTTTCGTATCGCAGACGTGGTCACCGGCCAGGCCCAGTGTGCGGACCGCGACCCGGTCGGCGACCGGGCGCTTGTCGATCGCGGTCCGGCCGACCCGGCTCACCTTCGCGGGCACCTCGAGTTCGGCATGCAGAACGCAGACCGCGAGCACGTGGCCGATCGCGCCGATTTCCCGGGGCGCTGCGGGCGCGCTCACCGGCCGCGCAACTTGTCCACGGCGAGCCGGCCGGCCTGCGGCTCGTCATCGGACGGGATCGAATCCGGATCGATGGCGGCGGCCATCGGACCGGCCTCCAGCCGGGTGTCGGCGGGAATGGCGCGTTTGATCAGCGCGAGTGCGATCGGCCCCAGTTCGAAATGGTCGATCACCGTGCCGAGCCGGCCGACCGCGCGGCCGCCGGCGGTCACCGCGTCACCGGCCGCGGGCCGGGCATCGGCGGAGCCGTCCAGGTGCAGCAGCACCAGATGCCGCGGCGGTTTACCGAGATTGTGCACGCGGGCGACGGTTTCCTGCCCGCGATAGCAACCCTTGTTCAGATGGACCGCGCCGAATTCGTCCGGGCCGCCGATCCAATGGGCCTCGTGCGGAATGGTCCGATCGTCGGTGTCGACGCCGATACGCGGGCGTAGCGCGGCCACTCGCAGCGCCTCGAATGCCCACAGGCCGGCCGGTTCGGCGCCGGCCGCGGTCAGCGCCGTCCACAGCTCGCTCAACCGCTCGCGCGGTACGACCAGGTCGTAGGAGTCCTCGGTGGGCCACGGCATCCGGCGCAGGAATCCGCCGCCGGGCAGGGCGACCGCGCCGTACACCTGCGGCAGGGCCGCGATTCCGAGCGTCTCGGTCAGGTCGCTCACCCGCGGTCCGAGCAGGCTCAGGACCGCGTGATCGGGTGCGGCCTCGGGTTTCGCGTCGGCCCAGAAGACCATCTTCTGCAGGAAGTCGAGCAGCGCGGGGCCGCGGTCGGCTTCGGTATCGATCCACACCGTGCCGTCGAGCTCGGTGAGCACGAAATGGTGCTGGACGCGTCCGTTGAGGTCCAGATCCAGATTCTCGGCGGACCGGCCGTCGCTCAGGTCGGCGATGTGCTGGCTGGAAATCGTGTGCAGCCAGCTCAGCCGTTCGGCGCCGGTGATCCTCGCCACGAAACGGTGGGAACGGTCCACGAGAGCGACACGCTGGGCCGCGGCACGCTGTTCCCCGAAGGGATCGCCGTAATGCCAGGCGACCGCGGCATCGGGACTTTCGGGCGGGCCGGGCACGGCCCCTGGGAGACCGAGCAGTGGACTGGGGGCGGCAACCACGGACACGTTTTCCACAATAGGCGGTCGCGCCGACCCGCGCCGCGCAGCGGGTTGCCGCAGGTGTGCGGTGAGTATGCCGTGGATACGCCTGTGGGCGCGGGGCTCGCCCGGGCGTTGCCGGACGATTGCGTACCCACGCCTGGAGCGCTCGATTCGCCTAGGCTGCCACGCATGGTGGATCGAGTTCTGGTGACACTCGACGGTACCGTCCGGAATCCGGACGAGCCGTTGCTCTTCGCGGACGACATCGGCGCGTTGCGCGGCGACGGCGTCTTCGAGACGGTGCTGGTGCGTGACGGTAAAGCGAGTGCATTGGAATTACACCTGGCTCGGCTACGCCGCTCGGCCCAGGCGCTGGACCTGCCGGACCCCGACGTCGCCCAGTGGCGCACCGCGGTGGAATCCGCGGTCAAGGAATGGGGGTCCGACCGCGAGGGCGTGCTGCGCATGATCGTGACCCGGGGTCGCGACGGCGCCGAGTCCAGACGGGTCGGTTCGGGCGAACTGTCGGGCCCGGCACCGGATCTCACCGGCTACGTACTGGTGAGCGCGGTCGCCGAGCGGGTGAGTAAGGCTCGCGCCGAAGGTATTTCGGTGATCACCCTCACCCGCGGCATCTCCACCGAACTCGCGACCACCGCTCCGTGGCTGTTGCTCGGCGCCAAGACGCTCTCCTATGCGACGAATATGGCGGCGCTGCGCTTCGCGGCCCGCCAGGACGCCGACGACGTGATCTTCACCAGCACCGAGCATCGCGTGCTGGAGGGACCGCGCTCGACGGTCGTGATCCAGCGCGACAAGCAGTTGCTCACCCCGCCCGCGCGCGACGGCGTGCTGCCCGGCATCACTCAGCGAGCCCTGTTCGCCGAGGCGGGGAAAGCCGGCTGGGACTGCAGCTACAAATCGCTGTTCACCGCGGATCTCGTTACCGCCGATAGTGTTTGGCTACTGTCGAGCATCACGCTCGCCGCGCGGGTGGCGACGTTGGACGGGCTGCGGATGTCGGCGCCGGATTGTGCCGAGGAGATCGCGGATCTGGTGAATCGCGGGATCGAGCGAGCCTGGAATATCGCCGACTGGACCTGATTCGATCGTCGTGTCGGAGCGTCGGATCGGAACTCGTTACCGCGCAGCAATAATTGTTGGAATGTCGTGACGTAGGACTCGTTGCTCCACGGCTGTTCCGGCGTAGGCTCTACTACGACATGTCGTAGTACGTGTGGATGTCCCGCATGACACAGGAGGCCGCCGGATGGATGTCGTCGACGTCTCACGTTGGCAGTTCGGGATCACGACCGTCTATCACTTCATCTTCGTGCCGCTCACCATCGGCCTCGCGCCCTTGGTCGCCGGGATGCAGACCGCATGGGTGATCACGGGTAAGGATCATTGGTACCGGCTGACGAAGTTCTTCGGCAAGTTGTTCATGATCAACTTCGCGCTCGGCGTCGCCACCGGCATCGTGCAGGAGTTCCAGTTCGGTATGAACTGGAGCGAATACTCGCGCTTCGTCGGCGATGTCTTCGGCGCTCCGCTGGCCATGGAGGGCCTGGCCGCGTTCTTCCTGGAATCGACCTTTTTGGGCCTGTGGATCTTCGGCTGGTCGCGGCTGCCGAAACTGGTCCACCTGGCCACCATCTGGCTGGTCGCGATCGGCGTGAACGCCTCCGCCTACTTCATCATCGCCGCAAACTCGTTCATGCAGCATCCGGTCGGCGCCCGCTACAACCCCGAATCCGGCCGCGCCGAACTGGAGAGCATCGGCGCCCTGTTGACCAACAACACCGCGCTGGCGGCCTTCCCGCACGTCGTCGCGGGCGCGTTCCTCACGGCCGGCACCTTCGTCGCCGGTATCGGCGGCTGGTGGATGGTCCGCAACGCCCGCTCGGGTCATCCGGAGTTGATGGCGGAGGCGCGCGGTATGTGGCGGCCCGCCGCCCGCGCCGGGATGTGGGTGATCGTGATCGCCGGTATCGCGCTGATATTCACCGGCGACATCCAGGGCAAGCTGATGTTCAAACAGCAGCCGATGAAGATGGCCTCGGCGGAATCGTTGTGCCACACCGAAACCGATCCGGACTTCTCGGTGTTGACCGTCGGCACCCACAACAACTGCGACAGCATCACCCGCGTCATCGAGGTGCCCGGTGTGCTGCCGTACCTCGCCGAAGGCAAATTCAGCGGCGTGACGTTGCAGGGCGTCAAGGACCTGCAGGCGAGCTACAACGAGAAATTCGGACCGGGTGACTACCGGCCCAACCTGTTCGTCACCTACTGGACCTTCCGCGCCATGATCGGCTGGGCGGCCGGTTCCGCGGCAATCGCGCTGCTGGGCTTCTGGCTGACCCGGCGTGGGAGGGTACCGGATCAGCCCTGGTTCAAATGGCTGAGCCTGATCTGCATTCCGACGCCCTTCCTGGCCAACAGCGCGGGCTGGGTCTTCACCGAGATGGGCCGGCAACCGTGGGTGGTCGCCCCGAATCCGACCGGTAACCCGGCCATCCGGATGACCGTGCAGCAGGCGGTCTCCGGGCATACCGCCGGCACCGTGCTGACATCGCTGATCATCTTCACGCTGCTGTACGGCGCCCTGGCGGTCGTGTGGTTCTTCCTGATGCGGCGCTATGTGATCGAGGGACCCGAACAGCCACCCGCGGAGACGGAAACGCCTGCGGTCGAGAAGCTTTCGTTCGCGTACTGAGGAGCCGAGGATGAGTCTGCCCGAATTCTGGTTCTTGCTGATCGGTGTGCTGTTCACCGGCTACTTCGTGCTCGAGGGTTTCGATTTCGGCGTCGGCATACTGATGCCGATCATCGGCCGCGGCGACCAAACGCGAAAACGCGCCGTACTCAACACGATCGGGCCGGTCTGGGACGGCAACGAGGTGTGGCTGATCACCGCCGGCGGTGCGATGTTCGCCGCTTTTCCGGAGTGGTACGCCAGCCTGTTCTCCGGGTTCTATCTGGCGCTGCTGCTGATTCTGGTGGCGTTGATCGTGCGCGCGGTGGCGATCGAATGGCGCGGCAAGATCCATGATCCGCGCTGGTACAAGTGGTGTGACGCCGCGATCGTCTTCGGTTCCTGGGTGCCCGCGCTGGCCTGGGGGCTGGCCTTCGCGAATATCGTGCACGGAGTACAGCTCAACGCGCACAAGCAGATCGAGGGCGGTCTGCTCGGCTTGATCAACCCCTACGGCCTGCTCGGCGCCCTGACGCTGCTGCTGTTGTTCATCCTGCACGGCGCGGTGTTCATCGCCTTGAAGACCGGTGGCGATATTCGCGAGAGCGCCGAGCGGATCGCCCGGGTTGTCTGGTTGCCCGCCACCGTGGTCGCCGGCGCGTTCGCGCTGTGGACGCAGTTGGCCCACGGCCAGGGCTGGACGTGGATTCCGCTGGGCGTGGCGGTCTTCGGCCTGCTGCTCGCGGGCGGTGCGGTGCTTCGGCACCGTGACGGCTGGGCGTTCACCGGCACCGCCGTCACCGTGGTCGCCGCGATCGTGCTGCTGTTCGGCGCGCTGTTCCCGTACGTGCTGCCGTCCACCATCGACGCCGCCTACGGGCTCACCGTCGACGGCCGGATGGTCGACGGGCATCCCACCGTCAGCGCGTCCTCCACGCACTACACGCTGGTCGTGATGAGCTGGGTCGCGGTGGTGCTGACCCCGGTCGTGCTGATCTACCAGGGCTGGACGTACTGGGTCTTCCGCAAACGCATCACCGTCGAGCAGATTCCGGCGCCGATCGGCCTGTCGATGCGCAGCGGCGCGCGGTAGGTCCCGATGGCCCGACCCGTCGATCCCCGGCTGTGGCGCCACGCCCGCTCGGCCCGCCGCTACCTGATCATCAGCGTGGGACTGTCGCTGGTGATCACGGCGGGCATCGTGGTCGCGGCGCTGATGCTGGCCCGGATCGCGGCGGGCGTCATCACCGATCCCGGCCTGCGCACGGTCGGCGCGTGGACGACCGAGTCGGCGATCCTGGCGGCGGCGATCGCGGTGCGGACGCTGGCGAGTTGGTGGCAGTCGCGGCTCGCGCATCGGGCCGGCGCGCAGGTGGTCGCGGAATTGGAGACTTCCGTACTGGCCGCCGGAGCCGCCCTACCGCCGCGCGAAATGGAAAGCCGGCGTACCGAACTCGCGGTGGTGGTCGGCGACGGTCTGGGCGGTCTGCGCGCCTATCTCACCGGCTATCTGCCGGCGCTGCTGCTCGCGGTGCTGGTACCGCCCATCGTGCTGACCGTGATCGCCGTGCACGACCTCACCGCGGCGATCATCATCCTGGTGACGCTGCCGCTGATTCCGATCTTCATGATCCTGATCGGGCTGATGACCCAGGGCCGTGCCGCCGACGCCCTGGCCGCCACCACCCGGCTGTCGGAGCAGATGCTCGACCTGTTCGCGGGGATGCCGACGCTGCGGGCGCTCGGCCGGGAAACCGGTGTGGCCGAAGACGGTTCGCCGACCATGCGGCATCGGGTCCGCGAGCTGGGCGAGGCGTTGCACAAGCGGACCATGGCCACCCTGCGGATGGCGTTCCTGTCGTCGATGGTGCTGGAAATGCTGGCCACCCTGTGCGTGGCGCTGGTCGCCGTGTCGATCGGCATGCGGCTGGTCTTCGGGCATATGGGGTTGTACGCGGGCCTGCTGGGCCTGATCCTCGCCCCGGAGGTCTATCTGCCGCTGCGTGCGGTGGGGGAGAGATTCCATGCCGCGCAGGACGGAATGGCCGCTGCCGAACGGGCTTTCGCGGTATTGGACCCGGACGGCTCGGTGGCGGTCCCCGCGCCCAGCGGACCTCCGCGAGCAGATGCCCACACCGCTCGGCGATCCGGCGAGCCGCCCGCGGTGCGAGTCCCGGTGACGGTCGAACCGGGGGCCGGAGATATCGAGCTGTGTGACGTGTGGGTGCGCGCGCGGGACGGGCACGCACCCGCCGGATTGTCGGGTGTGCTGCGTCCGGGGGCGGTGACCGCTCTCGCCGGCCCCAACGGCAGCGGGAAATCGACTGCGCTACAGGTGATATTGGGTTTGATGGCACCGGACCGGGGTGCGGTTCTGGTGGGCGGGCGCCCGGTCGGCGAGTTCGATCCGGACGCATGGTGGTCGCATATCGCCTGGTTGCCGCAACGCCCGGTGCTGCTGCCCGGCACCTTGCGCGAGAACCTCGAACTCTTCGGCGCCCGAGCCCGCGACGCCGGGTGCGGTGAGGGCGGCGACGAGGCGGCCCGCCGCGCCGACGCCGTCGACAAGGCCTGCGCGGCAACGGGTTTCGACGCGGTCCTCGCCGAACTTCCGGACGGGTGGGACACCGTGGTGGGCCCCGGCGGCCTCGGCCTGTCGCTCGGCCAGCGCCAACGCCTGGCATTGGTGCGCGTGCTGGCCGCCGACCGGCCGATACTGCTGTTCGACGAGCCCACCGCCCATCTCGACGAGCGCAGCGAAGCCACTGTTCTCGCCGCCCTCACCGAACAGGCGCGCGCGGGTGCGACGGTCGTCGTGGTAGCGCACCGGCCCTCGGTGCTCGCCATCGCCGATCACATCATCGAGGTACCCGCGCGGACGGAGCCGAAGCCGGCGGAACAGCGTGCCGCGCAACGGGAGTCGGACGATCCCGGACTTCGCCGGGCGCAGCCATCGATCGACGGGTCCGGCGGCTCTCGGGCGTACGACGACGTCGAAGCAGGGCTGACGCATCGGGTCGGCGAGCTGCGGCGGGGCGATGCGCCCGCCTCGGGCACGCCCGTTGCGCCGATCGGAGTCGGCCCGACGAAGACGGGGGAGTGGACGCCGTGAAATCCCTGTGGGCCGAACTGCGCGAGCTGCGGCGAGTTTCGGAGATCTCTCCGTGGCGCGTGGTCGTATCGATCTGCTGGGGGACGATCGCGCTGGGCAGTGGACTCGCGCTGGCGGCGCTGGCGGCGTGGCTGATCGCTCGGGCGTGGCAGATGCCGCCGGTGCTGGACCTCACTGTCGCCGTGGTCGCGGTGCGGGCGCTGGGTATCTCCCGCGGGCTGTTCCGCTACATCGAGCGGCTGGCGAGCCACGATGTGGCACTGCGCGCGATGACCACCGCCCGTACGTCGGTGTACGCGGCCCTCGCCCGCGCCGATTTCTGGACGCTGCGACGCGACGGCCGGTCCGAGGGCCGTCCGGACTCGGGTAGCGGTGCCGGACGGGGGACCGGTCTGCTGCGCCGGGGCGATCTGCTCACCCGGATCGGTGCGGATATCGACGACCTGGGCGCCGTGGTCGTGCGGGCGGTGGTTCCCATCGCCGTGGCGATCCTGCTCTCGGTCACCGCCGTCGCCCTGCTCGCCACCATTTCCGTACCTGCCGGTGTGATCCTCGCGGTCGCCCTGCTGGTCTCCGGCGGGTTCGCCCCCTGGCTGTCCGCGCGGGCGGCCAGGGACGCCGAACTGGCCGTGCAATCCGATCGTGCCGAGTTCCGGGCCGCGGCCGTCACCGTGCTCGATCACGCCGCCGAGCTACGGGTCGCCGGCCGGCTCGACGCGGCGACGACGGCAGCCACGACCGCCTCGGCACGCGCGGTACGCGCCGAGGACCGAGCGGCCGCACGCAGCGCCTGGACCGCCGCGGCGACCCCGCTGTCCGTCGGAGCCAGTGTGCTCGGCGCGTTGCTCATCGGAATCACGTTGTACGGCAACGGCTTCGGCGCACCGTCCGAGCCGCTGCAACCCGCACCGGCCGGCGGTATCACCCCGATGGCCTTCGCGATACTGGTGCTGCTGCCACTGTCGGCATTCGAGGCCGTGGCGGTGCTGCCGACCGCCGCGCAGGCCCTCACCAAGGGCCGTGCCGCCCTACGCCGCATTCGTGCCCTCGACCCGGCCGAGTCGGCGCGGGCGGTCGCTACCGACGACGTCGTGACCGACGACGATGCCTCGGCGCCGGCCGATCACGCGTCCGGTGATCTGCGGGCCCGCCTGATTCGCGCGCTGCCCGACCTGCCGCCGGGCCGCCGGATCGCGGTGGTCGGTCCGAGCGGGGCGGGTAAGACCACGCTGCTGATGAGCTGGGCCGGACTGTTCGACACACCGCGCCCCGGCCGGACCTTCTTCGCCGAGGATGCCCACGTCTTCGGCACGTCCGTCCTGGAGAACCTCCGGGTGGCCCGCGGCGACGTGACCGATGCGGAGGCAGAAAACGCCCTGCGTGCGGTCGGTTCCGGTCCGTGGCTCGACGTCCTGCCGGAGGGTGTGGACACGGATCTGGTCGGCGGCGCGGCCGCACTCTCGGGCGGGCAGCGCCGCCGTCTGCTGCTGGCGCGCGCACTCGTCGCTCCTACCGACACCCTGCTGCTGGACGAACCGACCGAACATATGGAGGCGGCGGCGGGTGCCGAACTGCTGCGCGCACTGCTCGATGAAACCAGCGGTCTCGTCGACCCGGACCGCACGGTGGTCGTCGTCACCCACCAGCTGCCCCCGGACCACCGTGCCGACACGGTGGTCACGGTCGCACCCGGCGGCGAGATATCGATCACTCGCCGCGTCTCCGCCTGACCCGGCGAATGCCCAGGTCGGCACCGGAATTCGGCTCTGCGAAAAATCCGTTGCAGCCCCGCGTCCACGGCCGGTAGTTTCGTCTGTACACGGGAAAGGAGGTGGTTCGAAGAATGGATATTCAGAGGACGCGTGAGGTGGCTGCCGGTTGAGCGCCACAGCCGCGGTCCCCGTACCGCGGCCCGCTGCAGTGGATTCGGTCCCCGCGCGAGCGCTGAACTAATCCAAGGCAGTCACCCGGCCCCCGAGCCCCCGGTTTGTCCGACCGGGAATCGCGAGAGACGAGATCTCCGCGGTAAGGCTCGGGGGCCGTACCCGTTTCCGCCTCGCCGCGTATTCGGGGGTTTGGGCTCGGCTCAGCCGATGTAGCGCTGGAGGCGGGCGGAGAGGCGGGGCTTCAGGGCGCCGTCGGCTTCCACTCGTTCCTCGACGTAGCCGAGGTCGCCGCCTTCGACGATGCCGTACAGGCGTTTGGCGCCGCCGACCACCGCGCCGGACTGGCTGCGGATCACGACATCGGTGGCCAGTTCCCAGGACGACTGGGTGAGGGCCTGACCGTAGAAGAGTTCGACGATTCCGGAGCTGTGGGTCAGCAGGAGTTCGATGACCTCGTCGTCGCCGTCGATGCCGACCCGCCAGAAGCCGCTTTCGCGCAGATCGGGGCCGGAGTAGTTGCCTTCGGCGTCGATGACCCAGGAACGGGAATCCCAGGCCAGATAGTCGCCACCGTCGTGGGAGACGATGATCTGCTGCCCGAAGTGGTAGTCGCCGCCGCGCTCGGGATCGTTGCCCTCGCCTTCACCGCGCCAGACGCCCACCAGGGGCAGCAGCGCGAGCATGGAGGCGCTCAGATCGGGACCCAGCCGCAGATTCGCGGTGTCCTCGGGCAGCGGCAGACCCGGCAGCTGCGGGATGTTGCGGCCGCCGGTCGATTTGGCGCGCTCGGCAGCGTCGGCTACCGCCTCGTCGCCACTGCGGCGAGCCGCATCGTCGGGACTGCGGCGAGCCGCGTCGTCGGGCTCGCGGCCCTCGGCGTGCGCCTGCGAGGCGTGACCGTTGGTCGCTGCGTTTTCGACGTTCTCGCTCGCCGAATCGGTCACGACTCGGTGAAGAGCCGGTAGAGGACGTAGAGCCCGAACCAGGCGATCAGCACGGAGCAGATGACCAGCAGAATCTCGAAGGTTAAGACCACATATCGGAGTTTAACGACCCGCTCGGCGAAGACGAAAACGGCCCCGGGAAAACGAATCCCGGGGCCGTTCGCGTGCGATGAGCGCAGTTTCCGGCGCCTGCCGGCGACGCTCCGCGTCGGTGTTACTTGGCGACGCTCACGTCGACGTTGTGGACGCCCGCCCCTTCGGGGCTGACCTTGGCCGAACCGTTGCCGGCCGACGACAGGGCCCGGATGGTCCAGGTGCCGGGCGCGGCGAAGAAGCGGAAATCACCGGTGCCGGAGGCCACGACCTCGGCGGTGAACTCGTCGCTCGAGTCCAGCAGGCGGACGAAGGCGCCGCCTACCGGGTTACCGTCCGCATCGAGGACGCGTCCGGTGAGGACGGTCTCCTTCTCGGTGTCGACGTTGGCCGGAAGGGCCTGACCCTGGGTAGGTGCTGCACACATATCTATTTACGCTCCCAACTCGATCGGTGCACCGACGAGGGAGCCGTATTCGGTCCAGCTCCCGTCGTAGTTCTTGACGTTCTTGTGGCCCAGCAGCTCCTGCAGCACGAACCAGGTGTGCGACGAGCGCTCACCGATGCGGCAGTAGGCGATGGTCTCCTTCTCGCCGTCGAGGCCCGCTTCCTTGTAGATGGAAGCCAGTTCCTCGTCGGACTTGAAGGTGCCGTCCTCGTTCGCGGCCTTGCTCCACGGCACGTTGATGGCGCCGGGGATGTGGCCGGGACGCTGGCTCTGCTCCTGCGGCAGGTGCGCGGGAGCGAGAATCTTGCCGGAGAACTCGTCGGGCGAACGCACGTCGACGAGGTTCTTGACGCCGATGGCCTGGATGGCGTCGTCGCGGAAGGCGCGGATCGACAGGTCCTGCTCGGAGGCCTTGTAGGTGGTCGCCGGACGGGTCACCGCATCGGTCGACAGCGGGCGGGCGTCGAGCTCCCACTTCTTGCGGCCGCCGTCGAGCAGCTTGACGTTCTGGTGACCGTAGAGCTTGAAGTACCAGTACGCGTAGGCCGCGAACCAGTTGTTGTTGCCACCGTAGAGAACGACGGTGTCGTCGTTGCCGATACCGCGGGCCGACAGCAGATCCGAGAACTGCTCCCGGTTGACGAAGTCACGCCGAACCGGATCCTGCAGATCCTTCTTCCAGTCGAGCTTGACGGCACCTTCGATGTGGCCCGTGTCGTAGGCGGAGGTGTCCTCGTCGACCTCGACGATCACGACGCCGGGGGTGTTGAGGTTCTCTTCGACCCAGTCTGCGGAGACCAGGACATCGGAGCGAGCCATGTTGTTCCTTTCGATGTGACTTGCCGGGGTATGTGGAGAGATGAACGGTGGATTGTGGGGCCGGTCAGTTCGTCGAGCTGCTCGAAGCGACCGGGGTTCGCGAGGTGAACCGCTGGGTGAGGGGATAGATCTTGCAGCCCAGGCAGATTCCGAACGCAGCGTTGAGGAACGCCGCGAACAGTGCGAAGGCGGTGAAGATCGCGCCCACCACGCCGGATCCGGCCGCGAAGCCGACGAAGCCGACGATCGCGAACACGAAACCGACCAGCTGCGCGAACCGCAGCGGCGGCACCGGCTCGGTCTCGGTCGCCGGGCCGACACGCGGCGCGACGAAGGTGGCGAACAACCACCCGTAGGGGCTGCGCCGCGGACCGTACAGCGCGCCGAGCGCGAAGACGATCGCCTGCACAGCGATCAGCACCGCCGCGGCGGCCGTGGAGAAGGCGGAGACGATCAGGACCAGCACGAGGACACCGGTGGTGATCCACGCCGCGAACCGCGGTCCGCGGACGTCCACCTGACCGGTGGGTGAGTTGGTGTTCTGAGGCACGGGGGCTCCTGCGCTGAAGGAAGGCTTATCTGGCTTATCCGGTTGCGGGTTATCCGTCAGATAGGTCGGATCACCGGGGGATCGACGAGATCTCACACGCGGTGGAGAAACCGGTCGGCGGCAGGGATACGAAAGGCCGACCGGCTACATGCACAGGCAGCAACAACCGCCGAGGCGGCACAGATCGACTGTGCGGCGTCGGGTGAGCATCAGCTCTCGGCGGGTTTGCACGCCAAGCAGTTTACCCGGTTTCGGGAGGGAATTGGACCCGGGGTACGAAACTCGACCCGACGCCGGGCGCGTGGACGGCTCGCACGCCGCGCGCAAAGATGTTCGGAAAGCCCTCGTGAGCAGGAGGTTCAGGCCGCCTCGGGGACCGTCAGCGGCGCAAGGGCACTACGCAGATCGGTGGCCTTGGGCACACCGGAGATCCGGAACCGCTCACGCCCGTTGGCGTCGAAGACGAACGTGGTGGGCAGCGACAGGACGTTGAGTTCGCGCGCGAGTTCGGCCTCGGCGTCGATATCGATCTCGACGTCGCGGGGCGGCCGCACGGTATCGGCCAGATCGGCGACCACTCCGGCCACCACCCGCCGGACCGCGGCGCAGGGACCGCACCATTCGGCGGAGAAGTGCAGAACGGTCGGCACCGCCTCGGTGACACCGACCGCGCTGAGCAGTTCGGTGCGCGAACCCGCGATCTCGGTGGTGCCGGCCGGCCGCACGCGGCCCTCGCGGTAGCGCAGGGCGATACCCGCGGCCACCCCGGCCAGCAGGACGACGGCCAGAATCGTGAGTTCAATCATGGTCGGGCAAACCTGTCCATATCAATGCGAATATTCTCCCCTTCCCCCTCTACCACGATATTGCCGCCGATGGCCTGCACCTTCTTCGGGGGCACCCCGAACGGCAGATCCTTGGTGTCGATGGTGCGGGTGAAGCGGGCCAGGACCGCGGCCTTGTCCAGGTCGGGACCCAGTTCGGCGGCGGTGGTCGTCGGCGCGTTGCTCTCGACGCCGCCGTGATAGAGGTCGGTGGCGACCAGTTTGATCTGATCGCCGTCGAGGAACAGATCGGCCTTCACGCTGACCCGATCGGTACTGCGGGTCTCGGGTCCGAGCTGGATGGTGCCGGTGAGGACCAGCGCGCCCTGGGTGGTCATGCCGGAGCCACCGGAACCGCCGGTGCCGTCGGATTTGTCGGCCGGGCGGGTGACCACCTCGAGGTCGGGAATGTTGAACAGCCGTCCCAGTTCGACCGGTTCGATCCGCATCCGGCCGGCCACCTGGTCGACCATCACCGAGCGCATGTCGTTGTCCACCAGATCGTGCATCGACAGGTGGACGCCGTTCAGTGTGGCTTCGACCAGGATTTCGCCGGGAATGTCGGGGCGGTTCGCGCGCGCCCGGATCTCGAGATTGCGGTAGTCACCGCGCGCGGTCTGGGCCAGGAACGGGAATCCGTGGATGGTCACCTCGGGATCGGCGCTGAGTTCACCGCCGGCCCGCAGCGACCGCGAAACCCGGTACTCCGAGTAGGCCGCCGCAGTGAAATCGACCACTACGGCGATCGCGACCACCAGCAGCAGCCCGACGATCAGTTTTCTCATCCACATGCTCCGAGTTCAGGCCGTCCGGGCGCGCGGTACACAGCGGTCGCGCGCGGAGGGGTGCGAGGCGTGGGTGTCCCGAGGAGAGGCTACCCGGTACGAAGATATCTGCCCGGACCGTGCCGGCCGCGCGGGTGTGGGCCCGGCGGTGGCCATCACCGCTGGTCCCCGTGCGAGTGCGGAATACATGATCGGGGCCCCGCACGCGCTAATGTAGGCACGAATTACCTGTGCCGACGCGCATGGATTCGCGAATGACGTCGAGGTTGCCCGCGGACATGCCAGATTGGGAGGAGAGCCGGTGGAGCTGCTCCTGCTGACCTCCGATCCGAACCCGGAAGCCGTGCTGCCGTCCCTGGCGCTGCTGCCGCACAACGTGCGGCCCGCGCCCACCGAGGTGGCGTCGCTGCTCGAGGCGGGAACCGCGGATGTGGCTCTGGTCGATGCCCGCACCGATCTGGCCGCCGCGCGCGGACTTTGCAGACTGCTCGGCAGCACCGGTTCCTCGGTGCCGGTGGTGGCGGTGCTGACCGAGGGCGGTCTGGTGGCGGTCAACGCCGATTGGGGGCTGGACGACATTCTGCTGCCGGGAACCGGCCCCGCGGAACTGGACGCCCGGCTGCGTCTGCTGGTCGCCCGCAACGGCGGCGCGGCCAGTCCGGAGAACACCGGCAAGATCACGCTCGGCGAACTGGTCATCGACGAGGGCACCTATACCGCGCGGTTGCGCGGCCGCCCGCTCGACCTGACCTACAAGGAATTCGAGCTGCTGAAATATCTCGCGCAGCACGCCGGCCGGGTCTTCACCCGCGCGCAGTTGCTGCAGGAGGTGTGGGGTTACGACTTCTTCGGTGGCACCCGCACGGTCGACGTGCACGTGCGGCGGTTGCGAGCCAAACTCGGCAGCGAATACGAGTCGCTGATCGGCACCGTCCGCAACGTCGGTTACAAGGCGGTTCGCCCGGCGCGCTCGGCCAACAACAAGGGCGGTGAGCAGGCGGCCGGCATACCGGACGAGGGCGACGACGGCGCCGACGACAACCAGTTGACCCAGGTCAACGGCAGTCCGTCCTGAGGCCGGTGGGCCGGGACGCGAACGGGATGCCGGTGCGGTGGGCGCGGCCCGGACGATCGGCCGGCGAAAAGGATTGCGCCGAAAGGACACCCGCAGCCGGGACGGGTGTTCGCCGCAGGCGGGAATCAGGGCGGTAGCCGAGCCGGTTGTCGGAAGGGCCGGTTGTCGGAACAGCCGGTGTGCCGGCGGATGTGAACGGATGAGCGAGGGATGGGTGTGAGCGTGCAGGTGCCGGACTGGACCACCGAATTGGCTCCAGCGACCGCGGCCAAGATCGTGGACCTGGTGGAACGCGCGGGTGCCGCCGACGCGGTCGCGCCGATCTCCGAACAAGCGGTGCTCTCGGTGACCGCATCCGGGCAGGCCGATGTCGATACCGATACCGATACCGATACCGATGCGCCGGTCGGGCGGACGCGGCACCTCGCCGTCGAGCGCGACGGCGAACTCGTCGCGTACGCGAATCTCGTTCCCGCGCACGGTGATCACCCGGCGATGGCCGAGGCCGTGGTGGATCCGCGGGTGCGCGGACGCGGGATCGGCGCGACGCTCGTCGCCGCGGCCCTCGACGCGGGGGGCCCGGGTGCGCGGATCTGGGCGCACGGCAATCTGGCGCCGGCGCGGGCGGTCGCGGGGCGGCTCGGACTGACCGTCGCGCGCGAGCTGTGGCAGATGCGACGGGCCCTGACGCAGGCTCCGGACGGCGATCGGGCAACCGCTGAGCTACCGGAATTGAAGGTGCCCGCCGACATCGTGCTGCGGACCTATGCCGGGCCCGCCGACGACGCGGAGATTCTGCGGGTCAACAAGGCCGCCTTCGACTGGCATCCCGAACAGGGCGGCTGGACCGAGGCCGAGATCGCGGTCCGGAGGGCGGCGCCCTGGTTCGACCCGAAGGGGCTGTTCATCGCCGCCGATCCCGCGGATCCCACGCATATTCTGGGCTTTCACTGGACCAAGGTGCACGACCCGGACGAGAACTCGGACGCGGTCGGGGAGGTCTACGTGGTGGCCATCGACCCGGCCGCTCAGGGCCGCGGTCTGGGGCGCGTGCTCACCCTCGCGGGCCTGCACTATCTGCGCGATCGGGGTCTCGGCGCGGTGATCCTCTACACCGAGGCCGACAACACCGCGGCCGTGCACACCTACACGCGTCTCGGGTTCGAGACGGCCCACATCGACGCCGCCTACACCGCCCGGTGATTCGCTCGCAGTAACGCTGCGGCAAATCTCACAGGTTTGAACCGCAATCGCGCCGGGTTGTTCACTCTGCGTTCACTTGCCCAGGTCCCGCTGTCAACCGGACGAATCTACTTTGATCGTGGGCGGCATTCGCTGCTCGGTGCGCAAGTTCTCTGCGAACGGCCACCCACTGGACTCGTCCGGTCGTTGAGGGATCGGACGCGTACGAAGCGTTTCCCGGAGGAACAGGTGAATTTCAAGCGCAGCGGCGCTCTCCTCGGCGTGCTGGCGGCAGCCGGCACTCTGACACTGACTGCCTGTGGTAGCGACGACAACTCGGCCGCGACCGGTAACACCACCAAGGTCGACGTGGCCTGCGGTGGCAAGAAGGCTCTGAAGGCCAGCGGATCCTCCGCTCAGAAGAACGCGATGGACCGCTTCATCGCCGCCTACGAGCAGAACTGCGACGGCGCGAAGCTGGACTACACCTCCAGCGGCTCCGGCGCCGGCGTGAACGAGTTCGTCGGTGGCCAGACCGATTTCGGTGGTTCGGACTCGGCTCTGGACCCGAAGAAGGACGAGCCGAAGAAGGCCGCCGACCGCTGTGGCGCACCGGCCTGGAACCTGCCGACGGTCTTCGGTCCGATCGCCGTCACCTACAACCTCGACGGTGTCACCAACCTGACCCTCGACGGCCCGACCGCGGCGAAGATCTTCAACGGCACCATCACCAAGTGGGACGACCCGGCGATCAAGGGCCTGAACCAGGGCGTGAACCTGCCGTCGGACCAGATCCACGTGATCTTCCGCAGCGACGAGTCGGGCACCACCGACAACTTCCAGCGTTACCTGGACGCCGCCTCCAACGGTGCGTGGGGCAAGGGTGCGGGCAAGGCGTTCGCCGGCGGTGTCGGCGAGGGCGCGAAGGGCAACGAGGGCACCTCGGCCGCCATCAAGAGCACCAAGGGCTCCATCACGTACAACGAGTGGTCCTTCGCGCGGTCGCAGAACCTGTCCACCGCGCAGATCATCACCGATGCCGCCGTGAAGCCGGTGGCGCTCAACGCGGAGTCGGCCGGTAAGGCCATCGCCTCCGCGAAGATCGTCGGCGAGGGCAACGACCTGATCATCGACACCAAGTCGTTCTACAAGCCGACCGATCCGGGCGCCTACCCGATCATGCTGGCCACCTACGAGATCGTGTGCTCGAAGTACGCCGACGCCGACACCGGCAAGGCCGTCAAGGCGTTCCTGACCTCGGCGATCTCCAACGGTCAGAACGGCCTCGAGGACTCCGGCTACGTGCCGATCCCGGATGCGTTCAAGACCAAGCTGACCACCGCGATCAACGCCATCTCCTGATTGCGAAACCCATGACCGTCCACGACGAAGTCACCGCCGCGGGCCAGTCGGATTCGACCGGCCCGCGGACGGGCAACGAAGTCCCGCCGGGAGATACTTCCTCCATGCCGAGTGAGTCGAGCACCAAGCCGGCCGGTCGCAACGCCGGCGGTCACAGCCGCCGGGGGGAGACCGTTTTCCGTTCCCTGGCCACGGCCGCCGGGGCGACGATCGTCGCGGCGATCGCGCTCATCGCGCTGTTTCTGCTGATTCGCGCGGTGCCGTCGGTGGCGGCGAACAAGGCGAACTTCTTCACCAGCGCCGAGTTCAACGTCACCAACGCCGACAACATGCACTTCGGCATCCGCGACCTGTTCATGGTCACGGTGCTGAGTTCGCTGCTGGCACTGCTGATCGCCGTGCCGCTGGGCGTCGGTATCGCGTTGTTCCTGACGCAGTACGCGCCGAAGGTGTTGTCGCGTCCGTTCGCGATGCTGGTCGATCTGCTCGCGGCGGTGCCTTCGATCGTGTTCGGTCTGTGGGGTTTCCTGGTGCTGGCCGAGAAGCTGGCACCCTTCGAACAATTCCTGAACGACAAATTGGGCTGGTTCTTCCTGTTCAAGGAAGGCAACGTCTCCATCAGCGGCGGTGGCACGATCTTCACCGCCGGTGTCGTGCTCGCGGTGATGATCCTGCCGATCATCACCTCGGTCAGCCGCGAGGTCTTCCACCTGACTCCCCGGGCGCACATCGAGGCCGCGCAGGCCCTGGGCGCCACCAAGTGGGAGGTGGTGCGGATGACCGTGCTGCCGTACGGCCGCAGCGGTGTGATCGCCGGTTCCATGCTGGGCCTCGGCCGCGCGCTCGGTGAAACCATCGCGGTGCTGATCGTGCTGCGTACCGCCGCGACACCCGGCCACTGGTCGCTGTTCGACGGCGGTTACACCTTCGCCTCCAAGATCGCCTCGGCCGCTTCGGAATTCAGCCAGGCGCTGCCCACCGGCGCCTACATCGCGGCGGGCTTCGTCCTGTTCGCGCTGACCTTCATCGTCAATGCCCTGGCTCGGATCGCCGCCGGCGGGAAGGTGAACGGGTGATGACCACCACGTTGGACAAGCCGATCAAGGCGCCCACGTTCCGCCACGTGAGCCTGGGCCGCAAGGTCCGCAACAATGTCGCCACCTCGGTCATGTGGCTGTGCTTCGGCATCGCGCTGGTGCCGCTGGGCTGGGTGCTGATCCTGGTGCTGAACAAGGGTTTCCACGCGATCGTCAGCAGCGGCTGGTGGTCCAAGTCGCAGAAGGGCGTGCTGCCCGACCAGTTCGCGGGCGGTGTGTATCACGCGATCTACGGAACGATCGTGCAGTCGGCGGTCGCCGCGGTGATCGCGGTGCCGCTGGGCATCATGGCCGCGGTCTACCTGGTCGAATACGGTCGCGGCTGGCTGGCGAAGACGACCACCTTCATGGTCGACATCCTCGCCGGTGTGCCCTCGATCGTGGCGGCGCTGTTCGTCTTCGCGCTGTGGATCGCCACCTTCGGTTTCCCGCAGTCGGCCTTCGCGGTGTCGCTGGCACTGGTGCTGCTGATGTTGCCGGTGGTGGTGCGCAGTACCGAGGAAATGCTCAAACTCGTGCCCGACGAATTGCGCGAGGCCTCGTACGCGCTGGGCATCCCGAAATGGAAGACGATCCTGCGGATCGTCGTGCCGACCGCTCTGCCCGGCATGATCAGCGGTATGTTGCTCGCGGTCGCCCGCGTCATGGGCGAAACCGCGCCGGTGCTGGTCCTCGTCGGCTATTCGAAGTCGATCAACACCAACATCTTCAACGGAAATATGGCGTCGCTGCCACTGATGATCTACCAGGAACTGGCCAACCCGGAAGCGGCCGGCCGGATGCGAGTGTGGGGCGCGTCGCTGACGCTGATCCTGATCATCGCCCTGCTGTACATCGGCGCGGCCGTGGTCAACAAACTGCTCACGCGGAATCGATAGAAGCGAACGGAATACGACAATGGCCAAGCGGATCGACGTCAAAGATCTCAACATCTACTACGGCAAATTCCACGCCGTAAGCGATGTGTCGCTGACCGTATTGCCGCGCAGCGTCACCGCTTTCATCGGTCCGTCCGGTTGCGGTAAGTCGACGGTGCTGCGTTCGCTCAACCGCATGCACGAGGTGACGCCGAATGCTCGCGTCGAGGGCGCGGTGCTGCTCGACGGTGAGGACATCTACGGCTCCGCGGTCGACCCGGTCGGCGTGCGGCGCACCATCGGCATGGTGTTCCAGCGGCCGAACCCGTTCCCCACCATGTCGATTCGCGACAACGTGGTGGCCGGGCTGAAGCTGCAGGGGGTGCGCAACCGCAAGGAACTCGACGAGGTCGCCGAGCGCTCGCTGCGCGGCGCCAACCTCTGGAACGAGGTGAAGGATCGCCTCGACAAGCCGGGCGGTGGCCTGTCCGGCGGTCAGCAGCAGCGTCTGTGCATCGCCCGCGC
Organism: Nocardia violaceofusca NBRC 14427; assembly: GCF_963869435.1. Taxonomy (NCBI): domain Bacteria; kingdom Bacillati; phylum Actinomycetota; class Actinomycetes; order Mycobacteriales; family Nocardiaceae; genus Nocardia; species Nocardia violaceofusca. Next base: position 99,375 of record NZ_CAWMPM010000036.1, read on the forward strand.
GATCGCGGTCTCGCCCGACGTGCTGCTGATGGACGAGCCGTGTTCGGCGCTGGACCCCATCTCCACGCTCGCGATCGAGGATCTGATCTCCGAGCTGAAGAAGGAGTACACGATCGTCATCGTCACCCACAACATGCAGCAGGCCGCGCGTGTGAGTGACCAGACGGCGTTCTTCAACCTCGAGGCCCAGGGCAAGCCCGGCAAGCTCATCGAAATCGACGAGACCGAGCGGATCTTCTCCAACCCCACGCAGAAGGCGACCGAGGACTACATCTCCGGCCGCTTCGGCTGAGCGGGCCGAGCCTGTCGGTGTTTCGGAAGCCCCGTCCCTGGTGGGACGGGGTTTTCTCTTGTGGCACGCAGGGACATCGATATGGCGTCCATCACAGTGATCCCGAGTTGTGTGCTCGCTCATCTCCTACCGTAGTCGGTTGTCTGACACTCGCGGTAACAGTTATCTTCCTCCTGAACTAAACCGATCGTTATAGTCAGGAGGCGGGATGACGGTGTCAACGGCGAGACCAGTGGCCCAGCAGGGGATTCCGATCGCGACGCGGATGCGGATCTTCGCGTTGATCGCGATCTGTGTGGCCGAACTGCTGGTCGTACTGGACAACACGCTGGTCAATGTGGCTCTGCCCTCGATGGCGGTGCAGTTGCAGGCCCGGATGAGTGGCCTGCAGTGGATCGTGGACGCGTTCACCCTGGCGTTCGCCGGACTGCTGCTGCCGCTCGGCCATCTGGGCGACCGCTACGGCCGCCGCCGGCTGATGATCATCGGCCTGGCGGGCGTGGCGGTCATGTCGGCCGCCGGTGCGATGTCCTCGGGCCTCGGCCAGGTGATCGCCGCGCGCGCCGGCATGGGCGTCTTCGCCGCCGCGGTCTTCCCGGCGACGCTGGCGTTGATCATCAACCTGTTCCCGGAGGCGCGGGCCCGAGCCGCGGCCATCGCGTTGTGGACCGCCATGGCAGGTATCGCGGTGGCGATCGGACCGGTGACCGGCGGGTGGCTGCTCGAATACTTCAGCTGGCACGCCGTGTTCTGGATCAATGTGCCGATCGCGGCGATCACGATCGCGGCAGTGCTCGTCGTCGTTCCCGAATCGCGGGCCGACCACAGCGGCCGGCTCGATGTGCTCGGCATCGGTCTCTCGCTGGTGGCGGTCACGACGCTGGTGTGGACGATCATCGAGGCGCCGAAGCACGGCTGGTTGTCCGGGCGCAGCGTCGGCGGCTATGCGCTCTCGCTGATTCTGCTTGCGCTGTACGTGATCTGGGAGTTGCGGGTCGAATCACCGGTGCTGAACATGCGGCTGTTCCGGATCCGGCGCTTCTCGATCCCGGCCCTGGCGATCACCGTCTCCTATTTCTGCGCCTTCGGATTCCTGTTCCTGATCACTCAGTACTTCCAGGGGGTGAAGGAGTTCAGCGCCCTCGAATTCGGTATCCACTCCTTGCCTTTCGCGGCGGCGGTGGGCTTCGGCGCGCCCCTGGCGACCCTGGCGGCGCAGCGCATCGGCACCACCGCCACCGTGGTGTGCGGTCTGCTCCTGCTGGCCGCCGGCATGTTCTTCGCGGGCCGGGTGACCGTCGAAACACCCTATCTGGGAACGGTTCTGGTCTCGATGGTGCTGATGGGCATCGGCTTCGGCGTCGTGCAGGGACCGGCCACGGAATCCATCATGGGTGCGGTGCCGATCGAGGAGGCGGGCGCCGGGTCCGCGGTCAACGACACCACCCGCGAGGTGGGCGGCACCCTCGGCGTCGCCGTCCTCGGCTCGATCATGACCTCCGTCTACACCGATCGAGTCGGCGCCCGCATCGACGCGATCCCGGACGCGATCATGAATCCCACCCAGAAGAGTCTGGCCCGCGACACTCCGATCAGCGTGCTGGAGATCGTGAAGGCGCCGATCAGCCCGTTCTTCGCCGGCGCGAAAGCCGATCTGGTGCATGCCATGAAGGTGGCCGCCCTCGCCGGCTCGACGGCCGCATCCTGGGCGGCGGTCGGCGCACTGCTGGTCTGCGCGGTGCTCGTCGCGGCGCTGTTGCCCTGGAAACCTCAGCGCGGCGCGTCACTACTGCTGGGCCGAACCACGGAGGAAGTCCCGGCAAAAGCCGATTTCCCCGGCCGCACATAACATCGCTGCCCGTCCGCATGCTGGACGGGCAGCGGTCTCCGCCCGGACCGGAGAGGCGGCCCGACCTCAGATCTTCTCGGTCGCGGCGTCCGGGTCGGGCGGCAGCACACCGGTCACGAGGAAGACGACCCGGCGGCCGATCTCGACCGCATGGTCGGCGAAGCGTTCGTAGTAGCGGCCCAGCAGCGTGACATCGACGGCGGCGGCCACGCCGTACTTCCATTCCCGGTCCATCAGCAGCGAGAACAGGTGGCGATGCAGATCGTCCATCGCCTCGTCGTCCTCGTTGAGTTGCGCGGCCCGCTCCGGATCGCGCGTCTCCAGGACCTCCTTGGCGGCGGCGCCCATATTCACCGCGATGCGGCCCATCTCGGCGAAGTAGCCGTTCACCGATTCCGGGAGCGCGTGGTTCGGATGCCGGCGGCGGGCCACCTTGGCCACATGCAGCGCCAGCACACCCATCCGATTCACATCGGAGACGATCTGGATGGCGCTCACCACCTGCCGCAGGTCGCCGGCCACGGGCGCCTGCAGCGCCAGCAGCGCGAACGCCTTCTCCTCGGCCTGCGCGATCATCTCGGCGATCCGGTCATACTCGGTGATCACCTGTTCGGCCAGCGAGATGTCGGCCTGCAGCAGCGACTGGGTCGCCCGCTCCATGGCCGAACCGGCCAGTCCGGCCATCTCACCCAGAAGATCGGCGAGTTCGGCCATTTGTTCGTTGTAGATGACACGCATGAAACCAAAGACTAGTTCCCGGCTCTGACCAAGTCACGAACGGTGGGTGAATCGTCGGTGCCGGGCAGACCGGCGCTGTCGTCGCAGGTGAGCGCGGCTCACTTGCAGAGGTCGTCGCCCGCGTTGACGTGCTCGAGATCGGAGGGGAGTGTGACCGGCGTCGCGGCGGCATCGGTGGCTCCGGCCGGGGCGGGAACCGGCGACCCGAACGCGGTCGGCGTGCCGACGGTGCCGGAGAAGTCCGCGCCGAGGGCCACCTCCACGATGCTGCCCAAATTCGATGCCACGGCCAGTTTCGCGCCCGGCAATGCCGAGGCCACCGTCGCGGCCTCGGCCTCGTGACCGGCCGCATAGCGGACCGTGGTGTTGTCGATCGTGCCGCCTGAGTAGTTGCCGACGTTGTAGATCTGGAAGCCGTCGACCGCGAACCTGGTCGCCGCCGTGCTCGCCACGCCGGTCACTCCGGAACCGTTGGACACCTGCACCGACACCGTGTTCGGATCCACGGCGGTCAGCTGCGGCGGGGCCGGGGCCGGAGCGGACTTGGACGGCTCCGGCGCCTTCTTCTCGCCCGGCAGCGGCTGGTCGTCGATGATCGCCTGGAAGATCGCCTTGATATCCGATTCGCGGGGAATCTCGTTGCCGTAGGAGGTGGTGCCCGCGGTCGGCACCGTCAGGAACGTGATCGCGCCCGCGCTCACCTTCTGCAGCGAGCGGCCCAGCATCAGCAGATCCTTGGTGTTGACGTTGTCCATGAAGGCATGGCTGCTGAACGCGCCGATGAAGCCGTTGAGCTTGCCGATGTCGAAGAGCACCTTCGAGGACAGGGCACTGCGCAGCAGCGAGGAGAGGAACAGCTGCTGGCGGTGGATGCGGTCGTAGTCGCTGCGCTCCTCGCCCTGGACGTGGCGGGCGCGGACGTAGTCCAGCGCGGTCGGGCCGTTGAGGATCTGGCGGCCCGGATTCGGCAGCACCGTACCGAGCTCCTCGTCGACCAGCGGCCGGTTGGTGCACACCTCGACACCGCCGATGGTGTCGACCATCGACTGGAAACCGCTGAAGTCGATGCCGACGAAGTGGCTGATCTTCAGGCCGGACAGCCTCTGGATCACCTTGGTCAGGCATTTCGGCCCGCCCAGGGCGTAGGTGGCGTTGAGCTTGTCGCCGATCGCGGAGGGGAATTTCGCGTCGGTGTATTTGGCCTTGTCGTTGTCCCAGCCCTCGCATTCGGGGCGGCTGACGTCGAGGTCGCGGGGGAAGGAGACGGCCACGACGCGGGAGCGGTTCGCCGGAATGTGCACCAGCATCACGGTGTCGGACCGGGCGCCCTCGGCGTCGTCGGTGGTGCCGGCACCGAGCGAGCTGTCCACGCCGGCACGGGTGTCGGTGCCGACGATGAGGAAGTTCTCGTCACCGGTCTGGCCGCCGGGATCGATGATGTCGGCGGAATTCTCGTCCAGCGCCGACACCTGGGTGAACCCGTTGTCGGTGGCACGCAGGTAGTTCCAGCCCACACCGGTCATGACGAGAGCCAGAACCGCGCACATCGACGTGGTCACCCGGGCCGCGAGCCGGGTACGCCGGCGCCGGCGCTGCCGACTCGCCGCCAGCCGCGACAACGGCGGCTTGCCGACCGTCGCGGGGCCCGCCGAAGCCGTTGCCTCCGTGCCGGATTCGTCGTCGGGTACGGGCAACTGGTCGGTCACCTGGTCGGCGACGGGCGCCTTGGCGGTGGCAGGCCGATCGGCCGGACCCTCGGCAGCGGGGGCGCGGTAGACCGCGGTTCGCTGGGCATCGGCGGAAACCGGTGCGGCACTACGCGTTGCGGCGGATTCCGGTCGTTGCGATCCCGGTTTCGACGCTGCGCGTGGATCGGATGCGCCCCCGAGGCGACGTGGGTCCGCGGCCGTACCCGGCGGAACCGGAGTGGCCGGCGGGCGTGTACCCGCCGCGGGTTCACGCTGCGCGGCGGCCGGCCCGGGCTGCGGCGGCGCGGGCTTCGGATCGGGGCCACGCCTGCCCGGTGCCGCAGGTGTGGCGGACTGCTCGGGGCGCGGCCGGCGAGTGCGCGGGTCGGGCACCGGGCCGGATGTTCCGCTCGAGGCGTTGCCGTCGGCCGGCTTGAGGCCGCGTGTGGTCGGGATGGCGCCCGATGCACCGGTCGGTGCCTTCCCGCGGGCGAGGTCGCGCGGGTCGCCGCCGCGGCCGGGCGGGTTTGCCGGCTGGGCGCCCCGCGGGGTGCCGCTACCGGCCGCTCGGTTCGCGCCGGTGGCGGGCCGGGCGGTGTTATCCGTTGTGCGCCCGCGGTTTCCGGCCTGACGGCTGGTGTTCTCGGGCTGCGGGGTGCGGCCGGCGCCGCTCTCGTTCGCGGTGCGGCGCTTACCGGCCTCATCCTTGCGGCGGCGCTCGATACGTTCACTGTCGACCCGCTGCACGAGGTCGTGGACGGTGATCGGCTTGGAGGTCTGCGGTTCCTCCGCACGCCGGTTACGGGGGGCCTCGTCGGAATCCGGCGCAGGGTATCGCTCCCACGGGGCGCGACCTCCGGGCCGGGACGAACGCCCGCGCCGATCGTCGTCACCCACCAACGAACCTCACTTCACTCTTCGTCGCGACCGGAGCTGTCGATTCCATCACTCCGGTGGCGGCACGCGCAGTCACATCCGGCCGAATCGGCCCCAGCCATGATAACGATTACGCCACAGTTGGCCACTTCTCAATCACCCATCACTGTCGGCGCAGGTCGGAGAGTATGCGCGCGTCAGCCTCCGCTGTGCATCACGTCGGCGGCCGAGGGCACGGTGGGATCCTCGGGATCGTCGAGCCAGCCCTCGGGCAGCACCACCTTCGCCGCCGGGGAACCCTGGCGGCCGCGCGGCCCCTGCGCATCCGCGGGGAACGGCACGTCCGGCGGCAGTTGCTCGATCAGCTCGCGCAGCTGTGTGAGACTGCCCACGGTCGCGAAGCTGCGGCGCAGCTGCGAACCCAGCGGGAAGCCCATGAAGTACCAGGCCATATGTTTGCGGATATCGCGCATGGCCTTGTCCTCGCCGTCGTGGTCGACGAGCAGGGTCGCATGCCGGTACAGGATTTCGCCGACCCGGCCCAGTCGCGGTCCCTCCGGAATCGGCTCCCCGCGCAGCGCGGCGCTCAGCTCGGCGAACAGCCACGGACGGCCCAGGCACCCGCGCCCGACGACCACTCCGTCGCAACCGGTTTCGGCGATCATCGCGAGTGCGTCTGCGGCACTGAAGATATCGCCGTTGCCGAGTACCGGAATCGTGGTGACGGCCTGCTTGAGCCGCGCGATGGCCGACCAATCGGCGGTGCCGGAATACAGCTGCGCGGCGGTACGGGCGTGCAGCGACACCGCGGCGGCGCCCTCGGCCTCGGCGATGCGCCCGGTGTCGAGATAGGTCCGATGGTCGTCGTCGATGCCGATGCGGAATTTGAACGTCACCGGCACACCGGCGGGTTCGGCCGCCGCGACCATCTCCCGCACGATCTCGGCGAACAGCCGTCGCTTGTAGGGCAGCGCGGCACCGCCACCCAGCCGGGTCACCTTCTTCACGGGGCAGCCGAGGTTCATATCGATGTGGTCGGCCCAGCCCTCGCCGACGATGATGCGCACCGCCTCGCCGAGCGTCTTGGGGTCCACGCCGTAGAGCTGCATCGAGCGGGGATGCTCGTCCTCGTCGAAGGCCATCATGTGCAGCGTCTTCTCGTGCCGCTCCACCACCGCGCGCGCGGTGATCATCTCGCAGACGTAGATCGAGGTGCGGCTGCCGAATTCGCGGCACAGCTTCCGGAACGCGACATTGGTGATCCCGGCCATGGGCGCGAGCACCACCGGCGGATCGACGGGGTAGGGGCCGATTCGCAATCCGGTTCTGGTGTCGAGTGCCGCGGTCACGAGTTCCAGTGTCCCATCCGAATGACAGTGCGAGAGATCACAGGTCTCCCGGTGCGTGCGACGGGACCGGTGCCGTGCGGCACCGGTCCCGGTCGTAGTCGTGCGGGCGAGCTCAGCTCGCCGCGGTGAGGTCGCGCTCGCGCTTGGCGGCCTCGCGGGCCAGCATGCGGTCGCGCTGCTCCTCGAACTTCAGGACGTCCTTGCCCAGCTTGTCCAGGAACAGGCCGAGCCGCTCGCGGGTCTGCTCACCGCGCGCGGTGAAGTCGTCGCGCTCGAAGATCTGCCACTTCTTCAGCACCGGCTGCACCACGTCTTCGAGGTGCTGGCGCAGGTCGTAGATGCCGTGCTTGGCCATCAGCACACCGTTGCGGCGGAAGTTCGGCATTCCGGCGCCGGGCATCTGGAAGTTCTCGAGGATCAGGGTGATCGCGTCGAGGGCCTGATCCGGCGCCAGATCCAGCGCCGCACCGCACATGTTGCGGTAGAAGATCATGTGCAGGTTCTCGTCGGCGGCGACGCGCTGCAGCATGCGGTCGGCGATCGCGTCGTCGCACACCTTGCCGGTGTTGCGGTGGCTGACGCGGGTGGCCAGCTCCTGGAAGGTCACATAGGCGACCGAGTGCAGGAAGCCGGCGTCGGCCTCGGCGGGGGAGGCGAAGCCGTTGGTCATGTGGACCATGCGGGCCTGTTCCAGCGCCACCGGGTCCACGCCGCGGGTGACCACGAGATAGTCGCGCATCACGATGCCGTGGCGGTTCTCCTCGGCGGTCCAGCGGCCGACCCAGGTTCCCCAGGCGCCGTCCTGGGAGAAGTTCTCGGCGATCTCGCGGTGGTAGGAGGGCAGGTTGTCCTCGGTGAGGAGGTTGGTGATCATCGCGGCCTTCGCCACTTCACTGAGCTTCGACTGCTCCGGATCCCAGTCGACGCCGCCCAGCGCGGCGAAGTTGCGGCCCTCGTCCCACGGCACGTAGTCGTGCGGGTGCCATTCCTTGGCCATCGAAAGGTGCCGGTTGACGTTTTCTTCGGCAACCGGCTCCAACTCCGTCAGCAGCTCGAGTTGAGTCAGATCCCTTGCCATACATACGCCCTTCGGTGTTGTCCTGCGATATTGCTGGTCGCCCCCCTGCTGGCCGTGCCGCAGCCGCCCATACCTTACGGCACCGTAGGTGTGATGCGAAGCGCACCTGTATGAGTTCACAGCCTCGGTGACAGAACTCATAAGGGTGTTCGGCACATGCCCCAACCGGTTGCGAGTGTAGGGGGGAGACCTGTGCGTCAACGGTGTATCGGCTGGGAGTCTCGAACGTTAGCCGAGTATCGGATTGCCCAGGTCCCGGCCGCCCGAGCCGGGGGACGACGCCGGAGACGGCGATGGGCCGGAGCGTGCACTCCGGCCCATCGGTGTGCCCCCACCAGGGCTCGAACCTGGGACCTGCGGATTAAAAGTCCGTAGCTCTACCAACTGAGCTATAGGGGCGCGGTCCGCAAGTCTAATGTTTCGCGCGCGGAAGTGGTAACCGGTATCCGTGTGACGGTGTGGGGGTGGGTATCTGCGCTGGTCGCGCGGCATTCGACGGCGGGGTGGCGGCTCCCGGGAGCGGGATCGCCGCCGGCGATGTCGGGGCAGCCCCCTGAACGCCGGGCCGCGCCCGCCGCGGCGGTCCGAGGGTTCCGTATCCCGGCCTCGCCGGTTCCGGAGCGCCGGGGCGTTCCCGGATACCCGGCCGATTGCCGGGCAATCACCTTGCTCAGCAATTTGTTTCAGCGCGGAAGTGTGGAAACATTGTTCAAACGTAGTGCGTGACAACATATTTGGTACGGGAGGTGATCGTGTCGGTGGATCCGCCCGGTGGCCGACCGCAGCGGCCGGGATGAGTCCCGGGTATCCACGGCGCCGGCCGGTGGTGGTGAACATTGCTGGGGCGCGCCGGAATTCGCATACCCGGGCGCTAACCGGGCATTTGCCGCAACCGGTTCCGGTTCCCGGTGAAGTGACTCCTCGGTACGTGGCGCGCTGCCCGGGATTCGGGGTACGGTGATCGCTTGGTGAATTCCGGCGAATCCGGGAGATCTTCCGGCCGTTGGGATTCGGCCGAAGATTGTGGTGCCGGCACATCTCGCGACCGGCCGGGCCGGTCACGAGGTCGGAGGAGACGACGTCGCAGGAGGCGGATCCGAGACGAACGAAACGCCCGGGTGCGCACCCCCTGCGGCGCACCCGGACGTCGAAACTATACCAGCTGGTGTGTTTCAGGTATCCCTGCGAATTTTCGTACCGAAAGTCTGAAAGCCGGGCGTTAGCCCGGAATTAAGTATTTGAAAATCTAATAACTTCTCGTCGAGGACCGTCCCCTATCGGTTCCTCCGGCGGCAAGCAGCTTCGGAGGCGTTTCGAGCATGGCACGGCAGCAAGAGCGGGCCCGCCGGACACGGGCGGCGATCATCAGGTCCGCCGCCGTTGAATTCGGGAAGAGCGGCTATGCCGCGGCATCGCTGAATCGCATATTGGAGGGATCGCGCGCCACCAAGGGCGCGATGTACTTCCATTTCGATTCCAAGGAGGATCTGGCCCGGGCGGTGCTGGACGCTGCCGTCGAACGATATCGGGCGACCACCGAAAGGTGGCTGGCCAGAACGGATCTCGAGCCGCTGGACATCATGCACGGGATGATCGACGAGGTCGCGCTGCGCTTGGAGAACGACATCATCGCCCAGGCGGAGTTCCGGCTCGTGATCGAACCGGAGTTCTATCAGGACGCGCGAGCCGGCGGCAGCCGCATCGTCAGCCGGTCCGCGCGGCTGCTCGCGGTGCGCGCCGTCGACCGCAAACAGCTGCGCCTGGATACCGACCCGGACCGCTTCACCCGCACCCTGGCCGCCGCGCTGGCCGGACAGCGCTACATCATCGATCTGCTCGGCGGCGGGGTCGATCTGCGCACCCGGTTCACCGAGGCGCTGGAGGTGATCATCGAGGCGATGGCGACTCAGGATTGGCTCGAGGAGTTCCGCCGGCACGGCTGGAAGGCCTCGGCACGCCTGGAAGATCTGAATCTGGGCCTCTGACCAGCCGATTTGGGAATAGCGCAAAGCCTGTCATAAGCTATGCGAGCTCCCAACGGAAGCCGTTGAGGTACGGACCGGAGAGATCCGGCGGGCCCCCTTCGTCTAGCGGCCTAGGACGCCGCCCTTTCAAGGCGGTAGCGCGGGTTCGAATCCCGTAGGGGGTACGGTGGCAACACCGTTGAGAGCATGCAAGGCCCTGTGGCGCAGTTGGTTAGCGCGCCGCCCTGTCACGGCGGAGGTCGCGGGTTCGAGTCCCGTCAGGGTCGCTTTGTTGTACGGCATTCGGTTCGGGTGCCCCGGCCAGGTAGCTCAGTTGGTACGAGCGTCCGCCTGAAAAGCGGAAGGTCGCCGGTTCGATCCCGGCCTTGGCCACCACATCCCCCTGACATATCACCTGGTCAGGGGGATTTTTCGTGTTCTCCGGCAATGAGGGCCGCTGCCAGGATTGACCGCTGGTATCCGCCCCGATCCGCGCAATGTCGCACGTTCGTTGCACGCGCGGACGGTGGTCTGGCTGCCGCCGACTGCTCTTCCCCGCCTTCCTCATACTGGCCGCCCTCAGCGGAAGTCGGGCGTGTCAAGGATGCGCAGCACCGCGTAGCGGACGCCGTAGGTGGTCCTTGACTCGTTCGGCTGGAGCGAGACGATTCGGCTATGAGGAAGGTGGGACACTCGCTTCGCGAAACTGCCTTGGCACCGGTGGCCCGAGGCGATACGTTCGCGGCGTGATAGCAGTCAGCGTGCTGATCGATGACATCGATGCGGCGATCGATCGCGTACGGCGGGCCTCCACTCCCGAGGAGCAGCGGCGCGCGGTCAAGAACGCGCTTGACGAGCTGTACTCCCTCCGGACTTACCGCGAAGCAGCCCACGACGACAAGCTGAAAAAGGCGTATCACCGACGTTCGGGCGCCACTCACGCTGGGCAGATCGCGGAGGGGCTCAGCCTGGTTCGAGGTGCGAAAGCGCACGATGCGCTCAAGGACGTGGACCCGCGCCCTCGGATGCTCTATCCAAGCGCCAATCTGTTTCCGGGAGAGAACACCTATCCCGGTCGACAACTGATCTGGCGCGATGCCGTCGAAATGGGAGGTCTGGGCCTTGGCAAGGATAAGCGTAGGCCGTACTACGACAGTGTGGTCGCCGGACAACCGGCGCTGGAGACACTCGTACAGGCGCGGAACTTCTTGGCGACTGATCCCGGACCCTGTAGCCCGTAGTCGCGCCACCTCCTCCATCTACTAGATATAAGGCGAATTCGGCAGCGACTCAACGCGAGTTGTGGCGGTAACCCGATGCGGACGGAAGGACCGTCGTCCGCACCGGGTGACCGGTGTCCCGATGTGACCAGCATCGGGGGATCGGCTGGAGTCGACGTCGTTGGCGACTCACTCACCGGCGGCGCTGCCGGTGGCCGAAGTGGTGAGATCCTGGTGAGCTTCCTCGGATATTCGGCTACCGAGGGCGACCACAGCCGGTCGACTGAGCTGGTGGCCGGCCGATTCGGTCCTCGGCTGCGGGAGGCCCGGCCGGGTACGGCAGACGGAGTGCCCAGCACTGCCACATCGTTGCGTGAAGTGGCCAGATAGGAACAGTCGTCGTCACTGCGCCGCCCGCGCGGTACCGACGTGCCGACGCGCCGCGTGCGACGCCCCATCAGCGCGCGTTGCGCGTCGCCGCGCGGCGGAGCCGCGCGGGCGGCGCAGCAGGCGCGCCTTGATCCTCTGTGGCCAAATTCGGCAATGGGCGGATCAGGAGTGAGCAAGCGGTGAGCACAGCTCGGATGTCGATCACTCCACCGCGACTGCTCCAGTCCGGGTGGGAGCGCACATAGCGATTGCGAGCGATGCGGATCGCCTGGTCGGAGGCTTTGGTTCTCTCTGAGTCTCCGAATGTTCACCGGGCTGTGACTAAATCCCCTGCCGAAAACGTACGGAAGAACGTACAGTTCTCGTATGGACGCACATGCGAAGCCAACCGACACATCGTCAGTCGTGGCTCTGACAGAAGCGAGAGAGAACCTCAAGGACATCATCGATGAGGTGGTCGAGACAGGGACTGAGTTCACGATCACCCGGCATGGCAAGCCGTTGGCGGTGGTGCTTTCGTACGAGGAGTACGAGTCCCTTCTTGAGACGCTGAACATCCTGAGTGATGACGACGCGATGGATGCGATCGCCGAAGCGGAGGCGGAACTCGACGCATGACTCGACGAACCAAGAGGGCTACCGCCGATCTGGATGGTCTGCCGCCGGCCTTGAGGGAGAAGGCTGAAACGCTCATTGAGCGCCTACAGTCTGAGCCTGCGCTAGGCAAAAAGCTTAAGGGCAAGCTTGAGGGCAAGCGTTCCCTTCGGCTTGGTCGAACGCATCGTATTATTTACGTGACAGAGCCCGTAATCGTCCTTACGATCGTGCCCCGGAAGGACGCATACCGTTGACCGACCCGGGGGAGGCTAAGCGCAAGCACGACAGTTTGTTGTATCGCGCCCTAGCACAGTATAGTGATGCGTGCGATTTGCCGGACTTGACACCTTCGTGCCCATTTTACGCGGTTCAATCTGACGGAACCCCTGTGTGCGCTGAGGAATGCAAAGATATTCTCGGCGATGAGCTCGCTGCAACTATCCGGCATAACGATGAAGTGTTGTTGGTGCGGGACGAAGCGCTCGATTTGGGGAGCGACTTGCGCGCATTTAGGCGACCGCGACCGAGGCGGGGGCCTCAGGAAAACGCAAAGCCGTTTGATGCTCGTGAGGTTTATATACGCGAACGTTCACGCTCAATTGACACGTGGAGCATGACAGCGTTGGTCATGGGTCTGAAGAATCAATTCGCATGGATGAAGATCGATGAGGATGACCGCCCCAACCTCGAATTCGCAACGAAGATTCTTGAAGAGCTCACGGCGCGGAAAGTTGACGCTCACTCTGTTCTTCGGCACGGACTCGCGACGAGTATGCAAGCGTCTATCTACTACCACATTTACGCAGCCATCAAAGATAAGTCTGGTGCCACAAGCAGCCTGGGCTGGATCGAATATCTGAAATCCGCCATTCCGGGGGATGTTGTTCTCGATGGTGATGTCGAAGACGTCATCGAGCCGATTTATAGCGAATTTACGTGGCATATTGTTCTGTGGATACTCACGGCACCGGTAGAGGATCTCATCAGCCACCGTGCCCCTTCGGCTGTTCCGTATTCCGCGCCGAGGGAGTCTGAGCTCCCGCCACGTGATGCAGATGCTGTGTGGCTCGTGGATAGGTTCACCGAGACCTATCTTGGTACTTGGACTCCGTCATCGTGGGTAAGTGAATGGCGCTACATGCATTCACAACGATCTGGTTGTTGTCCGCCGGGGTACATGCGTGATCGGCCCGTGGATGGCCCCAAACTCGCTGAGGTTCTCGCAGAGTACGGGAGTCGTGAATTCGAGAAGGTTCTCGAGACCACTAGGACATATAAAGGCCGAATCCAAGTGGCCCAATTCACAGGTGTCGCTATTGAAGCTATTAAGCGTGGTGAGAGGCACGACGCCGTGGCTCTATTCCGCATGATCAGCCATGCTGAGCCGGATGATTGGGAAGTGGCCAACAACCTAGGATTCTGTCTAATTCCGGAAGATCCGAATGAGGCAGTCGAATGGATTGAGCGTTCGATATCTTCCCCGTACCGGCCCCGGGCTCTTCTGCCGATCGCATACTTGAATTTGGCATTTGCGCGGTTTCAGTGCGGCGATTATGAGATGGCATTGGAGGCGATCCAAAAGGCAAAGAGTCGTGGGCGCCCTCTATCGCAGATCCAGAGCTTCATGTGGGAGCCTGGCGGGAGCTGGACTGGTCGAGACTATTTATCTCTAGATAAATACACGATCTCTTTGGAAGATAGAATAAACGCAAAGATCGCTAGTGAACTAGAGTGACGATGGCGGTTGGCTCCCTGGCGGTTGTTATCGTAGCTTTCTAACGGAGACGACGAACGTTCGAAGAATAAGCGGAAAGCAGTGCGCGGCTTGGTTCGGCGCGTGGCCTTGTCGTCCCGAGATCGGTATGGGGCCGGGGGTGTTGCGTCCCGCACTGCGAGTTAAGCATCTGTGTCGCCGGACTCTCGTCCGACGATTCAAGCGCGAGCAATGTCCCCGGGAGGCGATGAGTCGGCCCATGGTCGTCGCCCGGGACATTGCAGCAGGCGCGCCGTTTCCCTGGCTGTGAGGAAGACCCGTTGGGGCATTCGCGTCGGCAGTCATGCGCTGGGCTGCGCATCGATCCTAGGAACAAGACTCGGCAACTGCGTCAGGCGACGGCGCGGCTTCGACGGAACTGCTCGCGAAAACGACTACGGTTGGACAGACTTGGTGGATGGCTGACCTTGCGCTGACGGCGGACCGTCGTGAAGAACTGGCCGGATTGCTGGGGGACGAGCAGCGTTTGCGGTCCGAGTATCCGAAAGTGGCGGAGTACCTCGATACCGCTCCGATGCTGCCGGGGACGGGAGACGACCGGGCAGATGCCGCGTTCGATCTGCGGTTTGTCCACTACATGACGGGTGGGCCGTCGATCAGTGCGAATCCGTATTGGGACATCGTCGGGCCATCGGTGTCCGAGCATGAGGGCCGACGCGTGGTGAACGGTGGCCGGCCTCAAGGAAGTGCGCGACTGGGGTTCGCGCAAACGATCTTGCAGGCGACCTACGCCTACGCGATTCCGTCCCCGGAAACCATCTCCTGGGTGCGCCGATTCTGCGACGGACGCCAGATAGTTGAGCTTGGTGCGGGCCGCGGTTACTGGGCGGCACAGTTGGCGGATGTCGGTGTGAACGTTGCGGCGTATGACTCGGAACCGCCGGACCGGACGGAGAATCCGTCGTTTGTGCGGGCGACGGGGCAAGCGGATGTGTGGCTGAGCGTCGGTGATCTCGGTCGGTTCGCCGCGCGGGGTGTAGGCCGAGCCGATGAGGTTCTGTTCCTTTGCTGGCCGCCTGGGTGGGGCAATGCGATGGCGTCGGACGCGCTGGCAGCCTTCGAAGCCAACGGAGGCCAACGGTTGGTCTACATTGGCGAGCCCAAAGGTGGAAAGACTGGTAATGACGGCTTCTTCGATGCGCTGAACTCGCGGTGGGAACTTGAATCGGAAGATTCGGAATTCGTGTCGTGGTGGAACCTCTCGGACCGGGCTCAAGGCTGGGTCCGTCGATAAAAAGAAACCGCCGGTTATCCAGATTTCGGATGACCGGCGGTTATCTAATGTGTCAGTTTTCGGCGGCGGCTTCCAATTCCGGCTTCAAGTTCATACGGAAGACGAACGCATAATAGCGATCTCGGGGATAGGAAACATCCGACACCATGATTACGCGCCCCGTCGCAGTTATATAGCGCTGATGGACGGTCTTCACGAGGTCGCCTGGAGTGGTCTTCAACCACTCGGCGTGCAACGGAACCGGAATGCTGTCGGCCACTGTCTCCTCCAGCGTGGCAGCGTCGGACGTGCCGGTGACGTCGACGGGCTGATACGTGTCCGACACGGAGATAGGCCGCCCCTCCTCGCGGGCGCGGGTCACAACGTGGGTGATCTCCTCGCCCACTGACACGCCAAGTGCATCTGCCAGCGCTTCCGTGGCCGGAACCGTCTCCGTTACCCGGTCGATCTCCACCGTGGCGTCGGACTCGTTCGCGAACGTCACTTCCGGGTCCTCCATCTGACGTTCGGGGGATATCCGGATCAGGTTCGGCCGATCCGATACGAACACACCCCGTCGGCGCACAGACCGAACAAGCCCTTGGCTCTGGAGCAGTTCAAGCGCTTTCCGCACAACGATGTCGGAGACGTTGTTGCGGGCAGCGATTTCCGAATAACTTGGCAGCTGAGTTCCGGGCGGTAATTCACCGACCCGAATTCGCCGGGCGTATTCGCCTGCGATGGAAACGTAGGCAGGTTCTGCCATCGGGATCATTCCCTTCAATTCGAAAATCGCTAACGAGTAGGACTCGGAACTAGTGTACCGCACTTCGTATACGTAAAACCGCGGTTGTGCAGGTGACTGGTGGACATATTCATGTATTCGAATCCGTATCCGAATTGGCCCGGTCTCGATTCGTTCGCGTCGGTTGGCGATTGGAGCCGCGCGGCTCCGGCCAGTAGGTCACCACGCAATACACGGCCACCGAGAGGGGGAGGACCACCAGGAGTAGTCCGAGTAGGCCCGAAGTGCTCACCGCTGCCTCCCGCTCTTTTGCTGCATGGGCCAACGGGCGAACGAGAGGCGAGGTTGTACCGCCTCGACGTCGACAACGTCCATGAGGTTGTTCAGTGCGAGTGGATCAAGGTGGGCTGCGGACGGCACGAGTACGGCGTCCACGTCGGCCGCGCGAACCTGGTCAGGTAGTGGCAGTGGTGAGCATGCCGGCCAAACGAGGGCGTATCCGAGCTGTCTTGCTAGGCGCTGGATCTGGGCGCGATCCCATTCCGGAGCGGCGCTGACGTCTGGGTCGATCCATGCGAGAGCTGTCGGGCGGAATCTCATTACGCACCCCTTCTTGTCCCTGTGTGTGCCGCGCGGACCGATGGCGGGGACCTTCGGAACGGCGGGTAGTCGCGAACTTCTAGAGCTGAGCGTATACGAAGATGCGTATACGAACAATGCTGCGTCGGTGCTCTGACCTGCGAATTTGATCTTTCTAGCGCTTCGTATACGCAAACTCCTTGTGCGTATACGAAACTACGTATACGATGAATCCATCGCCGCTACCGACTGAGGCGAAATTCGAAATCACCCCAGACACAAGGAGATTCAGTTATGGCACTCAAGGACATGTGGATTCCGACCGAGTTCCGCGCCGTGTTCCCCAAGGGCCTTTTGCTGCTCGGTGACATCGAGCCGCAGACCGAGTTCAGCGAGGACCGCTCCGCGCCGAAGCGTCAGGCGCAGGATTACGACCGGGAGGGCAACGGCTCGGGCAAGCGGTTGTGGAAGGCCACGGTCATGGACCGGTCGGGCGGCAAGGCTTCGCAGGCCGGTTTCGATATCACCTTCGTCAGTGACCAGATGCCGGTGCCTTCGGAGCCGGAGGTCATGGAGGGCCTGCGCCCGATCGAGCTGGAAGGGCTGCTGCTCAAGCCGCGCGTGGTTGGCAACGGCCAGTTCAAGTCGATCGGCTTCTACATTCGCGCGACCGGCATCGTGGGTGACAACTCCGGCGGCAAGGTCCCGGCGGCCGATCCGGGTGCGGCTCGTCCGGCTCGTGGTCAGTCCGACAAGGCTGCGTGATCGTCGTGGCTTACATCAGCACTTTCAACGGCGACGTCACGGACGCTGTGAGCGTTGACTACGTCCCGGCGCACGACACGGATTACGGCCGCCGTCAGCCCGCTTACGTCCGTATCCAGGTGACGGATTCGCCCGATCACTGCGCGTATGTCGGCATGGCGATCGATGAGGCTCGGCAGTTGGTCGCGTCGCTGATGAGCATCGTCATGCTCCACGATGCCGCGGAGCGTGTTGCCGCTGAGAAGGCGGTGGCGTGATGGCCGACCGTGAGTTCAATCGGCTGGTGTCGGAGGCTCTCGTGCGGATGCTCGATCGCGCGGACTGTGACGGCGTGGGCCGGTACGTCTCGATGACGCTGTTCGATGGCGAGGCGGAGTCGGCGATCAGCTGGCCTCGTTTGGCTCGTGCGACGGCGGACAAGGCTGCGTGATGTTCACGCCTGAGCGGGGAATGCGTGCGGCGCGGGTGTTCGCGGTCCTGGTGATCGTGGGCGTCGGCGCTGCCGCGTTCCGGCTGTCGTTCGCCACGCTGCGGGATCTGGCCAAGCTGGCGCATATTCCGGCGTCAGATGCGTGGCTGTTCCCGTTGATCATCGACGGCACGATCGTTCAGGCCACCGCCGGCGCTTTGGTCCTGGCCAAGTCGGCGGAACGGAAGTTCTTCACCTGGGTTCTGGTGGTCGGGGCGCTGGTGTCGGTGGCGGGCAACAGCATCCACGCCGTAGCCGCCGGTAAGGAACTCCCGGCGTGGCTGTGCGCGATCGTGGCGGCCATCGCCCCGATATCGCTGCTCGTCGACACTCACGGCCTGGCGGTGCTTTTCCGTGCCGCACAAAGCAATCCGGCTCCGGCTACTGCTCCGGTGGTGGCTGAGGCTGACGAGGACGCGCCGACCGCTGTGGAGGAGTCGAGGAGCCTGCGGCCCCCGAACCGGCTCCTCCGGTGGTGCCTGCTGCGCCTGTGATTCCTGTGGCGCAATCGATTCCTGTTTCTCGACCGGTGCAGCCTCCGTTGCTGCCGGTCTCTGTCCCGATCGGGGGCTGATCTGTTATGGAAACCCGTCTCAACGGCGCTGCGGCCGTAGGTGCTACGGCTCTCGGCGCAACCGCGGTCGCGTTCGGTGTGGCCGGCCTGCTGGCCTTCGGTCCGCGTCACGACGTGGCCCCGGCCGCTGTCGAACACACCACTGGCAAACCGGGGTGCGTGATGTTCTGCGACGAACCGGCACCCGCCGCGCCGGATTCCCACGGCTGCACCTTGTTCTGTTCCGAACCGAGCTTGCCTCCGGCGAATGAGCAGGGCTGCCAGCTGTTCTGCGAACTCGAAACCTCGGGGGAGGCTCCGAAATGACCGTTGTCGACATGGTCCCGGTCGCTGCGGCGGCCATGGGGGCGCTGGTGTTCGCGGCACACATACTGCCGTGGGGCCGCCGACCCGCCACCACGACCGCGCAAGGTTTGGCACGGGATCTGGAAGAGACCCCGGAAGTGCTCCGTCCGGCGGTGTTGTCGTTCGCCTCGACCACCCACGCGCAGCTGATGTTCTCCGACCTCAAACTCGGCTCTCCGGAGACTGGATATCCGCGGGTGGAGTGGTGGGACTTCTCCCGTCACGGTCTGACTGTCGACCTGCTGATGCGGGGCGGGCAAACCCTCTCGGACTGGTCCAACGACGAAATGCGTTCCCGCATAGCCGATTACGTCGGCGTGGACCAGGTCATCGCATCGTCCCCGGCCCCGGGCTGGGTGCGTCTGGAACTGCGGGTGCGTGACACCCTCGCCGAAGCGGTCGTGACCAACATCGACACCGGCACCGTTACGGCTGCGGGTGTGGATCTGGAAGCGGTTCCGGCGGGTGTGCGCGAAGACGGTACGCCGTGGCTGCTGCGAATCCTCTACCCGCACATCCTGATTGCCGGTGCCACCGGCTCCGGCAAGGGCTCGGTGCTGTGGTCGATTCTGGCCGGCCTCGGTCCCGCGATCAAAGCCGGGTTCGTGGACGTGTGGCTCGCTGACCCGAAAGGCGGTGTCGAGTTCGGCGTCGGCGAAAACAAGCTGTTCGTCCGCTTCGCCACCGACGCCCCGAGCATCCTCGGCGTGCTGGAAGAGGCCGTAAAGGTGATGCAGGAGCGTCAGGCCCGGATGCGTGCGGCTGGTCTGCGCAAGCTGGTGCCGTCGAAGGATGAGCCGCTGATCCTGCTCATCATCGACGAGGCCGCGGCGCTGTCGTCGTATGCCGAGCGCCCAGAACAGGAGACGTTCCGTCGTCTGACCGGCATGTTGCAGTCGCAGGGCCGCGCGGTCGGGGTCTCGGTGATCGCTGCTGTGCAGGACCCCTCCAAGGAGGTCATGCCCAACCGGCAACTGTTCCCCACTCGCATCGGTCTCCGGCTGGAAGAACCGACACAGATCGCCATGATCCACGGCCAGGGCGCCAGGGACCGAGGCGCGCTGTGTGACGAGATTCCGGAGGACACCCAGGGTGTCGGCTACGTCGGCGAAGACGGCAAGAAGGGGTTCGTCCGGGTCCGCGCGTTCTGGATCACCGACGAGCAGACCAAGGAGATCGTCGAACGCTATTCCCCGGCCGCTGATGTCGACTTCTCCCCGACCCAGGACTACAGCGATTTCGACCCCGACGACCTGGGCGACGACGACATCCCCGGTGACGGCTACACGGGTCCGGTGGCGGCATGAAACGCGGACTTGTCACCGAAAGCCACGTGGTCATCTACTGCGACAGCTGCGGCGACCTCTACACCGACCGTGCTGGTGAGGCCGTCTGCTTCACCTCCACCCATCAGGCCGCCTACTACCTCGCCGGTGGCCGTAACGGGTGGCTCTACGACGGTGATCGCATCACCTGCGACGGCTGCGCGATCACTGCCGAGTGCGACTTGCGCGGCCACCTCTTCCCCTCCACGAACGACCTTCGCCGCTGCGACCGCTGCGGTGCACCCGATGACGAACAGGAGAACCTGAAATGAGCAAGCGCACAAGCGAATACGCCGATGTGATCGGCCTGCACGCGCGTCGCCGCTGCCAGCTCGAAGCCCGCGGACTCGACCCGATCGGTATCGCGGTGAACATCCTCGCCGAAACCGGAGAGGTGTTCGGCCACGGCTACGACCCCGACGGCGGGGACTGGGCCGCATGACCACGAAACCGGTAGCCCGACAGGTGAACCCGATCGTCCAGGCGGCGGCGGATCGGGTCCGCAAGTCCAAGCACCGCAAGGTCAAAGACCTTCCCGCCAACTGGGAGTGCCCCGGTCAGCTGGGGTTGTTCGAGGAATCCGAGGTGAAGCAGTGAGCACCACCACCAAAACCACCACCACGGTCCGGACCCGCCGCGACCCGGTAGAAGACATCTTGACCCTGTTCCTGGCACTGATCGGGTGGGTAGTGATCTCGGTGTTCATCGTGGCGTGGTGGGCGCTGCTGTTCCCGATGGTGTCCGTCCCGGTCGCCGGCATCGTTGCCCTGTACTGGTTCTACGGCTGGCTCCCCGCCCTCGGCATGACACTCGCCACGGTCGCTGCGCTCGGGCTGTGGTGGGTGAAGGCTCCGGAATCGTTCTCCCACTGGGTTTCTCGCCGTGTCCGGTCCCGGTTCCTGTCCTGGTTCCGGTATCGCCGGCAGTGGTCGGCACGGCTGGACGATTGCAGCTTGTCGGTGCGTGACGACCTCGGCGGAGCGGTGAAGATTCCGCGGCTGCTGGGCATCGACATCGGGGAGGCCACCGACACCGTGCGGGCCGCGATGCTGCCGGGTCAGTGCCCGGACGACTGGGCCAACCGTGCAAGCCATTTGGCGCATGCGTTCGGGGCGCAGGAATGCCGCGTCAGCATCACCGGCCCGGCTCGTGTGCAGCTGGTGTTCCGGCACGCTGATTCGCTCGCCAAGCCGATTTTGGCCCCGTTCCCGCACATCCCCGGCGGCTTGGGAGGACCGCCCCGCCAGGAAGACGACAACGCCGCGTGACAACCACCAACGACCGTGAGGGAGGCCCGACCATGACAGACCAACAGCCTGACACCGGAACGGCCTCCCTCGGCCCTGTCCGGGAAACCGCGGCCGATCGGCGTGCGATGCCGAACCTGTATGACATCGCGCAAGCGGCGGCTGATAAATACGGGGAGTGCCGCCGACCGATCCCGATGTACTCCTACGATCCCGATACACGGGAATCGAAATACGTTGGCGCACCCTGTAAGTCGACCCTTGCCAGTGTGTGTCCCTCGTGTGCGGCTT